>CAXTRM010000006.1:26193-31298 GCA_964246625.1 uncultured Acidobacteriaceae bacterium
CCTCGTGCTGTTGCGCAAGAACGTGGAAATCAACATCCTCCGCCAGCGGCGTTCGCGAGGGATGCAGTTGCGCCTGCCAGATGCGGACCCGTTCCGTCTCGCCTGGCAATTCAAAGAGCACATGGGTGCGGATACGTCGTTCAAAGGCCGGATCGAAGTTTGCCGCCAGGTTTGTAGCGAAGATGACAACCCCGGTATACCTGTCCAACTCCTGCAACAGCACATTGACCACGCTGTTTGACTCGCGCTGCGCGCCACTATCGACCGAGGTCGAGCGCCGTGCTGCGATCGCATCAGCTTCATCGAAAAAGAGAACCGCCCCTTCCTCGCGCGCCGTGCGAAAGATCGCAGCCACGTTCTTTGACGTTTCGCCCATCCACATGGACTCGAGCTCAGCATACCGAACCACCAGCAGTTGACGGCCAAGTGACTGTGCAATGGCTTCCGCACAGATCGTCTTACCGGTGCCGGGCGGCCCGGCGAAGTTGAAAGCAAGCCCAAGGCCGGTCGAGTGCCGTTCCCCAAGGCCCCAGCCCGTAAAGATCAAGTCGTGCTGGGTTACCTGCGCCAGAGCCGTTTCAAGAGCGCGGCGGGTTCCGGGCGGCAGGATGACATCGTCAAAGGTGCGGCGCGGCGCAAGGGTCTCCACCGCGCGCCGACCAGAAGTACCAAACAGACGGGAAAACGGGAGAGGTGCCACCCGCTACACCCTACCGTGCCCCCGGTTGGAAAGCAATCAAGCCCTGCATCCCGGCCGCACCTGACCCCGAAGGAACCATCACTACCTGTCATGCAGGGACTTTCCCGGGTCTGTCCGAAACGCTCTGCCGCTTCTTGAACGTCTAGCCTGCGGTCCTGCTGTACGGGTCGGCCCTGCCGCTTTAACAACCAGGGTGGGCAGATTGGCGAGAGCACTCAACGCCCTTCAGCAACCGATTGGCGGGTACTCCTGGAAGGTAACGAAAGATAAGCCTTGGCAAGGTGACTTAAGTCTGCTTAGAATGCCTCCCATCCTGAATTTGGGCCATGGATACGTTTCCACAAAACACTCACTTTCGCACTGGAGATCGCATGCAACGGACGTGGAACGGTATGTCTTTCGCAGCAGCCTGGCCTCTCGTCAGCTCTGTCGCGCTCGCTACGGCTTTTCAACCTGCCTTTGCCCAGGTGAACGTAAACTCTTCCATCTCGGGCGTTGTTTCAGACAGCACTGGTGCCGTGGTACCGAACGCAAAGGTCACGGCCCGCAGTGCCGGAACCGGCCAGGAGTCGTCGGTCACCACGGATGCACGCGGCTCCTACACCCTCACCAACGTAAGCCCAGGCACATACACCGTGACCGCCCAGGCGCAGGGCTTCGAGAGCGAAAGCTCGCAAAACACCCAGGTGGACGCCAACATCGGTCGCCAGGTGAACTTCACGCTGAAGCTGGGCAATACCAACACCACGGTCACCGTTGAAGCCAACGCGAACGCCCTGCAAACGGAGTCGGCCTCTGTGGGGCAGCTGGTCACCGGGGAGCAGGTCAAGTCGATCCAGTTGAATGGCCGCAACCCCGAATACCTTTCGCAGCTTGAGCCCGGAGTCACACGGGGCGCGCCACTGACCTCCTTCAACTTCGCCCCGGACTTCGGTGGGCCGCAGATTAGCGGTGCGCGGAACGACGAAATTGCGATCACGCTGGACGGCGCGCCCATGATCCGTACCCGTGGCAACGGTACCACCACCGGGGTCGCCGACGTCGACACCATCGCGCAGATGCAGATCCTCTCCACCACCTACCCCGCGCAGTACGGTGGCACCTCGGGGGGCGTTCTGGTGCAGGTTCCTCGCATGGGCACACGCGACTTCCACGGCTCGGCCTATGAGTACCTGCGTAACTCGTTCTTCAACGCCAACACCTGGATCCGCAAGCAGTCTTCGGATCCCGCGATCGCCGAGCACCCAGGCGCCTTCCGCTTCAACCAGTTCGGCTGGAACCTGAGCGGTCCCATCGCCCTTCCCGGCAAATGGGAAGGTCTGCGCAACAAACTCTTCTTCCTGGTTGGCCAGGAATACCTGCGCTATCGCCAAACCCCCACGCAGACCGGCACCGTGCCGACGGCACTGATGCGTACAGGCAACTTTAGCGAACTGCTTGGGCCCAACATCTTCTACCCTGCCGGCACGGTGATCAGGGATCCCAACACCGGCATCGCGTATCCAAACAACGTCATCCCTCCCGGACAAACCAGCCCCAATGGGCTTGCCCTGCTGAACGCGTACCCTTTGCCCGACGCCAAGGGTGCCAGCTACAACTGGGAGGCGCAGGCGCCCTATCCGCAGAACCAGCGCAAAGACACCGTCACCGTCGACTTCCTTCCGTCGCCGGCACACCAGTTCCGGTTCTCGTTTCTCCATTACACCTTCAACCAGGAAAGTCCGTTCGCCGGCAACTTCAATCGCACACCGCAGGTGTGGAACTGGCCCAACGAAGTTGGCGTTCTTCACTACACCTGGACCATTACTCCCAGTACGGTGAATGACTTCACAGCCTCTGGTTCGTCGGACCACGTCACCATCACGGATGACCTGTCCAGCGGCCTGTATGACCGGACACAGTACGGCATCAACTACCCCTACCTGTTCGCCGCCTCCGACAAGCTGATCCCCAACAAGATCCCTACCATCAACATCACCAACTTCGGCACACTCGATGGCGGCCCTTACCCGTCGCACTCCGGCGGCGAGGTCATCGTGCTGGCCGACTCGCTGACCAAGGTCCTCGGCAGGCATACCGTCATCGTGGGTGGCCAGTGGATCTACTCCGGCGAGAACGACTTCGATCAGATCAATGTGTCGAGCACCACACCAGGCGCCACCAACAACCAGAACGGCCAGTTCGTCTTCACCGACAAGCACAACAGCCAGCCTGGTGCCGGTGTTGCCGTGGCCAATGCGGCCCTTGGCCGCTTCGACAGCTACGGCGAGATCGGGCAAAAGTCCTACACGCTGTTTCGCGGCAATGCGGGCGAGTTCTTCGGCCAGGATGCCTTTCGGGTCACCTCACACATGGTGCTTGAGTACGGTGTGCGGTACAGCATCTTTCAACCCTTCTATGCGCTCTGGGGCAATCAGTCCTTCTTCAACCCGGCCAACTACATCCCCGGTGCCTCCCCCACCATCGATCCCGCTACCGGGGTGGAGGTCGGCGCGGGCAACCAGTACAACGGCGTCGTGATCCCCGGCAATGCCTTTCCTTCCGCCGCGCAGGGTCACCTTCCCACTGCCATCCTCAGTGGCCAGTACAGCGGCCTCTTTCACGGCTACAACAAGGCCTACTCGCCCATCGTCTGGTCCAACGTCCAACCGCGCATCGGCTTCACGGAGCAGCTAACCCAAAGCACCGTGCTTCGGCTGGGCGGCGGGCGCTTCGTGCAGCGTTTGGGCGTGCAGGACGATGTGCAGCCGGGTGGCAATGCCCCCTTCCAACCCGCAGAATCGGTTATCAACGGCAGCGCCGACAATCCGGGTGGGGCCACCGCGGCCGCGTACCCCCTGCAACTCTCCTCGCAGAGCTATAACCTGCCCAGCCCCGAGTCCTGGGCCTGGAGCGCTTCGCTCGAACAGGACTTCCCGAAGTTCGCCACGCTGACCCTCTCCTACGTCGGTCGGCGCGGCATCCACCTTCAGCAACTCGGCAACATGAACGAGCTCCAGCCCGGTACCATCCAGGCCAACCCCGGGGTAAACGAAAACGCACTCCGCCCTTATCAGGGTTTTGCCTCCATCATTGAAGCCTCTGATCGCGGCAGCTCGATCTACAACGGCATGCAGATCAACCTGAAGCGCCGCCTGACCAGGAACTTCTTGTTTGGCGCGGCCTACACCTGGGCCAAGCTGCTCGACTACGGTTCCAGCCGCGGCTATGTCCTGCCCAACTACTACAACCCGTCAATCAACTACGGTCCGGCAGACTTCGATATTCGCAACGTGCTCGTCGTCGATTACGTGTGGAATCTCACCTATGGCAACCACCTCGGCAACGTGTTCGCGCGCGGCGCACTTGGCGATTGGCAGGTCTCCGGGGTTACCCAGGCCCAGACCGGAACGCCATTCTCCATCGGCACCGGCGATGACTTTGCCGGCGTAGGCACCGGCGCCGGCACCCAGCTGTGGGACATTACCAAACCCGTCAACGTGTACAAGCGCTTTGGCGCCGGCGGCTGGTTTGACACATCAGCCTTTCAAACACCTGCCGCAGGCACCTTTGCCCCACGCGACACACGCAATCAGATCTACAACCCGGGCTTTCAAAGCTGGAACCTTGCCCTGGTCAAGACCTTTCACGTCATCCCCGCTCATGACAACCAACAGCTGCTGTTCCGCGCCGAAGCCTTCAACTTCACCAACCATCCCAACCTGGACAACGTAAACGCCAATCCCACCGGCGGCACCTTCGGTCAAATCACCACCAAGGGCCAAACCTACTCCTCCGATCGTGAATGGCAGTTCAGCCTCAGGTACCAATTCTAGGCACATCGCACGGGAGCCACACAGGGAGAGCCTGGCGCGCAAGGCGTCAGGCTCTCCCTGTTTCTGTCCCTGTCCTGTGGAAGCTCCGCATACTTGGCCTCCGAACCTGCCGCCTCACGCAGCACGTGAGCAGATCCTCTAAAAGGTGAGCTTGCCCGCCACCTGCAGGATGCGTGGGTCGCGCGATGACGTGACGACCCCAAAGGTGGAAGCCGTGCTGGCAGTGGTTCCCACACCTTGCCAGTTGGTGTGGTTGGGTGCGTTGAACGCCTCTCCCCTCAGCTGAAAGGTGAGGCTTTCGAAGAGGCGGAAGTTGCGAAACACGCCAATGTCTAAACGGTTGAAGCCGGGACCTTCGATCACGCCGCGTCTCTCGTTGCCGGGTACAAGCGCCCCTGGTGCCGGAGCCACAAACGCCGGTCGGTAGAACCAGTTCGTGCGCGTATGGATTTTTCCGCCGTAGCCGGCGTTCGGGTTGGCGACCATGCTGGGGCGCAGGCCCGCCGTACTCGGCCCCAGGATCCCGAGCCCTGCTGCATCGGTCACGCGTCCGCCGTTGGTCGCGCCTGTGGTGGATGCCTGCGCATACG
>CAXTRM010000006.1:31308-35413 GCA_964246625.1 uncultured Acidobacteriaceae bacterium
TCACGCCTGAACCGCCCGCGTAGTTGATCACATTGGTTGTGGAAGCGGACATGCTCACCGTCAGTGGCAGGCCGGAGTTGATGGCATAGATGGCACTCAACTCCCAACCGCCCACCAGGTGACCGACCAGGCCCTTTTGGCTGCGGAAAAACGGCAACTCGTACACGCCATCGAGCGTAAGGATGTTGGTGCGGTCGATGGCCGCGCGCCCGTAGTCGGCATTGATGTCGTAAAGGTTCTGCGGACCTGCGGAATAGTCGGCCTGCGAGTTGGTCAGCGCGCGCGACCACGTGTAGTTCGCGTCGATGTAGCTCTTTCCGCTGAACTTCTTCTGTGCCTTGACCTGCAGTGAGTTGTAGTTCGAACTGAAGATCGACTCCACGGCATTCACCGCGGTATAGCCCTTGTAAGGACGAATCTGGTTCAGCTCCGCCTCACAGGCCTGTGACGTAAAGCCAAGGGTGCACCCGGCCATGCCCGTACCGGCCCGGCTACCCCCGCCGGCGTTGTTGAACGGAATGCCCGCTGCGGCATAGGCACCCGGGCGAATGGTGTTCAAATCCACTCGGCCGAGCAGATGCGTTCCATGATCGCCGAAGTAGCCGATGTCCACGGTGAAGCTTGGCGTGATGGCCTGCTGCAGATCCAGCGAATACTGCATCACGTACGGCGTCTTGTAGTTTACGGGCGAGCCTGCAGGTGACGGCGGTGCCAGGCTGACGACCGCGGTGCCCGCCGCTGGGTTATCCAGGTTGGCAGTCGTGTAGCTATTGGTGGTGACATAAGGCAGGTTGTTGAAGATGTCCGTCTCGTAGAAGCTGACCTCGCTCTCGTCGTAGGCCCAGCCATAGCCACCCCGTAACGCCGTTCTGCCCGTACCGAACACGTCATAGGCAAAGCCAAGCCGCGGGGCAAAGTCATTCTTCGCCGTCGAGCCCACCGCGGCTCCGTAAGGGGATGCATGACCATACGTTCCCGGTGTACCCAGAATGATGCCGTTCAGGGGATCGTAGCCAAGGTTCGGCACGCCGCTGTTCAGGCCGTTCAGGTTGGCACATGACGCTATGACACAGATATTGCCGTTGCTGGCGATCGTCGGCGCGTTGGCTGCATTGAACGTCGCCGGATCGAAGTTACTAAGCTCCCCGTTGCCGTCAAGTGGTTGGCCGAAGTAGCTGAAGCGCACACCGTAGTTCAGGGTCAGGCGCCGCGTCGCCTTCCACGTGTCCTGCGCGTACGCCTCAAAAAGGTTCTCCTGGATGTTGGGCGTCAGCGTGCGCGAGCCCTGCGTAAAGCCGTTATTGGCGTTGCCGGTCAGGAAGTTGGCAAACGCGGCATCGAACGGGCTGGCCTGTGCACTGACCGGCGTTCCCGCCGGCGCGGCCACCGTTGTGAACGAGAAGGACCCTTGCGGAAACGGACTGGCATTGCCGGTGACGTTCTCCGTCTTTTGGAAGTGGTTATATGTCACCCCGGCCTTCAACACATGCTGCCCCAGCACCTTGGAAACATCGCCGAAGGGGTTGTGGTTCCGGTTGTAGTCCCTGTAGATGCCGGCGCTGGTGACCCCCGTGACGTTGGCGATCGTGAGATTGGGCACAACACCCAGGGTGTTGCCACTGAACGGCAAGGTCGGCTTGATGTCCGGCGAGCTGGACTGCAGCACAGCCCCTGTCGGGTCGCTCAGCACAGCGCCGCTCGAGTACGCATAGCCGGCATTGACGACCAGCGTAGGCGTTGGGTTCCAGGTCACGTGCGCTACGTGCTGCGTTCCGGGGGCGCGCGTCGTGGTGGCCTGCACGCCCGGCAAGCCGCCCCCGACAAACAGACCGCCCGCCTCCTGGCTGGGCAGCGTGTCATGGAGATAGCGATAAAACAGGTTCAGGTGCTCGTTCACGTTCTCGTCGACGCGCACCAGGGTTTGGGTGTCGTTGAAGATGTTGCGTGCGTTGTATGTGTACGCGTGTGGATCAAGACCCGCAGCAAGATCCTGCGCGGAGTCCGGCAAGGGAACAGTGCTGTAGATGTCCTTCAGGTATGCGGCTGCCGTGGGCGAAATATTCGTGATGCGGTTGCCAAACGTCGTACACGAGCCGTTCGGCCCGGGCACGGTGCACACCAGAACCGGGCCGGTGTTGCCGTTGTAAGACCCGCCTGCCGTGCCGTTGGATGTCAGGTAGCTGCTGCTGAAGTCTCCGCCGCGCTCAGCCGCGGTAGGCACATCCACGGTGGTCAGCGCGTAATTCACCACCCGGCGAAACTCCTGCGACACGAAAAAGAACGTCCGGTCGCGGCCACGGTAGACATGGGGCAGGAACACAGGGCCGCCGAGGGTATAGCCGAAGTCGTTGTAGCGCAGCTTGGGCCGCGGCAGCAGGCTCAGGTTGTTGAAGTACCCATTAGCGTTCAGGATGTCGTTGCGGAAGAACTCATACCCTGAGCCATGGAGCGAGTTGGTGCCCGCACGCGTGACCGCATTGACCTGGCTTGAGGCGCTGCGGCCATACTCGGCCAGATAGGTCCCACGCAGCGTTTGCACCTCCTGCAGCGCATCGATCGAGGGAAACGTGATCAGCGTCAGGTTGGCTCCGCGATCCACGTTGTCGGCCCCGTCCACCGTCCAGTTGTTTGCTGTGCTGCGCTGCCCGTTCACGCTGAACGCAACCTGGTTCGAGGTGCCCGCCGGCAGCGACACCCCGATATACAACTGATCGGTGGCGCCACCATACGCTACGCCGGGCTGCAGCTGCAGCAGCTGTTCGTAGTTGCGGTTGTTCAACACCAGTTCGCGCACCTGCGTGCCGTTGATCAACCCCTCCGACATCCCGTTTTCCAAGTTCAACTGGGCCTGGTCGGCCGTCACCGTGATCAACTGCTGCTCGGAACTCACCACCAGCTTGCGATTCACCGTGAGCGCCTCATCAGCGTGCAAAACGAGCCCACTCACGGCATCGGACGCAAATCCCTGGTCCGTTACCGTCACGGTATAGGTGCCCAGCGGAAGCGAGCGTCCCGTAAAGAAGCCATCCCCGTTGGTGGTCAGCGTGCGCGCGTCCACGTTCTGGTCGGTGTTGCGCAGCACCACCTTGGCACCCCGAATGGCCGCTCCGGCTGGGTCGGTGATCGTGCCGCTGATGCTGCCGGTCACTGTTTGTGCGGCGGCCGGCAACGCGCAGGGCGCAACCAGCATGGCAAAGACAAAGTGGGATGCGGACCGAAACTTCATCAGCAGGGACACTCCTGGCCAAACGCCTGCTTCCACAACCGTTCGTGGAAGTCATTGGCCCCACATCAGGGCCATCAACGATGGCAGCGGCCCAATGGAGGCAAGTCGTGTGGTGTCTTCCTACGCTAGGGCCGTTTGCCGCGCCGGTCAAACCTTTCCGCACCGCCGCGCTCGTTTCTTCGCCCACGCCGCCGCGTCCGCATTCTGCGGGCCTCCGCAGCGCTCGCCGAGCACGGGCTGCCGTTCCTATCCCTGGGCCGCTTGGCCCGACTCGGCAACAGGCCGCACTCCCAAACCGGGCACACCCCGTGGCAGCACAACGCGGCCGCGGGGCAAGCTCATGCCGGTAAAAGGGTCGTCACGCAACAGTAGCGCGCCATCCAGGTCGCACACGTCGGCCAAAGGCGCCAGCTGCGCCGCGGCCGTACAGGCGCAGCTGCTTGACACCATGCAGCCAAGCATCACCTTCAAGCCACAGGCGCGTGCGATCTCTATCCACCGCAATGCCTCTGTCAGGCCGCCTGCCTTGTCCAGCTTGACGTTGATACCGTCGTAAAGGCCCACCATCGCCGGGATCGCTTGCCCGCTGGTACACGCCTCATCGGCATACACAGGCATACTCACCCGGGAGCGCACATAGCGCATCTCCTCCACCATCGCCGCTGGCATGGGCTGCTCCATCAACTCCACGCCCTGTGTTTCAAGCCAGCGAATACGCCGTATGGCAAGCTCCGGCTCCTGCCATCCCTCGTTCGCATCTACGCGCAGCGGCTTCGCGGTTGCGGCGCGCACCGCACGGACGATCTCCTCATCGTTGTCGAGCCCGACCTTGATCTTCAGCACAGGAAAGGCCTCGGTCTCGCGCACCATCTCCGCGAT
>CAXTRM010000006.1:35423-36144 GCA_964246625.1 uncultured Acidobacteriaceae bacterium
ACGCTGCTGATCGCCGAAGCCTCCACACGGAGGCCGAGCACGTGGCGCAAGGGCACCCCCAGACGCCGCGCATGCCAGTCCCGTACCGCGCTATCGATGGCAGCCAGCGCCGCGCCGTTTGTAGCTCCTAGTCGCTCCCGCGCCTCTGCAAGCAACGGGCGGAAGTGCATCGGATCCTGCCTGCTCAGCCATGGTGCGATCTCTTGGAGATCCCGCAGAACGGCCTCAGGGCTGCGTCCGTAGCGCAGGATCGGCGCACCCTCGCCATAGCCGGTCAGCCCATCGCGTGTCCACGCGAGTTGAACAACATCACGGAACGCACTTGAAGCCATCGCCGTGGTCCATCGATGGCGAAGAAACAACCGGCGCAGCTGTACCTGAACTGTGGCAGCGTCCTCACTCATCTGCGCAGCCTTCTCCATGTAAGCAGCCGTTCCCGCCAATACGGCTCCGCAAGCGTACTGATCTGAACCCCCGGGGTGCCGTGTGTGGTCGCATGCAGAAAATTCTCTTTGCCGAGCGCCACCCCCACATGGTCAATGCCCTTCTCTGGGGTGCCGAAGAAGAAAACATCCCCATTCGCCGGCTCGTCCGTAGGTGCCTCGAAGCCGCTCCATGTCGCTTGCAGCGCAGCATCCCGAGGCAATGTCACCCCGGCACGGCGGAAGATCATCTGCACCAGCCCGGAACAGTCGAAGCCGAAGCTGCTCACGCCGCCCCA
>CAXTRM010000007.1:0-34797 GCA_964246625.1 uncultured Acidobacteriaceae bacterium
ACCTGACGGCGCGGGGTCTGCAAGCCGTCCCGGATGGAGGAGATCTCGAGTTTACCGCAGTCGGTTCTCGTGGAAATCAGAAAGAGTACAACAGCTTCTATGAAGGTCTTGGTGGCGGCGGCTACGGATGGCGTGGCCGGGGGTTCGGCGGTTTTGGTGGAGGTTTCGGAGGTGACGGCATCTCGAATACGCAGGTCGTAAACATCCCCGTAGGTAGTCTTGTCATTGATTCGTACGACACAAACCATCAGCTTGTTTTCCGAGGCATGTCGCAACAAACTCTTTCAGGCAAGGAAGACAAGAACACGAATAAGCTAGCGAAGGCCGTGGATAAGATTCTCAAAGCCTTCCCAGTCCAAACCGCTGAAAAGTAGGGCGGCCGAGGAGAGGCTTGCATACCAGGGGCGGGCGAGATGCCCGCCCTTCCTATTGGGCCGGCATGGCAGAGAATCGCGTCAGTCTTTCGCTTGCTGCTCGGAGTCCTGAGAGGCGAGGGCTGTCATCTCAGCGAAGGTCATCCATTGCTTTCCAACCAACACGTGCACTATACCTTCCGAATCGGACCGCTGCTCCGTGACGCTGTAGCCGGCGCGCGCAAGCCGCTGAAGCAAATCCATGTGTTGTTCTTGTTCGTTTACCATAACCGTCTCACTCGTCTTTCTACGTCGCGATTCAGTGACTTGCTGGAGCGTGGGCGTTCGTTCCCATCAACTCTCTCCCACTACCTTCCATTGGTGCGCTGTACTTCAATCAATCTACTGGACAGCGACGCGGGTACGTAAAAGGGCGTAAACATTGGCCGACAGTTGAGCTATTGGGTAGGGTTTCGCCAGGAATCGCCACTTGCTTTGCTCAATTTCCCGTCGCAGTTCTGCCGTGAGGTAGGCGCCTGACACGATGAGGACCGGCATCGTTGGGCACAGAGCACAGAGTTCACGCGCCAGTTCGATACCAGATCTCCCCGGCATTTCCAGATCTGTGATCAGCAGGTCGACAGCCTCGCAAGCGCGGTAGGCTTTCGAGGCAGCGTATGCATCGCTGCAGGAGATCACGTCGAAGCCCATAAAGCCAAGCGTGCATTCCATGACGTGCAGCAGGTCGTTGCTGTCGTCCACGGAGAGGACAGTAGATCGTGAGACGCACGGTGGCCTGGGCACCTGCTGAGGAGACTGCCCGCCGGAGTTGGCGTCATCACAACGCTCTGAGAGCGACGTCCGGGGGTGACGGAAGTCACGGGATGGCAGCTTCACTTCTAGGGACCCGGTCGTTGAGGCTCGCATGTGCTTCGTCATGGGATTTCATTGCTCCTCCGTTGGATGACGTCGCTCTGATCGGGACAGTCACTGGCTTCAGTCTGCAAACACTGCTACTCCAGAAGCGCTGTACTGTGCACGAAATGACCCTAACCAGCTATTGACAATGTAGAGATTGCAGAAGTAACAAATCGACGTCTGTACGTTTGCACACATAACTCCCGAGCGAGCATGGCCTTAGGGGTGACAGGGTGCTGGTACGTGCTCTGTAGCAGCTCCGTGGCTGCCGGATTTGGGCCGAGCGGCCTCAAAGCCGGCGAGTGCGAGGGCGTACGGAATTGCCCGCATCATTGGAGGATCTGCTGCTTTGGATGTGGTTGCCGCTGCGCATCATGCCCCCTGCTAAGCGCATCTCTTCCGGGCAAGAGCGAGCTCTGGTCCGCCTGGCAGCCCGTCGGGAGCAAGGGCGCACTTTCTTTTTTATATCAGAGCGGGCTCATCGCCGTAAGCGACAGGCGGCGGTTTACTTACGGAGTTGTAGGAAGGAGGAGCAGATCAACACGCCACGGCACGACGCTGGAGCATCGTGTTTGGAGCGGCACAGCTGCAGCCCGGGAGAGCGGGGCTCGAGGCAGTCCTAGTCTTCTACGCTGATTCGGAAGCTGGGCTCCTACCCACACCCGAACGCAGGTCGGTATGGGCAGGAGCCCATTCCAAGCTTGTTCAGAAAAGGAGGGTCTCTGTTGTCACGGGTGCTTTCATTTTGGACAGCACACCACCGAGGCGCCTGGGTAGGCTTTACGTATCCAGCGACGTGGCAGCCTTCGATGCAGCAAGATCTTTCCTGTGCATAGTAGCGGGTTGATCCGCGAGAACGACGTTTTCGGCTTGCGGTCCTTTCGCACCCTGAACGATGTCGAAGGTCACCATGTCGCCCTCATTCAGCGTCTTGTACCCTTCACGCTGTATGGCGCTGTAATGGCAGAAGACATCCGGACCACCGTCTCGGCCAAGGAAGCCGAAGCCCTTTGCGTTGCTGAACCAACTCACCACACCGTTGTATTGAGACATCGAAATCACCTCGTTCTCTGGAATGTGCACATCAATCCCTCTCGGCTAGCTACTCTGCAAAGGGAGGAGTCAAGCTACGTACTCAGGAAGCAGAAAGCCTACCGGAGAAGCCCACTCCGACTCTGCAGGAACCAACTTCAGCTTGGAGGAGTCCGTGAAGCCTGTCTGTGTGCTCTCGCACATACGAAAACGAAAACCCGAAATCCAGGGCTGGGCGGTTTCGGCGCGAAACTGCAGGCTGACTTTGCGGCCCTCAGCCCGCGGTCCCAAAGACGATTTAGACGCTTGTGTCACCCACATGACACAGCGGACCGTTTGGTTTATGCTCGGCATATTCTTCCTGTGTCCGGTCCCTTTTCTCGGGGCATGGCAAATGCTGGATTGCGAGATGCCCCGTGCCCGAGCACAGTTATAGGAACACGCTCTTAAGACATCTGGATGCCGAGACCGTAAAACGTCTTCAGCTTCGCCGGGTCGAACTGCCCGTGATGCATCGGTTGGAGCATCCCGGGAGCCGCATCGAACAGGTGTTTTTCATCGAAGAGGGTATTGGATCCATGACCACCCGTTTCGAAGATGGCATGCAGGTAGAAACCAGCATGTTTGGCTATGAATCGGCCGTGGGGGTTTCCGCCCTGATGGGAACCAAGCGCAGCCTGAACGCTATCTTCATGCAATTGGCAGGTTTCGGCTACACTTCAGCAGTAAAGACCGCTCAGCAGGAGTTCCAGCGTGGGGGCAGGTTTCAGCAACTTGCTTTACGGTACGTGCAGGCTCAGCTGACCTTGTCCATTCAGAATGCTGCCTGCAACGCTGTGCATACTCATGAGCAGCGTCTTGCCCGATGGCTTCTGATCTGCTGTGACCGAGCAAGAAGGCGGCATCTGGAGATGGCGCAAGAATTTGTTTCCCAGATGCTGGGAAGTACGCGATCCACGGTTTCCATTGCTGCCAGCAGTTTCAAAGCCAAGGGTCTAATCGATTACAGTCGGGGAGCCATCCGGATCATCAACTCGGAAGGGCTTGAGCGAGAGGCTTGTGAGTGCTACCGGGTGGTTCGTGAACATCTTGAGAATTTCGCCGACTTCGACACCGGCTTTACGGTGTGAGTGGGTCGCCGGCTCGAAGCGTTCAAAGCCGGGGAGCGAATACCCTTGCCGCGAAGGGAGAACGCATGCCGTACGGGTTCTTCAACAACACACTACTTGGACATCTTGACTCTGATGTTATAGATCGATTGAAGCTCCGCAATGTAGAGCTTCCACTGCGCCAGGATCTCGAAACTCCAGGCAAACAGATTACGAGCCTGTACTTCGTGGAGCAGGGTATTGGGTCGATGACCACGATCTTTCGGGATGGTTTTGAGGTAGAAGTCAGTATGTTCGGTTATGAATCCGCCGTGGGCATCTCGGCACTGATGGGGACCAAACATAGTCTAAATCGTGTTTTTATGCAGCTTCCCGGATATGGCTTTGCTTGCCCTTTGAGGGCCGCGCAACAAGAGTTTGCCCGGCACGGAGAGTTCCATCGGCTAGCCCTCAGGTATGTGCAAGCACAGTTAACCCAAGCAACACAGTCAGCTGCGTGCAACGTCCACCACAGCCATGAGCAGCGCTTTGCCCGGTGGATCTTGATTTGCTCTGATCGCGCCAAGCAGAACACAATGTCCCTGTCTCAGGAATTCCTCGCGGAGATGCTGGGTAGCGCTCGACCTACTGTCACCGCCACGGCCAGAGCGCTCAAAGCAAAAGGCCTGATCACATACACGCGAGGGGTGCTTACCATTACGGATCGGAAAGGGCTTGAAGAGCAAGCCTGTGAGTGCTACGAGGTCGTGAAACACCATCTCGAAAACTTCGTGGAGTTCGATACAGGTTTTGCCACTTAGCTCGTAAAGGTACCGTGCAGCGGCCGGCTACCTGAGCCAACCCGGGAACTAGAGCCCTGGGTCGGACTCATCCAACGGTTCGCCCTCAGCGAACTTGGAGTAGAGATAGGCACTAGAGAAAAACACACATCGGCCATCCGCGAACTTCACGACGAGCCCGTCGTTCATCCGATCGACATTCACGATGTGGCGAGCGTTAGGAAGCTTCATATCCCATCTTGGGCCGGCACGAAGCCCCTTGTCCGTCATCTGGCTTGCGTTGCAAAACAGATTGATGACGGATTTTGGTAAACTCGCAAGGCATCCAGCTGCGACAGCGGACTCTCGGTGCGTGAACGCCCGCAAACAGCGCGATTTACGACGATATACACGGGACAGGGCATGTAAGTGATGATAACGAATAGGTTTTGACGTATGTGCGATTCCACACTTAATTCTTGGACGCTCAAATCTAAGCTCAGGAAAAACACTACCGGAGCGTCGTAGTCTAGTTGCGATTTGCCGGTCTTGAATCACTCTGAGAGCAACCGTGAACCCTGAGAACGACAAGAAGTGGCCGTCCGGAAGTAGTCTGCACGACATAGGAACGAGAGCTGACCTGGCAACGCAGGAGACTGATCTCCATCTCTTGCCCATGCATCAACCAGCCCATTGCAAGCTCTGCAACTCTGGCCCGGATCTTCCGTTCTCGATGGCGTTTCAACCAATCCTTGACGTGAGAACGGACAGAGTGCTTGCGTATGAAGCGCTTGTTCGTGGACCGAACGGTGAAGGGGCCAGTTCTGTCCTTGACCGCACACTTCACAATAACCGCTATTCTATCGACCAACGATGTCGTGAAAAGGCGATTACGGTTTCAGCAGCCCTCGGCATACTAGCTACCAGAGCCGATCTCCACATCAACTTCTACCCGAATGCTGTGTACCAGCCCAAGCAATGCCTGATGCGGACCCTGAATGCAGCCCGGCTTGCCGGCTTTCCCCTGGCTCGTATAGTCTTCGAGATCACAGAGGTGGAACAGGTTCGGGATCACGGACATCTTCGCAACATCATGACCGAGTACAGGAGCTATGGTCTGCGAATTGCGATCGACGATTTCGGATCAGGGTACTCCGGTCTGGCGCTGTTGTCGGAATTCCAGCCAGATATCATCAAACTTGATCGAGCCCTGGTGCGAGATGTGCACCTACGACCTGCGAGCCAGGTCATTATTCGCGCGATCGTCCAGGTCTGCCAAGACCTTCACATCGGGATTGTCGCCGAGGGCGTCGAGCGTGCTGTAGAGATGCAGGCCCTCTGCGATCTTGGGATTTTCACCATGCAAGGATATCTGTGGGCAGCGCCAGCGTTTGAGGCTCTGCCGCGCTGGGCGGAGGCTACCGATGTATGAGTGCCTTTCCGGCTGGGGCCCGGCTTTAGGTGCTCCTGCGGCTACCGTGAAGCTCACGGAGGAGTCGCTTGGTGATCGGGTAACACTCGCAAGCGGCGAGTTCCAGCCCCGCTCTGTCGATGATCTCGATGGCTCCACGCTGGTAACGGATCAACCCGCTTCGCTGCAACTTGCCGGCTGAAGCCGCAACAGCGGGACGACTTGATCCGAGCATGTTCGCCAGGAAGTCTTGGGTCAGGGCAAAAGTTGGACTGCTGACCCGGTCTTCCACCATCAACAACCAGCGCGCGAGTCGCTCTTCGATCTTGTGGCAGCGATTGCAGGCAGCGATCTGGCTTAAGAGGTGTCCCTGGTATTGCGCAAAGATCAGGGTTAGACGCATGGCTTCGTGCTTGAGGAATTGTTCTTGGAACGTGCTGAACCTGATCCTGAACCCGCTACCGGCGACTTGAATCATGCATCTTGTCGACCCCAGATTCGGCCCTAACAGGTGTAACACCTCGACCATGCCTTCGCGTCCGACGACACCGACCTCGACGGCTGTCCCGTCGCGCATCGGCGTTACGATTGATGCCATGCCGGAGCTAAGGAAGTGCACATAGCGCGGAGTTCGTCGCGCCTCAAAAAGAACCAATCCCTGGGGCAGGGCCACAGGTTCCAGGTGCGCAGAAAGGGCCGTCTGTTCCGCGGCAGGCAAAGCGTCTAAGAGAGTGTTGGAGAGTGGGACGGTCACACGTATCCTTGCGTGAGTTCGCAAGGATAAGCCCCATGCTATGGCGAACTTGCGTAGCGCAGTTCTTCCATGGAGCGTACTGGAAAGGATGGTGTCTGTATGTCATCTTGGTGACAGTCATCCCGCTAGCACGGGCAGGTGCCCTCTTAACAGCTTTGGATGACTAACACTTCTAGTGAAGCGAGGTCGACTGGAGGGGTTGGGGCGTACCGGAACGCTCCAAGCGTCCTGAGACTGCAGAAGCCGTTGAATGAGCTTGCAGAAGCACTGCTGCATGAGCCTCATTCGTTGTCGCAGTCAGATCGCGAGCTCATTGCGACCTACGTTTCCTTCCTGAACGATTGCTACTTCTGCCAGACTGTTCACGGCGCGATCGCGGCAGCGTGTATGAACGGTGACTACGATCTCGTAAAGCGCGTGAAGGCTGACTTCCAAAGTGCAGAGATCTCCGACAAGTTGAAAGCGTTGCTGGTTATAGCAGCCGAGGTGCAGCAGGGAGGTAAGCACGTCACCAGGCGATATGAACGCCGCACTCCAGAACGGCGCAACGGATCTGGAGGTTCACGATACGGTGCTGATTGCGGCAGCCTTTTGTATGTACAACCGCTACGTCGACGGCCTAGATACATGGCAGCCGCGCGATGAGGCCCTATCTCTGGAACGTGGAAAGAAGACCGCCCAGGAAGGGTATGTGGATAAGTGAGGAGTATCCCCTGACCAGCAAGCCACCGGGCGCTGGGCAGTAACCTGTTGCCGCTGACGTTTCATCACCGACCCAAACGAACAGAGTACCCCACACCGTAGAAGTGATCTGTTACGGCGGACGACAGGCCAAAGCCTGCGTGAACGTCAACTTGCTGGCGTGTGGTGACTTTGTAAGACCCTCCAAAATTCAAGGAGTGTTGTGGTGACCCGCGCTGAGGGAAGCCGCCGTTGTATTCCACAAAGGCGTCCAAAAACTTGGTGAACTGCTGGTCGAAGTACACGTCCACTTGTCCGGTGATGTTGTGTCGGCCGTTCTGTGTTGGCCAGGTGACTCCCGCTTGGCCGGCCACAGTAGTGTTGGCCGAGAGTTTCGCGGAGGCGGGAAGTTGAAGAGTCGTGTCGTAGCCATAGCTCGAGACGGCTGCGGCGCCCGTGGGGAAGCTCAGCGTCCCGACAAGGGCCACAGCTGAACCGTTGCTGCCGAGGTATACCTGCTGCTTCTCACTCACGCTGAGGTCACCCAGTCCGGTTTCAGGGATGGCACCCGAGGTGTAGTTCTTGAAGTAATCGGGTACGCCGAGGTGGAGTTCACTACGGTCAGCAAGCCCGAATCGCAGGCTGGCCTCTGGAAGGTCAAATCCGCGCTGACTGGCCTTGGAGGAGACCAGGAGTCCTGTTTCAAGCTGCAGGGCACGGCAGGGTACCGTGGTACTTGCGTTCGCGAATGTCGGGCGGTCAGTGGTGATGGTCGTGTCTGGCTGGGGTGCCTTGCAGGCCGCCACGCAACCTGGTGCGGTGATGACTTTTAGCGCCACGAGGAGGTACGCGCCAGACGTCGGAAGGCTCTTTCCTCGCTGACCTACCTCTTCTTTCTTGTCAGAAGTACTGCGCATCCTCCCAATGTAGGGCAATCGAATCAGCGTTCAACACCAAAGCGGTTGTCCTCCTGTTACCTTTTCCGAGACACGCATCCAACAGCCATGTCCCTGACAGACGTGCTTTTGGGAAAGCCGCTCGCGAGCGAAGAGGACAGCGAGCAACGGATTGGCGTGGCAACAGGTGTTCCGACATTCGGATTGGACGCTCTTGGCTCGGCCGCGTACGGGCCCGAGGCGGCCCTAACGATCCTGATTCCGGCAGCGGCCGCCGGAATCGCCTATGTTCTGCCAATCAGCCTGATCATTATCCTGCTGCTCGCAGTGGTGTACTTCTCATACCGACAAACAATCGATGCCTATCCACATGGCGGTGGTTCCTACACCGTTGCCAGCGAAAACCTGGGTCAGAATCTTGGCTTGCTCGCTGCTGCGGCGCTGATGCTGGACTACCTGCTTGATGTCGGAGTCGGCATCTCGACCGGCGTGGGCGCACTCGTCAGCGCGGTCCCGGCCCTGGGTCCGCACACATTGGCAATCTGCTTGTTTCTTTTGGTCCTGCTTACGATCATCAGTTTACGGGGCGTGCGGGAAAACGGATTGGTATATACGCTTCCCACCTACCTGTTCGTCTTCTGCCTTCTGGGCGTCCTTGGGTGGGGTACTGTCAAAGTGCTGTTAGGAGGTGGTCACGCTGCGCCGGTCGTGGCACCACCCGCCCCGGAGCACGCCGTTGCGGCTGTGAGCGCGTGGTTGCTCATACGCGCTTTTGCCAGTGGATGTACCGCCCTGACGGGGGTAGAGGCCGTGAGTAATGGTGTGATGGCCTTTCGCGAGCCGACCTCTCAGAATGCGCGACGAACGCTTGCCGTAATCGTGGCCTTGTTGGCGATTTTTCTTGCCGGCATAGCCCACCTCACCAGAGCCTACGCGATTATGGCCACCGATCCTGGCAGTAAGAACTACCAAAGCCTGCTCAGTATGATTACGGCTGCCGTTGCGGGCAAGGGCTTCGTGTACTACGTTACGATTGGTTCGATCCTTGTGTTGCTGTCCCTGTCTGCGAACACCGCCTTCGCAGACTTCCCGCGTTTGTGTCGCGCCATTGCAGAAGATGGCTATCTCCCAAAGTTCTTCGCGATCCGTGGACGACGCCTGGTGTACCACGAAGGTATTCTCGTGCTGGCCATACTGTCGGCCGTCATCCTGATCATCTTTGGCGGCGTTACCGATCGGCTCATACCCCTCTTTGCCATCGGCGCTTTCAGCGCCTTCACGTTGTCGCAAGCAGGCATGGTCATGCACTGGCGACGAACAGGCGGAAGGAGATCAAGGGTATACATGGCGGTGAACCTTATTGGTGCAATTGCGACGGGTCTAACAACTGTTGTCGTCCTCATCGCCAAATTCGTCGAAGGGGCCTGGATTACCGTTCTGCTCGTGCCCTTGCTCATCGTCTTGATGAAGGCTGTTCACCATCACTACTGTCGAGTCGGAGAAGAGACCAAGATCAACCGCCTGGAGCTGCAGCAAGTGAAGAAGCCTGTCGTGGTACTGCCCGTTGCGGCGTGGACTCGAGCCTCAGAGGCAGCGCTTGAGTTCGCGTGCATGCTGAGTGACGATGTCCGCGTCCTACACGTTGAGTGTCCGGACGAAGTCGGGGAGAAGAAAGCCAACGATTGGCAAGCGCAACTGGACGGAGCAGCGGCGCGAACCGGCCAAAAAGCACCTCGTGTTGTGCCTGTACCCTCGCCCTTTCGGTTTATTACTTCGCCTATTTTGAAGTATGTCTCTGAGGTTGCAAACGGGAATCCGGAGAGGCAGGTAGCTGTAGTGGTGCCGGAGTTGGTGCCGAGTCACTGGTACGAATATCTGCTCCACAATCACCGGTCTACCGCCCTGAAAGGCTTGCTGCTGATGCAGGGAGTGCGTGGTGTTGTTGTGATCAACGTTCCCTGGTACTTGAACAAGTAGCTCTGGGAGACAAACCGAGCCCGTACCTGGTCCCCAAGGGAAAGAAAGCGGTTCTTGTATGGAGTCAGTACGACAAAGGGCGTGAGCTTGCGCTAGGCAGCCCCAACTCTCTACTAAGGTACGGTGCAGCGACCCGCAAGAAACATAGTGTCGTGGTAGGACCTTTCCGGTGGAATCTTGGCATCAACAAGCTACACATAACCGATTCAGGCCTGATGAATACTTTGCGGCGAAGCTTCCAACTCGCGCAGATCTTTCTTGTGGGTCTCCTGGCCCACTGAAGCCAGGAGCGCCATGGAGAGTAAACAAGGAACTGCTACGCAACCGGCCGCGACGTCCAGGGCTGGCACAAGCGCGGCGATGCCGAGTATCTGCGCCACTAAGCCTCCAGCTTTGCTGAAACCTGCCACAACTCCCGTTGCGCGTCCCCGGATGCGTAACGGGTAGCTCTCGGCCGCATACGGCAAGAGCACAGAGATGATTCCATTCGTTCCCACAATCAGCAGTGTCACAGGTAAAACGGGACTCGTGAGCCATCGTAAGGACGTGGTGCCACGAAGGAGAAGCAGCCCCAACCCAGCTGTTGTGATCAGAATGGTCAGCCATAGGGTACGGCGAGAGCTCCACGCGCTGTATAACCAGGCCACCAGCAGTACAGTAGGCGCGGCAAGAAGTGTGGACTGGGCAAGCAGAAGACTGGCGGAACCAATACTGCGCCCCTCACGAAGCAGGCTACCGGGCAACCATAGCAAGACCCCAAAATTTACAAAGCCCACACACAGACCGATGAGAGCAAGTGTTCCTGAGATGCCGAGCAAAGGACGGAATACCAAGGCTGTCGATTGCGCAGGGAAGGGAACGTTCGGTGTACGCACACCCGCACCTTGATCGAGAGCGATGCCGAAGCGCGTCAGTGTCTCACGCGCTTCCTGAGATCGACCCATGCTTTGCAGAAAGCGGGCCGACTCTTGGAGGTATGGGCTGAGAAGGACAAGGATCAACGCAATGGGCATATTGATCAACCACAAAATGCGCCAGCCAAACGTGGGCTGGAGGATAGCAGATAATGCACTTGTGGCGAAGTAGCCGCCGACACTGCCTACGCCCCCAACCAACACAAGACACCACCCCCGGTGGCGAGTGGGCATGATCTCGGCCAGCAGCGCGTAGGCCACAGGTAGCATGCCGCCCGCACCGAGACCCATCAGGAAACACATGAAGATGTTCCAGTTGATGGAGGGCATAGCGCCGCAGATGGCTGTTCCCAAGAAGACAACGGCTGCGAGCAGGATGGAGGCGCGGCGACCATAGATGTCTGCCAGGTACCCCCAAAGCAAGGAGCCCACGGTTGTGCCAAGTAGGCCGGCAAAAGGAACGCGAGCGACCTCGGCGAAGCTCACGCCGTACTCCAGGCGCATACCAGGTGTAACGAATCCGAGCGTTGCTGCCTTCATCACGTCAATCACCAAGGCAACAGCCAGAATGGCAATCTGTACCCAATGAGCGCTTGTAAGGGGAGCATCTTCCGGAGGTGCAATCTCTTGGTGCCTCGTCTCTGACGCCTTTTGGGGGATGAGGCCGTACGCGGCAGCGCCGAAGCCAGCAACGATCAGGAACATGCCGCAAAGCATACCCCTGTCCATAGGCATGCCGGCCATCCTGTAGTGATCATGCCTAGACATCAGAAACATCGGGAGATGCAGTATGACACCAACCACAACGGCTACAGAGCCAAGCCAAAAAGACCAGAGGCGGCCGAGCGTGGAGAACATGGATCCTGTCTGCATTTTTAGTACTACCTCGATCTGGACCGAGCGCGAAAACCCGAACGGAGGGCCCAATCGGCGCTACTTGCAGCTAGGGACCACAGCGATCCGCTGCGGTCCCCTTTGGAATGCATCACTTCTTTACAGCAGCAAGGATTTCCTTCTGATTTGCCACGATCTCATCCAAAGTGTCTTGGTTGGTCTTAATGGTGTCTTGATTGCCGAGGATCTGCTTCTGATTTGCCAGGATGTCTTCCTGGTGCTTGAGGATCTGGCTCTGGTTATCAAGAATTGCTTTCTGGTTTGCCAGAATTTCGTTATCTGCCATGGTAGTTGCCTTTCAGTGAAAAATTCCAGTTTAGAAGATGCACAAAGTCGCAGAGTGCCTGCCTCTACCTCGAGACCGATGCGCACAGACTTCTGTGACCTTCAAATCCTACAGTTTCGCTTCCGAAGTGTCAGCGCAGGTTTGAGCGTCATGCCTTAGTTTTGCGCGTTCATGCCAGAATCACGACGCTTCTTGTATCCGAGAAGAACGCCGAAGCAGGAGTGCATTGCTGTCTCCCTTCGAAGTTTTTTAGGTAAGTAGAGCTGAGTCTGACTAAAAAGAAAGCTCCAAGGAGGTGAACAACACCAGCCCTTCAAACGCGAAGTAGACAATGGGCCGCGTCAAGGGCGTGAAACAGAGGGTAATGATCAACTCCGCACTGACCAAAGCCAGTAGGAGCACGACGACCGATTGCCGGCTCTTGTGAGCGCAGCAGAGCGCGCCTAGGGGTCCCATCAGCACTGCAACGGGCACCGCCGCAGTCCAATACGTCATTACGAGCGGTGACAGGTCTCGCATGTAAACAAGATGGAGTAGAAAGCCCAGGATGGACACCTTCGCCATCAGAATGACAGTTGTAGGCGTGACTACCTTTTCACTCAGGCGAAACAAGAGAACCAGCACCATAAAGAGAATCGTGTTCTCGCCTGTACCGATAGTGCTGAGGCGTCGCTGCTCAGCAGGCGCTCGTTCCCGCCATAAGTGAGCAATCTTACAGACAGACCCGAGGGAGGCCTCCATGCTGGGGTTGCTTGATGAGCACGAATCAGGCAAACCAGCGTCGGAAGAGCTCACACAAAGCCGGAGAAGTGCTTCCCATCTTTGCCCGAAAAGTTCAGCAACTACGTGATTGTACGGAGATCGGTTGGAGTTGCTGAAGGCGATCTCTCCGGAGGCGGTGGGGTTCGGCTCCGAGGCAGCTTGTCCCGTCCCTATCAAGTGCGGCACCACCTTGGGCCACTTGAGTCACGTCATCCCGGAGCGATCCGATAACACATCGTAAGGACTTTACGCACACATGGCAGTACATCTCATCAACCCGAGCGACAACTCCTTTGGCACTGCGGTCATTACACCGCGTTGGCTGTTCGTTTTGGCAGCCGCGACCCCGGCCTCCTTTGGCGATCCCATCCTCGTGGATGAGTCGATCGAACCGCTCGAGCCTGAGACCATTCAGCGTGGAGACATTGTTGGCATCAGTGTGCACACGGGTAACGCCCTACGCGGGTACCAGGTAGGGCGCCTGGCGCATGCTCAGGGCGCGACCGTAGTCTATGGCGGCATTCACGCCACTTTGTTTCCTGAAGAACCTTTCAGCCGCGGGTACGCGGATCATGTGGTGAAGGGCGATGGAGATGTCGCTTGGGGCCAAGTGCTTACGGACATCGAGCGTGGGGCGGCTAACCGTATCTATGACGGAGGCAAGATCGACGGTGAAGAGTTCCTCTCTGCGCGCTGGGACCTGATGCAACCGGAAAAATATATGTGGGCTTCTGTGCAAACCATCCGTGGATGTCCTAAGCATTGTTCTTTTTGTTCTGTTTGGCGGACGGACGGGCAGAAGCCGCGACAACGCTCCTTCGAGAAGGTCATAGATGAAATTATCGATCTCCGTCGTAAGGGCTTCCGTTTCATTGCGCTCGCTGATGACAATTTCTACCCCGTTACGCTTACCGATCTGCGCCTGGCCCGTGAACAAGGCAACACAGACAAGCTGAACGCGCTGGCTGCTGTTCGCGAAGAGCGTTTCATGCTCATGGCCGAACTGGCCAAACTGCCTAAAGACATGGTCTTTTTCACACAGATCACGATGGAGTCCGCCGAAGATGGTGAGTACCTCGACGCCATGCGCCGGGCCAATATCAAGGGAGCGCTGGTGGGCGTAGAAGCGGTGACTCCTGAGGGGCTGAAAGCCGTTTACAAAGACTTCAACTACTCCGGTGATCGTCTTATCGAGCAACTGCAAACGTTCCGAAAACACGGGTTGCATGTGCTTGGCTCATTCATCTTCGGCTTACCTACCGACAAGCCAAGCACCTTTGATGCGACTGTGGAACTTGCCATGAAAGCTGGTGTGACCTTCGCTCAGTTCGTCATGATGACTCCCTTTCCGGGCACGGTGGACTTCGGGCGGTGGGAAAAGCAACAGGCCGCGAAAGCTGTGGTCGAGAACGTGGATGGGACGCCCTTAACCCGTTATTGGCTTATCCCTACGGCAACCCGGCCGAAGATGTTCACTCCGCATCCATCAATGGAGTCTGCCGACATCAGCGCACGAACGCAAAAGGTGTGGGACAGATTCTACGGGTTTGGCGCAGTTTGGAAGCGCTCAGCCTGCACACCGACCTTGCGGGCCCGCTTGGCATTCGTGCTGCTCTCCAAGCTGTATCGTCAGATGTACGCCGGCACCGGCATCTCGACTGATAGCGCGCGCCGGAAAAAAGCCAAAACCTGGGCACGTTTTACCGCAAGACAGACTCGCAAAATCTTCCAGGCAAAACCCATGCCCGAATTGATGTACCCAGTCTGGGCACCACGGGAGAGAAGAAATCCAAAACTGATTCAACTGACCTTGAGACCATCAGACAGCATAATCGAGTAGCTTCATTGGCGTAGAAGATCCGGAGAAGTTGAGCGGCTATTCTCGGCACGCCAGCCGCACCCGCACCTGCAACCATGGTGTGTAGTCGATGGTCTCTCTCATCCACCAACGGACGAGGCGAACACCGGCCGCTTTCCAGAAGTAGCCTGCTCCGCAGGCTACTAGTTGGTCAGGCAGGGAGAAGAAGTTTTCCTGAACGCTGGACAACTTTGCGCAGATCCACTTCAGCGATCATCCGTCCCTTAGAGTCGCCGGGCGACCATGCTCTATCAGAGCAACGACACAGATCCTGAAAGGCTCGCCGCCGTCGCTTGCCTAAGCAGCCGACCTTAGGATGATAGCCGTGCTAATTCGGCCAGTGCACGCATATCTCGACGTGGAGCCCGACCGAACATGCGCGTGTATTCACGACTGAAATGGGAGGCACTCTCGTAGCCTACCTGTGTTGCAGCTGCCTCGACCGTAGAGTCATTCGTAATCATGAGACGACGGGCATGCAGCAGGCGTAGCTCCTTTTGGTACTGCAGAGGGCTCATCGCCGTGCTTGCTTTAAACCGACGGTGAAATGTGGCAACACTCATGCCGGCCCTGGCGGCAAGTTCTTCGACACGCAAAGGTTCAGCGAAGCGTGTCTTCAGCTCGTGAATGGCGACAATAAGTCTTTCTTCTCGGCTGGACGCTGCGACGGTCTGCATAAGTTTTGCTCCGCCATGTCCCGTCAGCAGCCAATAGAGGAGCTCACGATGTAGTCCGGGATAGAGAACCGGGATGGCCGCTGGAGTTTTCAGTAGCCGCATAGCACGGCGCAGGCAGTCCAAGGCTTCGCCATTGAGGTCGACAACGCAAACGCCTGCCGGCGAGGTGGTCGCAGCTTGCGTTTGATTCTGCGCCTGGGGTGGCATTTGCTCAATGAGTCCGTGCAGAATGGCGAGGTCGAGAACGAGTACGACGCCAAGAAAGGGCTCATTCGGTCTGGCCTCAGAGACGGCTCCGCGTGAAGGCATCTCGACGGTAACGACCAACGCCTGCCCCGCGCGGTACTCGTAACGACGATCGCCGAAAGTGGCCCACTTGGTACCCTGCACAGCGATGCACAGTGCTGGCCGGAAGAGCCTATAAGTTGAAACTTTGGGGTGATCAGACCGCAGGATCACAAAGCCGTCGATGGCGGTCGGGTAAGGATTCGTTGTTCTAGAAATCTCCGTGTAGCAGCGCAGCGACTGCGTTAGGTGCCGGAGACATCTCGCTCTGTTGCCCATAGGACCAATCATGCAGCCTGAGTGTACGTGAGAGGAATAGGTACAAAATCGCGACCCTGGGCCATTCCGTTTTGCTGATCCGCGGCCTAGTGTGAATGGATCACGAGGAAACATGTTGAAGGATTCGCAAAAGAAGGTTGCCGTTGTGACAGGTGGCAGTCGGGGTATCGGCCGCAGCACGGTAGAGCATCTCGCGCGTCGGGGCGTTAACGTGATCTTCACATACCACAGTCATCGCGAGGACGCCGAAGTAGTCACTGCCGAGGTGAAATCGCTGGGCGTTGAAGCCTTTGCACTGTCTCTCGATACCGGCAAGGTAGGTGCGTTCGGAGCTTTTGCTGACAGAGTACGAGACGTGCTCGTCAAATTAGGGATGGAGCGTTTTGACTACCTGGTCAACAATGCAGGCAACAATCATCGCAACATGCCCTTGGAGAGTGTCACGGAAGAAGAGATGGACAGTATCTACAGCGTGCATTTCAAGGGTGTATTGTTTCTCACGCAGACATTACTGCAGCTCATAAAGGACGGTGGTCGCATCATTAACGTCTCAACAACACGGACACGCCTTTCAAGCCGGGGCGGAGCCGCATACGCCTCGATGAAGGGAGCTGTCGATGTGCTATCGCGCCATATGGCGACGGAGCTTGGGCCACGCCGCATCACGGTCAACGTCGTTGCGCCAGGCGCGGTAGCGACGGACTTCAGCGGAGGCATTGTGCGCGACAATTCCGAGGTACATAAGCTCGTCGCTAGTCATACGGCCCTTGGCCGCGTAGCTGGTGCTGACGACATTGGCCCCGTAATCGCGGCATTGCTGGAGGACGACAACGGATGGATTAATGGACAGCGTCTCGAGGTGAATGGCGGTGTCATGATGTAGCGTCACTGTTTCTTGGCGGGAACAGGAATAGCTCATCTGTCGCACCCGCCTGCGAGTTGTAAATAAGTGCTCTTTGTTGGCACTTCTAAGGTAGTTCGGACCGCGACCCACGCGCGACGAAGGTGTCCCGCTTACACGCTCGCCGTGACTCTAGTGGAACTAGAATCTTGATCGAAGGTGCCACACGAGGACTCCAGCCGCGAAGCCCCGTCGAGGCTAGTGCTGTCTGATGTTTGTTCGTATGTGCGTCAAGTTGTCAGAAATTCAGTCTCTGCACGTAGCAAAAGAGTAGGCAAATCTGACGCGGAGGACTATAGTAACTGCGAAGTTCAGACACTTGGTGTACAACGCACCAGCGCTCCACAGAAATTCAGGTGAATCGCACGACGACTCACCTGAGCGACGCACGTTACTTGACCGGGGGCTTCATGATTCGGACAGAGTCGAACATTCGCAAGGCTATCCAATATACGGTGTTGATGCTTGCATTGGCGTCTGGATCTGTTATGTCAGTGCAGGGTCAAATAAGTGTATTGACGCAGCACAATGACAATAATCGTGACGGTGTGAACGCGAATGAGACCGTCCTCACGCCATCAAATGTAAACAGTACTCAGTTTGGCCTGCTGTTCAAGTTGGCGGTGGATGATCAGATCTACGCGCAGCCTCTCTACGTGGCGAACGCGAGCATTGCCGGGGGAACTCACAACGCTGTGTTCGTTGCCACCACGAACAATAGTGTGTACGCCTTCGATGCAGATTCCGGGGCGCAATACTGGCACGTCCAACTTGGTCCTGCCTACAATGTGAGTGACAATCCTCCGGGTTGCAACGACGTTCTGGGTAACTCCGGAATTATGAGCACGCCCGTGATTGACCCTAGCTCCAACACGCTGTATGTCGTGGCGCAAACTTGGGTGAATGGTACCTCCACCCACTATCTTCACGCTCTAAATCTTACGTCCGGAGCGGAAAACGCCGGCAGCCCCGCAACGCTTGTGGCCAATGGCTTTAATTCTAAATATGAATTGCAGCGCGCAGGCCTCCTGCTGTCGAACAAGAACGTCTACATCGCCTTCGCCAGCCATTGCGACTTCGGCACCTATGCTGGTTATGTCATGGCATACAGCGCATCCGGTCTCAACCAGGTCGGCGTCTTTAATCCCGGTCCGAACAACAGTGAATCAGCTATCTGGCAATCAGGAAACGGCGCTGCCGCTGATGCCGCTGGGAACGCCTACTTCATCACGGGAAATGGTGCCTGGAACGGAGAGAGTGACTTCGGCGAGACCTTTCTGAAGCTTAACAGCACCCTTGCTTTACAGGACTGGCATACCCCCAGCAATTATCAGGACCTTAACAGTGGAGATCAGGATCTCACCGCGTCCGGTCCGCTTCTGATTCCGGGCAAGAACCTGGTCATCGGTGGAGGCAAGGACGGCTACCTGCACCTGATCAATACAGGCAACATGGGGCACTTGGGCGATGCTACCGCGGTGCAAGCGCCTTGGAAGGCGACATCTTCTCACATCCACTCCCTCAATTACTGGAACAGCAATCTATACATGTGGGGTCAGGATGACTACCTGAAGGTGTTTGCCTTTGATGGCGCCAAGTTCAATCCAACCCCCAAGTACACGCTGGGAGTGCATGCTTTCTCTCACCCGGGTGGAACGTTGTCTTTGTCCGCGAACGCCAATACAAATGGCATCCTGTGGGCTGCCACGAACACGAGCTCGGGGGCAGACGGGTCGGGCGCGTGGCATCAAACTGTTCCGGGCATACTCTATGCCTACAATGCGGTTAACATGAACTTGCTTTGGACAAACCAGCAGAATGCTCCCAGGGATTCCTGCGACAACTATGCAAAGTTCACGGCACCCACGGTTGTCAGTGGCAAAGTGTACCTTGCCAGCTTCGGTCAGGCGCAGACAGCAAGCGGACAGTTGTGTGTCTACGGTGAGATGCCGACAACAAGCCTGATCCCGAACGGCACGTACACCCTGATCGATTCCAACAGCGGGAAGGCTCTGGATGATCCCGGATACTCGAAGGTAAACGGGACTGTAATGAACATCTACACCGTAAACAATGGATCCAATCAGAAGTGGGTAGTCAATAACCTTGGCAACAATGTCATCACCCTAACCAACAGCAGCAGTGGGGAACTGCTTGATGTCACCGGAGCGTCAACAGCAAACAGCGCCCTGGTCGATCAATGGCCTGCAAACGGACAAACCAATCAGCAGTGGCGTGTGACCTCGGTTGGTGGAGGCAAATATGAGTTGGTGAGCGTTGGAAGTGGTCAGGCGCTCGACGTGAGTGGGGCTGCCACCGCGAACCAAACCAAAGTGGACCAGTATCCCTACGCTGGTCATACATGGCAGCAGTGGGTCTTTCAGCGCCAATAGGCGTGCCTGGAACTTCGCGTACCACGTGAGGTCCTGCTATTTTGTCCGGACCTCACAGTCTTCGTTTCGGGGCAAGTTGAATGAACACATCACGCAGAAGCTTTCTCGCTACCTCCGCGTTTTCCACGGCCTCCTTGGCGTTCTCGGCAAGAGGTAACGCGCAGGCACACGATATGGGTCACATGCAGCATGGCCCTCCGAAACCGGAGCGCCCTTCTGTGCCCCGACTGCCAGCTCTGCTTTGCAAGATGACGGAAACTGTCGGTATCGACACAGCCTTCAAGATGCTGATGGAAGGCAAAGATACCCTTGATGCGGCACTGCACGTGTGTACCACACAGGAGGACGATCCAAAGGACCACTCAACCGGTGTTGGCGCCCTGCCAAACGCTCAGGGTGTCATCCAGTTGGATGGGTGCTGCTTTCACGGGCCGACTCGCCGCGCCGCCGCTGTTGGCGCCGTAACTGGCATTCGGAGTGCATCCCTCCTGGCGCGTGCATTGATGGATGGTACGGGGAATGCTTCGCTTGTCGGCTCAGATGCACAAGCGTTCGCGCTTGCTCGCGGGTTCGTCAAAGAGGAGCTTGATACGCCTCGCAGTCGGCAAACCTATGAGCTCTGGCGAAAGATCAGCGCCAACTCGAGCAGCCTTGGTACGGGGAGCTATGATCCTAGTTGGCCCGAACCGCTCCGCAAAGCGCATTTTCTGCCACAATCGCAAAAGCAGTTCGACCTCCTCATACGAACGTTTGAACCGCTGGCCGTTGAACTGGGTCTTGAGCCTGCAATGAGCTGGCGAGCCGTCTTTGATGCTCTCGCCCCGAGCAGTCAAGCAGTGTATGTGTCAGCCATCGACCGTAACGGCCAGATCTCTTCTGCCTGCACGTCGAGCGGTCAGCCCTGGCGCCTGCCGGGCGTTATGAGCGATGTTGCTTCCCTCGGAGCAGGCTGTTTCCTTGACCCGGAGGTCGGCTCAGCAGGCGCTAGTGGGAGCGCAGAGGCGAGCATCAAAATTGCTGGAGCCCACACCATCGTAGAGAACATGCGTATGGGTATGTCCCCGGAAGAGGCTGGCTTGGATGCCTTGCGACGCATCGTGCGCTTGTACGGAAACAGCGTTGACGCCCTCCGTTTCGTTGAGGTGGTGTACTACATCATGCGCAAGGATGGCGCGTATGCTGGTGTATCACTGTGGCAAGGTGACCGCACAGGCCACGTTCGTCAGTTTACTGTCATTGATGGTGAAGCAACACGACGTACAGAAGAGTGCGTTCCCCTATTTCCGTGCAGTCCTTTCGAAGCCTGCTCAGCCCTGCACGCGTAAGAGGGCTAGTTGAAGAAGACAAGAAGCAAACGGCCGCATCGCCCGAAGAGGACTGACTGCCTGTTTCCGAAGTTTGGCCGTTCCATGGTTCTCTGGGGTAGCCTCTTCTCCGCCCTGTGTCTTGCTTGTGCTGTGGGCCAAGCTGGAGCCCAGAGTACGCGCGGAGAGATTGATCTCACCGTGACGGGAGTGACCGGAGGCTCCCAGGTCGTAAGTGGGTCGCTGGTGAGCGAGGAGCGACAGTACCGTAGGCTGTTTACTCTCAGCACACCCGGTCGGTTGGTTGCCGATCGACTTCTGTACGGCAGCTACGCTCTCCGACTGAACGCGCCCGGCTGTCAGCCCATTCTCCAGGAGATCAGTATAGAAGATGTCGCTCCGAAGACCATTCAGGTCCAACTCACCATTGCACCGCTCAAGCAGACAGTCACCGTTAGCTCTGCACCGACTTTACTAGATACCTCATCTGCGTCCCCGAGTGTCGCTCTCGGTTCTTCCCAGCTTCAGGAGAAGCTTTCTGCACAACCCGGAAGAGATCTCCTAGAGATCATTCAGGACCAGCCAGGTTGGCTCTTTGAAGCCAATGGTGTCTTGCATCCGCGTGGCTCTGAATACGACACTCAGTTCGTCATCAATGGTGTGCCACGGACAGAAAACTTGTCCCCTTCTTTTGCCGCATCGCCCTCTGCAGAGACAGTCCAATCAGCTCAGGTGCTGACCGCTGGCTTTCCAGCAGAGTATGGGCGCAGTTTGGGAGGAGTGGTCGATATTACGACCGGTTCGGCGCGTACGCCGGGCCTTCACGGCGTCCTCGAGTCCTCCGGAGGAGCCTTCGCTACGGCTTCGGGATCAACTCGACTGGGCTACGGGACGGCGCGTCAGCAGGCGACCTTGACGGCTGAGGCGTATCGAACTGATCGCTTTCTGGATCCTCCCGTTCTGGGTAACTTCACCAATCGGGCTTCTGCAGCGACGACGAATCTCAGCGAACAAGTTGATCTTTCACCAACGAACAAGATCGACCTCGACTTCAGCTACGCCGCGCTGCACTCAATGGTGCCGAACGAACTGGTTCAGCAGAATAACGGCCAACAGCAGAACCGGGGAAGCCAGCAAGCATCGGGTAGTCTCTTATGGCAGCACACAATCTCACCCGGCACTCTTCTGACCACAGCTGGCAACATTCTGGATACGGATGCTGACCTGAGGTCTAATGCGGCGTCGGTTCCAATCGATGTTGGGCAAGACCGAGGGTTCAGGCAGGGGTGGTTCCGCATGGACCTGGCCGGCGAGAGCCGGCACAATGAGTGGAAGGTTGGTGTAGACGCCATTCTGCGCCACGTGCATGAGCAACTTAGTTACACAATCACAGACGCTAGTGCCTTCGATCCCGGAACTCTCTTATCCCTCCAGTTCGCTGACAAACGTTGGGATACTGAACCGTCCGGCTTCGTCCAGGACACGTTGCATGTGGGGCGCTGGAATGTCGCGGCGGGTTTGCGCTATGACAAGTACGCATTTATTGTTAAACGCCAGGCTTGGAGTCCACGAATCGCCGCCTCACGGTACTTTCCGAGGGCTCATTTCGCAGTTCACGCCTCCTACGATCGCATCTTCCAGGTGCCAGCAATTGAGAATCTCCTGCTTGCTAGCTCTCCTGTCTTCGATTCCGTAAGCGCCTTTGTACAGCGTCTTCCAGTACAGCCCGCCTCAGCTCACTTCTACGAAGTGGGGGCCACTGGACAGGTTGCAGAAAGGCTACGTCTGTCCGCCAACTTCTTTCTTAGAACATTTCGCAACTACGCTGACGATGACACTTTGCTCAACACCGGGGTAAGCTTCCCCATCGCAGATGCAAGCGCACGCATCACTGGAGAGGAAGTCACAATTCTTGTTCCAGACTGGCGAAGGCTGCTCGTTCAGCTCAGCTATTCTAATCAGACTGGAAGTGCATCGGGCCCTGTTGTCGGAGGCCTGCTGATCGGGGACGAGGCAAGCGATGCTACTGTTGCACCGCGGCGCTTCGCTATCTCCCAAGATCAGCGCAATTCCGTCCGTGCGCGTGCGCGTTGGAGCCCGCGCAGTTTTCTTTGGTTTGGTTTGCACGCTTCGTACAACAGTGGTTTACCGGTTGAGCTTGATGGTGACGTGGATCAAGCTCAGCTACAGGCAGAGTACGGAGAGAGGGTGCTTCGTTGCGTTAACTTTGATCGCGGACGCATCCGGCCTTGGTCATCCATTGACCTGCTTACCGGCCTTCACCTCTTACCTAAGGGAGACCGTGATCTATCCTTGGAGGTTCAGGCCACGAACTTGGGCGACCGAGTCAACGTAGTTAATTTTGCAAGCCTGTTTTCGGGAACAGCGATTGCTCCCCCCAGAAGTGTTAACGCACGTCTCCGCTATTCCTTTTAGCTTCTGCCCTCGGGCGCATTGCACCGGTGCTCAGTGGCAAGGAGGAGCCTGCAAGGCAACTGAGTTGTTTGCACGTCACAGGCAGGGTGAGTTTGCGATCGAGGCACGCTACCCTGGCGGTCCACACAACAGCCCATACTTGACCGTTGTATAAGTTCAGAGAAGTTGCCAGGATTCAGCCTGCCTCCTTGTTCCTGCGCATGAGGAAGGGCACAAACCACTTGACGGATGACTCTGTGCCGACCGTCAGAGAACGACCCAGTCTTGATCACCCTGCGCGCGCATTGTGATCTGGCGGCTACTGGGATGTCAGCTTGAAAGAGAAACAAGATTCCTATACTAGAAGCCAAGCTCCCCTTATGCCCGCCTCAGGATCAAGTCTTGATCCGAGCCCTCGATCACTACGAGTGAACTGACGGGCTCGGCTCAGGGGGAGAGCACGTACTCTAGGAACGAGATGTGAGAGGGGCGTGAAGCTTTTCACCCCGGACTACGTCAAAGTCACCTGCATACGGCTCCGGCGTCTGTGTGGAGACGAGCGAAGTCCTCCCCTTAGGCGCACCAACAAGTCCGCCGAGTGCAGCGGCAATCGCACTTAACAGTAAGGCCAAGAAGCTCCATAGCGCTGCTTTCGAAACACCTGAGGCCGCCTTGTCAGCTGCCGATGATGCCGTCGACTTGGCCTGATCTTTGGCCTGTCTCAGCTTTTGCTGCCAGCCGGCGATCTCCTGGCTTGCCTGTTCGGGGCTCACACCTGCTTCTGAGATACGAGACCAATCAGGTTCTGCCGCGCTTCTGGCGTGACAGTTACGTCCCCTCCTGGTGTTGGCGGAACGAAGCGGCATCGCATCGCGCCGAACAGATGTGTCCATGCTGACGCTCCTGCAAGAGATGGTGAGCAAGCGGACGACCTTTTGGCAGTGGAACCAGGAAAGTTGGAGGCAACTTCTTTCCAGGAGGTTGTTGTCTCGGCCCTATGTAGCCGCTGTGGCGTACCATTTCGGGGGCTCACGGGAGCCCGTGATCTTTGCCATGGCTGGAACCTACGCTGAAGCGATCTTTGGCTCGGGCGTGTTCCTTCGAGAATCAACACGGCTCAGGAGAGTGCTTCGTTCACTGGGATACGCGGAAGCCCACCTTCAGAACGTACTGCCATCCACCCTCGGACACCTCCTGCTGTAGAATGGCGACCCGCGCCTAGAGAGCCTGAGTTTCGAACTTCTGCTTTGCGGGCAGGGACATAGGGTTGAGGGCGTTGCGCGCGGCGTCGGGAAGATCTCCAACGGCTTGGCTGCCCTTGGACTGATTGATAAGCCTCTCTGCATGCGCAACTACGTGGGCTGGAAAGAGGAAGACACAAACGATGTCGGTTCGGAATGGGCATCGTGGTGTGGGCGTTGGCGTGATACGTCGACTAACCGTCCCAAACGCGTGAGAGCAACTACAGCTTTATCCTTCGGATCGGACTGTGGCTCAAGCGGCATCACCCGGAGGTTCCATCGCCGGCAGATTGGAACATCCCGCTGTGCGCGGAATTCCTTGCTGCGGTGAACGGTATGACCGTTGGTCAATGGGAACTGGCCTCAGCAGGTTCTCGCAACCGAACTCGCTATGGAACCCTGATCGCCGCCAACTCGAAGCACAGCTTCCTCCATGCGCTTCGAAAGTTCTTTATCGATGTGGAGGTGTGGGGTTGGGTTAAGCTCCGGATCAGACTGCATCACCATCTGGCTACACCACGTACTGTGAGCTTTGCCTCTCGGGTAAACCCACGAGTGATCGACGATGCTGCGTGGCTTAAGCTGATCTGGGCTAGTCTGAACATCGAACGAGCCGATCTCCTTTCCGAGATCTACTACCCACTAGCCATGATCCAAGCGATGGCAGTGGTCTGGACGCATGCGGGTCTGCGGCAGAACGAAATCAAGAGGCTTGTACTCGGATGTGCTCGCGGTCAGCCGGAAGACATTCTGAACGACGACGGCAGCCGGGTACCTTCGGGGACGCTATGTTATCTGGATCTGCCTGCCAGCAAGAACTTCCAAGCCTTTGTGAAGCCCCTGGCCGCCGTCGTAAAAGATAGAATTAATGCCTGGGAAAGGAGCGTCCCGCAAATCAGGCGGCTTTGATCGACGAACGAACCGGCGAGCGAGTGCGGTTCCTCTTTCAGTTCCGTGGTCGGAAGCCAGGCGGAGATATTTTGAAACTGGACAATCATCCCTCTTCTGTGCGCGAAGGCCGGCCTGCCTACCTCTGACAGTCGAGGAACGATCACCAGCCATCGGGGAAGAGCTTCTGCTGTGACCGCCCTTGCCAGCGTCCTCCATGATCGAGCTGATGCGGTGGTCGGGGCATAGCTCTCCCACCTCGACAATGCATTACATCCGGATCCGCCCAACTAAGCTGGCCGCCTCATTTTGCCCGCGCAGACCACATGGCGCACATGGCGGCCGTGCTGATTGATCACGAGATGGCCGGCAAGCAATCCGGCCAACCCTATGCTTTCTATGATCTCAGGAACTCCTACTGCACTAATCCATTCTGGAGCACCTGCCCCCACAGGATGTCATGTGCCGGTTGCGACTTCAACCTTCCTAAGGAGAGTGCACGAGGTCAGGCGCTCGAGAGTAAGGCGTCGATCAGACGCTACCTTGAGGAGGTGCCGCTGAGCGCGGATGAGCGGGGCATCGTCGAAGGCGACCTGATGAAGGTAGACGGGCTAATCAAGAAGTTGGCTTCCGTACCCTGTCTCGATGGACGAACGCCAATTCAAATCGGTGCAAGCAGAGCTTAGGAGCTGGGATTGCCGAAAACACCGATTTTTAGAACACTTGCCGATGGTGCATCAGTTTGAGGTGTTGGGACGCTGAAGACTCTCGAATCGATACTTCCAACCCATAGCGCAATGAGCGCGGCGATAGCCAAGATAGAAATCGTGAACGCGATCCAATACCAGGCGGACCGCTGCCGCCCGCCATCCCTGCGCCACTCTGAACCGACAGCTCCGAGGAGGATGAGGCCGCCGAAGATCGACAGAACCATAGATCAACGACCGAAAGCGTAACCAATCCTAAGTATAAGTATCAACGACAGCAGCCCGAGAGACGAACCGACCCAACGCTTCCGACCAAAGCCAAAGGGGCAAGCTAATAGCGTAACTACGGAGACGACGTTAATCACTTGAAACCACCTACTTGCTTCGTCGAGGTGACCCCAAAATCCATGCAGTTGGCCCACACGCCTCCAGAAGGCCGTGTGAAGGGCGAGCAAAATGATGAAACCGAAGTATCCCACTCGGGAAAACCAATGCCGCTTGTGACCGAAGAGGATCATCAAAATGCTTCACAGAATACAGCGTGCCCGCACACGGCGTCATTGGCAGTCGGCCATTCGGCTCTTTCCGAAGACGCGACTTTTTAGGAGTTCGCTCGTCCGAAGCCTAAGATGAGGCAGGCATACGCGTGACGGCCTGTGAAGAAGGCCTAGCTCGTAGACGTTCACTTGGGCAGCACCAGAAGGTCTGCATGGGAAAGATCAACTTGGCCAGTCTAGCCCTGTGGCTTGGGGCAATCGGTCAATCACTACTACTCGGCCATCTGTTGGATCGGTTCTCCTCTTGGCTGTCATTCCTGCCGTTCCTTGGACCATGGATTCTCGTCTTCGTGATCTCGTTCTGCCGGATCGCTCCTTGCGGTCCAACTCGATTCGCGCAGCTCCTCGTCTTCGCAATGGGTTGGTACTCGCTCAACACACTCGGGTGTGAGATGGTTTGGCTGTTCGTTCCGAGCGGGCGGTCGAGCGTGTACAGTGCTACAATCCCTCACGTGCTCGCTTATGGGAGTGCGATCAGCTTCATCGTATTCGTTGACGCAGTGCGCGAGGCACGGAGGTACGAAGTTGAGCAGGCGGCTATGACCTGCGATCCATCCAGCAGCCGCTGAGTCTCTGCTCTGAGGTGCATTAGCGAAAACTGCGTCTTTAAAACCATAGACTCGCTAGTACGGTCGGATTGAAGTGACTTCCGGCAGACCAAACGGCTGATCCGTACCAGGACAGGAATAAACCTCCAAAGAACTCAGAGCACCGTCTGTCTCAAAGAGCATCACTCTTACCTCCATACCGTCCGCGGTCGCCAGATAATTACTCACGAGACGTTCCCCTTTGCTCGGGACTGGAAATCGCATCCAAAGCGAAATACACCGTAGGACAGCCGCAGGTGCAACGCTCTCGCACAGTAAGACGAGTAATTTCTGCTTGTAGGAGCTGACGATCCGCGTACTCGCCGTGATCAATCAGCCACATCACTAACTCCCGTTCTCGCTCGGTGAGCGGACGGCAAATGGCTTCTAAAGCGGGATCACTCATCACGTTGATCATCACAGAGCGAGTCATGCACGGAAAACGGTGTTTTGACCAACTCTGCCTCCCGGCGATAGTTCGAGAAGGAGAACCGGCGGGTCGCAGGGCCGCTTCTGCCGAAAACCCGACTCCACGGTACGAATACTTCGATTCGAGGTGAGCTTCCTCAAACCTGGCGTAAACTCCCAGCGAGTGCGGAAATCCTGATACGTCCGGGCGTTAGCCTTTGGCACCCTCATCGTGATCATCATCGCGGCGCTCAGTTCCATCCCAGTGATCAGTCCTATTGGGGCGGTTCTGCTTCCGGGCATGTTGCTCGCTGCGCTCGTGTTTCCGACCGGCATACACAGTGATCACGCAACGGTCTATATGGTTCTTGTTGCGGTGTGGGACATCGTCCTTTTCTCCATGGCCATCTACTTCGTCCTACGACGGTTCGACAGACGGGAGTCCTGAATCTTCGTCGATGCAAGCGCTCTGACGCCACCCATACACAAGTCCTGATAAACGGCGTTGGCAGCAACTGCGTGTTTACCGTTCTTTTCAGCCGCCCCCGAGTAACGAACCGCGGAAATAACGGCGCATGTAAAGGGTGGAAAGCAAAAAAGCGGCTTTCCACCCTTCCAACACGCCTTGGAAATTCCTGCGGGATTCCCACAAGACCACGGTCCCGGCGGCTGCTTGTTAGGAAAGAAAACAAGATCTGCGATTCCACTTGCATTTTCCATTCCACATAAATGCGACCTGTCCCGGCGTGTGGGCGACTCGCTGCACTCCATCGTGCCGACCGTGGAGAACTACTCCATCGACTAGAGCTTTCTAAATCTGGGCGAGTTCAACGGCAGGGAAGTGGAAGCGCTCGCGCGTGAGCTGCGGGCGCGAGTGAAGCAGTGGGTGGGCATCCCACCTGTGTTGGAATTGCACCGAAGAAGACGCTAGCAAAGGTGGCCAACTTCATCGCTAAGACACGGCCGCAGTACGTGGGCGTTTGTGACTTGCGTCCGTAATCCGTTCGCCGGGAGCTGCTGCCCACGGTGCCGGTGGAAGAGGTCTGGGGCATCGGTGGAGCCTCGGCCGCCAAGCTCGCGAAGCTTGGAATCTAGACAGCCGCAGACCTGGCCGCGCTCGAACCGGACGACGCTCGGGCACTGATGACGGTGACAGTCGGCCGCACCGTCTACGAGCTGCGGGGCGTATCTTGCATACCCTTGGAACTGGTGGAACCGACGCGGAAGGGAATTGCGGTCACCCGGAGCTTTGGAAACCCGGTCACAACCTGGCTGGAGATGCGCGAAGCGCTGGCCAGCTACGCCATCTGCGCGGCGGAGAAGATGCGCCGGTACAAGGTGGCAGCCGACAACCTGTTCGTCTTCATGCACACCAACACTTTCAACAACGATCCGTTCTACTCGAACGGTACCTCGGCCCAGTTCCCAGCCTCACGAACGACACTGGGAAGTGGTCGCGCTCGCGGTACGCCTGGGCGAGCGTCTCTTCCGCGACGGATTCCGCTACGCACAGTGCGGCGTGATGATTACGGAGCTGCTGCCCGAAACGGTCCCGCAGCCGGCGTTGTGGAGCGAGCTGGACCACGAACGAAGACAGCGTGTCTGGAAGACGGTAGACCGGCTCAACGCCATGCTGGGGCGGGGAACCGTCCGCATCCTGAGCACCGGGCCGAAGGACGCGGCTTGGAAACTCCGGGCAGAGTACCGGTCACCGCGGTGGACTACGCGGTGGGATGAATTGCTGGAGGTAAGCGCTTGATACTAACGAACACTTCGGCGATGAGCTTCGCAGCTCTACGTCAAAGACGAATAATTTCTAAGAGCCGCTGCCGACCGGCTTTACTTATGCTGATCCGTTTGCCATCCAACATCACTACCGTGCCTTCTTCTGGCCCTTCACGGTAGATTTCCTTCACGAAACGGAGATTGACGATCGCCGAGCGATGAATGCGGATGAATGAGCCAGGATCAAGCTTCTCGCTCAACTGGCTTGTCGTCTCGCGAATCATGTAGGTTCGGCCTTTGGAGTGAAGGCTGCTGTAGTAGTCGGCTGATTCGATCCACTCGATGGCCTCCGTTGCAAGCAACACGTCCTTCACGCCATCCCGTACAAGGATTCTCAAAATTGCCGGTTTCTGCCCATCGGCTTTCTGAAGGGTCTCTAACGCTTCCGTAAAGGTGGCCTTCGCGGAAAGCGCAGTTTGGGCTTCCATCCGCATCCGCGCACGTTTCAGCGCTAACCGGAGTCTGTCCTGTTTCACAGGCTTTGTCACATAATCCAACGCATGATGTTCAAAGGCATCTGCAGCATGCTCAGGGTAGGCGGTCACCAGGATCGTCGCAAAGGTCTGGTTTTCTCCAATCTGCTTGAGGACTTCGATTCCACTCAGCAGGGGCATCTCGATGTCGAGGAGGATTAGATCAATCGGCTCTCGTTTGAGGTAAGCAATCGCTTGTGCCCCGTTCGCACACTCTGCCACGATCTGAACGTCCTCCTCTTGGGAAAGGAGGAAGCGTAAATGCTCGATTGCCAGCGGCTCGTCGTCGACGATGATGGTTCGCAAGCTCAACAGCTCCTCCGCTCAAAGGGTATTTGAATGGTCACTTCAAAACCTCCATCCATGCGTGAGCCTGCGGTGAACACGTGGGCTTCCGGGTAGATACGGGCCAGGCGTTCACGTGTGTTGTGCAAACCGATCCCGTGACCTCGGGGCGAGGCTGCGTCGCCTGCTCCATCGTTCTGAACTTTGAAGAGAATCTGATCGCCGATCCGGCTGATAGAAGCCGCGATTCTTCCCCCATGCTCCAAGGGAGCAATGCCGTGGAGAACAGCATTCTCGATCAAAGGCTGAAGCAGGAACCGGGGAACCATGGCCTCCAGCGCTTCCGGGGTGCTCACGATTTCCGTTTGGAGGCGGTGCGCGAAGCGAAGTTTCTGTATCTCAAGGTAGCTCTCAACAAGATCCACCTCTTCCCGTAGGGCAACCTTGCTTGACGGTTCCGTCCGTAGCGTCGTGCGCAGAATGGTCTCCAAGTGCCCCAACGTGATGGAAGCCTCCCGGTTTCGCCCCAAGTCCACCAGCGAGGTAAGGACATTGAGGGTATTGAAAAGAAAGTGCGGCTCTAGCTGGGCCTGGAGCGCATGCAATTGTGCTTGGGCAAGCTGCGCCTGCAGCTCCACCCGATCCGCGTGGTCCCTCTGTCGCTGAGAAAGGAGGTGCACAAAGCTGGAGCTGATGTATACCAGCGCGTAGGCCATCCATTCGGCTCCGAAACGCGCGAGTGAGACGTAGTTCAGCGCAGAGTAGGCCTGTCTCCATGCAGGCCAATGGAACCCAGCCTCAAGCGTGGCCTGTAGCAGGGCGAGGTGTGCGAGACAAACGACACTCCCGGCCACCGCCTGAACAATCGCTGTTTTCTTGGAAAAGGTAAGTAGCGCTGGGAACCGCCTCGCGCACGCCCACATACCGGACGCGACCGCGGCCCACCACAACCACATCACCGCTCCGAAGGCGACGGAAGGCGTGAGGGGCATGCTGGTGTCGTGTGCCACAAGAAAGGTGTGGCAACCCATCGCCGTGGTGAGCGCGAGCAAGGAACTCAGAAGGGAGATCGCCAGCACCACTCGACCGTGTAAATCCCCGGAGAGGGTGCTGAGACGTTGGAACGTTTTCGAGAGAGGCCACTTCATCGTTCCTCCAGCAGAACCAGTAGCTCAGAAAGAAAAGCGGACGCCTAATTCTAGGCGACGTGCAGTTTCGGCCGTAACCGGCTGCGAGAAGTTGCTCGATGAGACGACCGTTCCAACAGCTAGGACGTTTGTGTGATTAAGCAGGTTTGTGCTCCTGGCAGTGAACGTGGCTGTACGGAGGTGATCGACATTCTTTGGATTGAGGATGAAAGCTCGGCTGAGGCTCGTATCGAGGTGGACGCGCCCCGACATCGTCCCGGCGTTGCGAGGCACATTGCCGTTCACGGCATTTGTCGTGAGGAGGCCATCGCTTGTGGCATAGACTCCGCTTCCTGGTGCGGTGGCGTAGGAAGGACGGTCGTTGAAGTTTCCATCCCCGTTGCTGTCGGTGCCCGAGACGATGTTGAAGGCCTGGCCGCTAAGTGCGTCGAAGACGGAGGTACTGTCGATCTTGAAAGGGAGATGGAGGGTGCCGTACGCGTACAGGCCATTGCGAGTATCACCGCTGATCCGGGCTGCTTCGCCGCGCTCGCTGTAGCTGGACTGAGGACTCGTCCTGCCGTTGCTGTCTGCGTCCGACATCAGGTTCTGATGGACGTAGGTGACAGAGAGGCCGAATCTTCTGCCGTCGTCTCGGCCCGCGCCAGCAACGAAGATGCTGCCTGTAAGGTGTCCCGAGTTCTGGAACTGATCAATGTTGAGGTTGGGCGTGGTCGGTCTCGGAGCTTGGAGAGCCGCCGTGGGGTTGGGTGGTGTGCCAAAGCTGGTGTCGATCAATGGGGCATTCAAATTTACTAGCCGGATGCTATTCCAGTTTTCTGCCCAGTAGTAGGTCGCACCGGCGTGCCATCCCCGTGTCAAGCTATGTTCAAGGCTGATGTGGGTTTGCAGTGATGCGACTTGTCCCAAGGTATGCGGGAAGCTGTTCACGGCAGCGACTTGAATTGAACCGTGCACCGGCACTAGAGGCGTCTGGAAAATCGGAGAGTACACCGCAATCTGGCGCTGACGGACTCCGTCAAGCCGGTACACGTCGTTCGCGTAGCTTTGCGGGTTCGGATCATGGAAGAGACCCGCTCGGATGTGGACGACCCAGGACGCCTTCTTGTCGAGGCTCCAGGAAGCTCCAATTCGTGGCGAGAGGCTTCCAACGCTGGTGGGCGCGGTTTGAGCCTGATAGCGCAATCCCGCGGTGAGAGAGAAACGGGGCGCCAACTTGATGCTGTCGTTCGCGTAGAAACTCAACCGCCACTGCGTGAACGGCACAAGCGCATTTCCGGCCGTCAGTTGGTACGTCGTGGGTGCGCCTCCTGGCAGGTTGAGCAGTGCTCTGCGGTATTGCTCCAGCCCACTGATGGTGGCTGTCTGGCCTGTCGGAGCACCGTTTGCGTCGAGGGCTGGTGCATTGCCGCCCCCAAAGATGTACTGTCCATTGAAGGTGTTCGGGTCGTAGTCGTGCACGAAGATTCCCAAGGACTGTGCTCCGAAGGAAAACGTGTGCTTGCCCCGATTTAGTGTCCAGCTATCGTCGATCTCAAGGTCGCGTTCCCGGTCGTTGAGAGCCTGGGCGGCCGATCCGCCTCCTGTAAAGAATCCCGCAACCTGCAGGGCCGGTGATGTGGAGTTTGGCTGGTCCTGTGTCCTAATCCACGAATAGCCAACCCGAGTCTGATGAAGCAGGTTCGCTCCGAAGGTCTGCAGGTTCGAAAGCCTGAGGTCGTATTCGGCGAGCCGACTCGTGTACCCCGCCTCCGGCAAGACCAAACCCCCTACTCCCTGATTCCCCAATGTGTTCACGTTCGCCGTGAACGAGAGGGTGGCCACGTCGTTCGGGCTTGCCTGCCAGTCGCCTCTTGCTGATGCGATCCAGAGGCGCTGCGGAGCCGAAACCGCCTGTCGGATGTTGGTTTGCGCCTGTGTCGGGTCCAGGCTGATCGCGTTAACCACGTTGAACTCGTCGATGTCCCGCTTTTCGAGGGCAACGGCGTAGTCGGTCTTCTGCTTGCGGATGGGGCCGCTCAGTTCGAAGCCATAGCGCCTCTTCCCGGCTGGCGTGGCTGTAAGAGAGAACGGGTCCGTGGCATTGAAGCTGCTGTCACTGTCTGTGAAGAAGAGAGCGCCGTGGATGAGGTCGGCTCCGGGTTTCGTGAAGATCTCCACCCGTCCTCCCAGGTAAGGGGCCCGTTCGTATTCTGAAGAAAACATATCGGGGTTGATCCGGATGGAAGCAATGGAGGACTTGGGAGGCAAGGTGCTGGCGTTCTGGAATCCATCAACAGTGATGAGGGAAGACCCCGGCATGCTCCCGCCGGCTGCAGCGAGAGCCTGGAGCTGGCGGTTGAACTCGTCAGGATCGTCCGCAAGCTGCCGGACGGCGTCAGAGCTGAGCGTCCGCGTACCTGTTGTTCGGTCTGCCGTCTCACTCGGGTCGTCGCCGGAAACCTGGACCTCGCTCTGCACTGCTGCCACCGCCAACCTGATGTCAGCATGAACGCTTCGGGCGTCCCGGATCGTGACTGAAAGATGGCCTTCCGTGAAGCCGTCTGCCGTGAATTGAAGGGTAAATGTGCCGCTTGGAGGGCAAGGGAGGGCATAGTGGCCGCTGTTGTCGCTTGTCGTCTGCCGACCGTCGGAAGTCTCGACGTGTGCTCCCGCAATCATCGCTCCAGTCGCGTCCGTGACCGTGCCTTCGAGCCTGATATTGGGTGAGCAGGGCTGCTGCGCAAGGGCTACCGCAGAAGCACAGACGAGGAACGTGGTACAAACGGTGGTACTTTTCAGCATGCTGAGCTCCTTCTCAGGAACGGTCGCAGGCCGAAGAGCTTCGAGGGAGGGCTTTGCAGGGAATGCTCGGAAAGCTGCAGCGAAGCGACCTCGCCGAGGTTGAATCCGCCCGTTCCGGGGAACGGATCAACACTACGGATCAACACTGAAGTTGCAAAAGAAAGTTGCGCCTGGATTGCGCTTTTGTGTCTAATAGAGGAAAGCCGAGGCGGTGTCCACCCGCCCCGGTGTTGTGATCTACCGGTGGAGCAGATGGAGCACTAGGTGCACCACCTTGCCGCCCACCAGCACGAGCGTTCCAATGATGAGGGGAATATATCCCCTGGTACCTCAAAGGACGCACGGCCAAAGCGAACCCGTAAGGGTCGCATAGGCATTCACCAGCCTTCCGACTAAGAAACGCCCCGGGGCTGCTACCCCGGGGCTTTCTGCCTGTCACGGCAGAAACTTGTCCCAAGGTGCGGTGCCGGTGACGTGGACATCGGCCAGGCCTGTACTGATTATAGAGAGCGCTGCCGGCGACTTGCAGTGCTACCGCCGATGCATCTAGGCCGTAGCAGAACGCTTTGAGCCACGACAACCCTAGTTATCGGAGGTAAAGGCCCAAGACAATGCTGGCTGTGAGAGGTGATCTAGAACCTCCTAGAGGGTCAGCCCGGCCAAGTTGCGGGATTGTCCTCGTAATTCAAAATGGGCTCACCCTCGTTATGTACATAACTGCTGCAATAGCGATCTCCGGAAGTGGATTCGTAGAAGATGAGGATGTTCGGCGTGTCATCCTCTAGCTTGTCCGGCAGATTTGGGATCTTCGCAATCTGTCCGCTTGGAATGACAGTGCCAATCATCGGGAAGCTACTTATAACGTTTCGACCATGAAAGGAGCCCTCCTCGAAACGAGCAATGGTCAACCGGCAAGCGGTGCCTGAACCGACGTTATGCATTTGCATTCCTGGAAGATCAGAGTCAAAGGTAGCGTTTTCCCCAAACTCGGCTCTGCTGATGGCAAGAACAGGGCGAAGTGCCTCTTTGAGCTGTGCTGTAGCTAAAGCACTCTGTGCTCGGGCTGCGAGCGTCTGT
>CAXTRM010000008.1:0-7199 GCA_964246625.1 uncultured Acidobacteriaceae bacterium
ACGAAGAGCACGGCAGACGCGGAGGACGTGTTGCGGAAGCTGTGCTCGACGCCGATGGGCATGGAGAGCGTATCGCCTGCGCCCATCAACAGCGTTTCCTCGTCGCCGTCGTTCACCCAGCCAATCTCGACGGTGCCGCTCTGCACGAAGAGCACCTCGACCTCTTTGCGTGCGTGCACGGGGACGTAGGCCCCGGTCTGCAAGGTAAGGCGGCGCAGGTTGAGGTCGTGCGGCCACCAGCCCTGGATGGGGCCGGCGGGGAAGCCATCGGCGGTCGTCCTGGGCACAATCACCCCGGCTTCTTCGACGCCCTCGGCGGCGAGCGGCGAGGTGGGGTTTGGCACCATATCGGTGGCGTGAACCAGGCACTGCTGGAGCTGCTCCAGGGACGGGGTCTTGAGTTGTTCGAGCGCCTGATCCGTGGGTGGCGTTTCCAACTCGACCTCCTTGAACTGGTAATCGCCGCTGGTGGTGTCGATGAGCTTGCCGCCTTTGGCGAGCTTGAGGCCATGATCCTTGGCGGCCTTGAAGACTGCGGGCGCCCAGGTCACCTTGCCGGGGTCGTCCTGGCCGAGCGGCATCCAAAGAAAGCCCTTGCCCTCGTCGAGCTTGCTGAAGCCGCGAAACATGTGAATCGGCACCGACGCGACGTCGCCCGGACCGATATCGAGCGAGCCATCTTCCTTGTTGGGACCGAAGTGCAGCCGCCAATGGCCGGTGTGCACCACAAACACCTCGGCGGTGTCATGGCTGTGCTGCGAGTTGACGCAGCCGAACGGCTGGCGCGCGCCGCCGATGTTGAAGCCGTGCTTTTCACGGATGTGCACATGCTGGTCCGGGCTTTCGGAGACACCGGGGCCGATGATGGTAAAGTTTTCCTTTTCCGTGGAGCCAGGCGTTTTGGTGTCGATAAAGGCGGTGCGGCAGGCCTGGAGGTCAGCGTAGCGGACAAGTCGCTCGCGCATGGCTTCGGAGGTCCAGGAGGCAGGGGAGGAGGTCGGCATGGGTGAGGGCTCCTACGCGCCGCAGCAATCTGGTGCTGCAGCGAACGGGATGATTGTATCCAAGCGCTCGCGGCGCGGCACCTCTGGTCACGCCTGCGTGGCGCGTGCTAGGGTTCTGGACGTGCGCATGGCGAACCGGAGGCACGAAACAGGGGCATCCTTGCCGTTGGTCCTTGTGCCGGGAACGCTCTGTGATGAACGCCTGTTTGCTCCCCTGCGAGGGCGACTGCACCACATCGCATCGCACGTGCTGTTCACGTCCAAAGTAGGCTCCGTGCGTGAAGCGGCCGAGCATGTGCTCGCGGTGGCGCCGGAGCGCTTTGCAGTGCTTGGCTTTTCGCTCGGTGGCATGGTGGCCATGGAGATGGCTCTGCTCGCACCAGACAGGGTACGAGGACTCGCCTTGTTGAGCACAAGTCCGCTGCCTGTCCCTTCGGAAAGGCACGAGACACGCCGCGCCATGGTGCAGCGAGCGAAACACACCGGGTTGCGCGCTTTCGTGCAAGAGCACCTGTGGCCGGAGTACGGCGGAGCGGAAGAGTTTCAGGGCGCTCTTCCGCTCTTGCAAGCCATGGCCGAGTCCCTCGGGCACACCACCTTTGCTCAACAAACCGAGATGGCCTTGACGCGTGCGGACTACCGCGAACCGCTGCATGCCGTCCGCTGCCCGGCGTTGGTGCTGGCCGGAACGCAGGACAGGCTCTGCCCCGCTGCGGCGCAGCAGGCCCTGGCCGCGGCGCTTCCGCACGCCACCTTCGTCAGCTTGCCTGAGGCCGGTCATCTCGCCCTGTTGGAAAAAACGGACGAAGTGGCGCTGGCTGTGGCAGCATGGTTCCACACCGTCGAGCAGGCAGAACCGCGTGCAAGCGCTGCGCAACGTGCTGGGCGAGGGTTGAAGGGAAGCGTGTGAGCGAGCAGCCAGCAGCAAGCGAAGTCGATCAGCAGAACGGCAAGGTGTTACAGGTAGAGCGCCGCGACTTTACCGAGCTGGTGCCCACGGACCGGCCGCGGGTGCAAAGCATGCGCGGCTTCGACCCGATCTATACCGACATCGTGGACTACATCGTCCGCTGCACCCACCGCATCTGGGATGAGCGCGATGTGGGGCTGATCTATACGCACTACACCCACAACTGCGTTCTGTATGGAGTGCTGGGCACCATGTATGACCGCGAAACGATTGTGCGCGAAACCATCCAGCGCATTGTGGAGCTGCCCGACCGTCGCGGCATGGCGACCTCGATCGTGTGGCGTGGCAACGATGTGGACGGCTTTTACACCTCGCACATGACGCACGGCACCGGGCGGCATACGGAGTACGGCATCTTCGGCAAGCCCACGGGCCGTACCTTCGTGACCCGCACCATCGTGGACTGCATGATCCTGGAAAACAAGATCTACCGGGAGTGGGTGGCGCGCGACAACATGGCGCAGCTGATCCAGCTGGGCATCGATCCGCAAGGGTATGCGCTGGCCATCGCGCAAAGGAAGTTCGACGCGGGTGAGGCCGTGGTAGAGGTCGCAGAGAACCGGCGGCTTCTCGGCCAATACCCCCCGGAGACGGAGCCGGATCTTACTCTCGCGCACACCGAAACCGAGGCTGAGGTCCTGCGCTGGCTTCACCACATCTTCAACAAGCGTCTGTTCGGCAAGATCGGTGAGATCTATGCGTCGAACTGCCAGTGGCATGGGCCCCTGATGCGCGAGCTGTATGGTCCCGCGGCCGTGATGCAGCAGACCATGCGGCTGGTCGCGATGATCCCGGACTGTGCCTATGTGCCGCAGCACGTCTGCTCTGTCGAAAGCGAAGAGGGCGGCACCAAGGTGGCGATTCGTTGGGTGATGGACGGGCACCATCTTGGGTACGGCTCGCTGGGTGCGCCGACAGGGCACAAGCTGGTGGTGATGGGCTTCACGCACCTGCATCTGCGCGATGGCAGGATTGTGGATGAGTGGACGTTGTACGACGAGCTTTCGATGCTGGTGCAGTTGAAGCTAGGCGCCATGCAGCGTGCGGCAGGGTAGCGGGCGTGGAGTACGGGGCGAATCGGGCCAACCCAACAACGTACTGCCTGGGGTGAGATCGCATGGAGGTTGCACGGGAGACTGCTGCGAGTGCGCCTGCGCTGCTGCAGACGGAAGACGGCGTCATGGCCTCGGTATTGCCCACCGCTGGCACGGGGTCCTTGCTGGATTTGCCGCTGCGCCGCCGGCTGTGGGCCTTTGGCTTCCTGCTGATCGCGGAGTTCTTCTACGGCTGGGCCTGGAACACGGTCGATGTGCTGCGGCCCTTGTTTCGGGCGAGCCTGGGACTGAGCCTGACGCAAGCTGGCTCGGCATACTCGGCGCAGGGAGCAGGCGCGCTGGTGGGGGCGCTCTCGATCGGCCAACTCGCCGACCGGCTGGGCAAGCGCAACATGCTGGTGGTGGTGATGGCCGGCTATGGGCTGTTGCTGCTTGCGGGGACGCTGGTGACGAGCTATGGGACGTTGCTGCTGCAACGGTTCGTGCTGGGGCTGTTTCTGGGCGGCAGCTTTCCCGTGGTCGTGGGGATCTATGTGGAGCTGTTTCGGGCCACAGTGCGGGGCAAGCTAGCGAGTGCGATCAATGCAACGTTCAGCCTGGCCATCATCACCCTGGGCATTGCCTTTGGGCACCTTGGACACCATGACTGGCGGGCGCTGCTGTGGCTAGGGGGCCTGCCTCCTTTGCTGTTGGCCGGGCTGGCGTATGTCCTTGTTCCCCGAAGCCGAAGCGCGTCTGTTACGGGAAGCAAATTGCCACTTGCAGAGCTGTTTACCCCGGCATTGCGACGGCAAACACTACTTCTTGCGAGCATGACAGGGCTGAACTTCTTCGCCTATCAGGCCTTTAGCGGATGGGTGACGACGTACCTGTTGACGATTCGGCACTTGCCCCCCGAGGCGGTAGGGCGCTTGGTGGCGGCGCAGTTTGCGGGCAACATCCTTGGCGGGTTCTTCTGGGGATGGGCCAGCGACCGGTACGGCCGCCGCACCGGGGCTACAGGATTTTTCATCACGGCCACAACCATCGTGGCGTACCTCACGGGACCGCAATGGGCCCTGATTGCGCTTGGCACTGTGTATGGGTTTGCGCTTTCAGCAAGCGTGATCTGGGGGCCCTGGCTGGCGGAACTGTACCCACCCCACCTGAAGTCGACGGCGAGCTCCATCTTCAACTGGGGACGGCTCGTGAGCTTTTTCTCTCCGTTGCTCACCGGCCTGTTGGCGGAGCACTTCGGGTTGAGGGCAGGCATGCTGGTGAGTAGCGTGGTGTTTGCGACAGCGGCGTGCATCTGGCTGCGGCTTCCGGAGACACTGGGCAAGCCGGCCGCCCTGGTTTCCTAATAAGCCACCGAAGGGCGTGTTCTGCCTCCGGTGCTTACACGTAGCCGGTTCGGCATCTTTCAACCCGGGTAGGGAGTGAGGCGAAGATGCCTCGCTCGGAACACCGCGAAGTTACTTACGTCGCTGTTGGTAGATGATTTGGCACAGACTACACTGCGTAGATGAAGCGTTTCTGTCGACCTGACTGCATTTCCGAACGGTGCGTTGCGGCTGCCTTCCCAAGCATGGAGCAGGAAGCTCGCTTCGGACGGAGCCATTTGTGATGACACTTGGGCGGAGGAGCGACGAGGTAGCTGCCGGTGGTACCGCCAAAATGCTGAAGCTCGCGCTACCGCTTCTGGCCCTTGCCGCGTTTCTTTGGATCCTGCATATCTTTCTTTTTGCGTGGAAGCGGCCCCTTAGTTTCGACGACTCCTACATGTTTTACCGCTACGCGCTGCATCTGCGCGAAGGCATGGGGCTGAGCTGGAACGGCGACGGTGTGCATACGGCAGGAATGACCAGCATAGGCTGGTTTGCCGTCGTTTTCCTGACGAGTTTGCTTCCGCTGGGTGCGGGCAAGGCACTGCTTTTGGCCAGTTTTGCAACGGGTCTGCTTGGCATCGTACTTTGCTGCCTTGGGATCGCGAAGCTGTCACGCAATGTGTACCTAAAGCAGTTTCTGCTCGTTTGCCCTTTGCTTGCCATTTTTCTGGTGTCGCGCACGACCTTTCGCGCAAATCTGGTGACCGGCATGGACACCATGCTGTCGTTTGCGAGCGATGCGGTGCTGGCGTGCGCAATCTGGTCGTGGTGTGAGGACCGGTCGCGGACATGGACGAGGTCGGTGCTTGTCGGCCTGCTGGGGGCGCTCAGCGTGATCGTGCGTCCGGAGAACGGTCTGTTTGCCGTACTTTGTCCCGCCCTGGCCGCCTTCCTGCTTTTGGATGCAAGCCGCCGAAGAGAGCTCGTTTCGGTGCTGGTAACGTTTTCCGGCGCGGTTGTTCTGTATGCGGTGGCTTACCGCGGCTATTTCCATGTCTGGATGCCACTAAGTTTTTATATGAAGTCAGGACATGCTTACCAGGGGTATATCGGCGGCTGGCAATGGGACCCGAGGGGCTTTGTGGGCAGGTTTTTGCAGATTGCAGACATGCTTCTTGCCGTTCCGCTGCTGTTCACCACACGCCGCAGCCGACGTATCGCGGCATGCTACCTGATCCCTGTAGTTGCAACGATGCTGTACCTGCAGACGGTAATGCAGATCATGGGTGCGGCCGCGCGGTACTACGTGCCCTTTCTCGCACCCGTTACGGTGGCTGCAGCCTGGATGGCCGACACCAGCTGGCGGGAAGGGGCGTTCTCGGGGATCAAGCTGCGGCCCGCGCTTGTGGCCGGCCTCCTGGCGGTGCTGGGTTTACGTGGTCTGGCCGAGTACCTCAATCACAGTGCCAAGGTGCACCCGCGTGCGATCTCGACGGCTTACGCGCAACCCGTGCTGGTTACCGCAGCAGCAGCACCACTGCCGGAAAAGTCATGGTGGCGTGTGATCACCTTGATCGGTACGGGGCTGGTGCGCCCGCTGCCTGCCGGGTCCACGATCGCGGCAAGTGAGGTGGGGTACATTGGAGCGGTCGCGCCGCGTGTAAACGTCATCGACCTGGCTGGTCTGAACGACAGCGAGATCGCGTTGCACGGCTTCGACATGGACCGGTTTCTGGATCGTAAGCCCGCGTTGATCTGGTTTCCGCACTCCGACTACACGGGGCAGCGCTATGCCATGCTCTGCTCACCACGCTTGTTGCGCGAGTATGTCCTGATCGGTGGAGGCGCCTTCGACTATTCCCTTGCCATCCGTCGTGGGACACCTGAGACGGCTGACATACTGGCCCATGCGAATGAGACGTTTCAGCAGCTTTACCCGGGAGTAGACATGCAGACGTACGTCGTTTCCTCGATCGGATGTTTGGCGCCGACGGCAGCGGTATTGTAGATTGCTGCCGCCGGCGTGATCCGGCGCTGTCAGGTTTGCGCTTTTCCGAAGGTGTAGGTCCTTACGGGAGCAGGGCTGTAGGCCTGCTCGGTAAGCAAGTTGTTGGGCTCCACGTGCACCAGCACCTCGGCCACCTTCGGCGAAGAGCGCAGCACCTCATCCTGCACCTTGTGTGCGATGGCGTGCCCTTGGCGAACCGAGATGTCGCCGTCGACCACGATATGGAGATCAACGTAGTAGCGAAAGCCTACCTTGCGCACATGGCACTTCTCCGTCGCGACCAAGCCAGGCACGGTGGCAGCGACCGCACGGACGTCCTGCTCGATCTGCGGGGGCGGACTGGTATCGAGCAGCTCGGCCAGGGGCAAGCGGATCTGGCGAAAGGCATTGAAGATGATGATGGGGGCGGCACAAAGAGCGGCCCAGTCATCCGCAGCGGCATTCCGCGTGAGAAGGGCCGCCGAGATGCCGATGAATGCGAAGCCGGAGGTGATGGCGTCGCTAAGGTGATGTCCCGCGTCGCTTTGCACCGCGGTGCTTTCCAGTTCCATGCCCACCCTGGCCACGTAGCGCGAGAGCAGCAGCTTGACGACCACCACAGCAGACAGGACCCACAGGGTATAGGGACGTGGGAGAGGGTGCGGCATTTCGATCTGCCTAATGCTCTCGATGCCGATATAGACGGCCGCGAGCATCAGGGCCAAGCTGACGACCACCGCCGCGATCGGTTCGGCTTTGCCGTGGCCGTAGGGATGATCCTTGTCGGGCGGCTTGATGGCGAACCTAAGCCCGAAGTAGACGACAGCGGAGCTGATTACATCGGAAAAGGACTCGATGCCATCGGCGACCAGAGCA
>CAXTRM010000008.1:7209-14004 GCA_964246625.1 uncultured Acidobacteriaceae bacterium
CTGTTCTCCATGGTGTGCCTTTCAGGGGGATCGTAAAGAAGAAGGGTGTACCTGGAAGACCGGTTCCGGCCGGAATGGACACGATGTCGGGGCTTTTGCCTTGCGGTAGCCTACAGAGATCCGGAAGGAAAATTCATCCTCCGGGTATGCCTGCCTGGCCAGGAGCGCCGCTTCGAACTTGCAGTATCGGCTGAAAAGATCACCGTTGACCAGGGGGCGGTGCAATGGGTTGTGGTCGCGGAGCGCGGGAAGAACACAGGTGACGAGCTCCTAGCCCTTGAAGTCAACGAGTTGCCGAGCAGGGTGCCACCGCCGAGGTGATCTGTGTCAAACGCGTGAGGGCCCGGGCGCGAGGAGGACACTGTGAAACGCTCGAACACCTCCGCTTTAGAGTTTACGCCCTGTCCTGCTTGGGGATGATCTCTCTCGGATGCCGGCGCCATACTGAAGGGCAGCGTCCTGATGCGGAACGGGCTTTTCGGCGTGTGGTCGCCTGAAGACCTGTACATGGTGCCCGGAGGGGGACTTGAACCCCCACACCCCTTTCGGGGCTACGGATTTTAAGTCCGCTGTGTCTGCCGATTTCACCATCCGGGCATGTCGGTTCTGTGGTGATGCTACCGCACTTGGGCCCGCTGGGACCAAGCGCCTGCTGAGGCGATCAGGAGGAAAGGTAGTCGGGGTGGGCCTGCGAGTCGATCCGGACGGCACTCGCAACCAGCAAAGCCAGGGTCGCGGCTGGCATCAGCAGACCAATGCGAAGCGATCCGGTCGCCGTGGAAAGGGCTCCTGTGAGCCAAGGCACAACCGAAGAGCCGATGCCTGCGGAGAGGAAGATCGCCATGGACCGGTACCGTGGCAGGGTGGCCGCCAGAACGAAGGGATAGAGTGGGCCCAGGCCGAAGCCGCACAGAAACCCTGCAAAAGGCAGCGTCCGCGCGCGAGGCCACGCCAGAATCAGCAGCACTGCCGCACAAGCAAGACACAGATGCAAGTTGCGGACGCGCCGTGTATGCAACCACGGGGCGGACTGGAGAGAGTGGCTGGCACGACTGAGGAGCAAGCCAAACCAGAAGGCCAAGTTTGCCGAAACCGCTGCGCCCACCACCAGGGTTGCGCGTTCGGCGTATGTAGTGAGCCAACTGCCTATGGCGCTTTCGAGGCCAACGCTGGTTGCGGCGAAGATGCTGAAACGAAGTGGGGCGTAGGCGACCGGTAGCGGGGCCGCAGGCGTTGCTGCGAGGGATCTGCCCCGCGTTGCGCGAGACACGAGCATGACCGCCAGCGCGGCTGCGGCGAACAAGAGCCCGAGATTGCGGTACAGGCCTGCGACCGAGACCAGGCGCAGCGAATGGAGCGCAAGGGCGGGCGAGATGCAGGCGCCCGCAGCCCACACCAGGTTGAGTCGATTGAGATCCAGGTCTACCTTGGCAGAGTCGACCTCACGCGAGCGCAAGAGGCTGATCGCAGTCATGGCCAGGCCCAGTCCAACGCCGTAGACCAGATACAGCGCAAACAGGTGAGGCACATAGCGGGTGGAGAGCGCAAACAGGGCAAGGGCCGAAAGTGCCAGGCCGCCCGCAGCGGCGCGGTCCAACCTGCCACGCGCGAGCAGGGCACCGCTGGTCGAGCCTCCCCAGCCAGCCAACAGCAACAGGCCGCCGCTGCGATCGGAAAGATGCCAGTGTTGCAGCGTGGCGGGCAAGGTGGCGCCGAGCAAAGAGGTGCCGATGCCCGTCAGGCAGAACGCACCGATCCAGAGGTTACTGCGGAGGCGCCGACTCACGGGATACCGCGCAACAATGACGGAGTGGAGCGAACGCGAGCCACCGACTCTCGCACCACCAGTTCAGGGTCGACCTGCACGGTCGCAAGCGGAGCCGCCGCCTGGCGCTCGCGTATGCGAGTGGTGATGATCTCTGCGGCGAGTGTGCCCATATCGCGCAAGGGCTGGCGTACGGTGGTCAGGGCCGGGTTCTGAAAGGCCGCGGATTGGATGTCGTCAAAGCCAATCACTGAAACGTCCTCCGGTATCCGCAGACCGGCCTCGCGCAGAGCCCGGATAGCCCCGATGGCGGAGATGTCGTTAAAGGCAAAGAGCGCCGTAAAGGGGACAGCCGAAGCAAGCAGCTTCTGCGCGGCAATGTAGCCGGGCTCATGCGTGGGCGTGTCGCCTTCCAGTTGCGTCACCAGCCTGGGATCCAGACAGAGACCATGCGCGGCTGCCGCGGCCTGGACCGCTTTCCAGCGCGGCTTGGTGTCTGAAGAGAAGGTTTGCCCCTTGATGATGGCAATCTGCTGGTGGCCGAGATTGGCCAGGTGTGCTATCGCCAGATCTGCGGCACGTTGGTGATTCAAGACGATGTTGGTCACCGCCTCGTGGCTGTCAGGGCAGGAGATGGTGACGGCAGGCAAGGGAAGCAGGGCGGGCAGTGTTGTGTCGATGGCAACCAGGCCGTCAACGGCGCGTTCCGACAGGGTAGTCAGGGAGCGCTCGATCACCTCCAGGCTGTGGTGGTGGCTGATCAGGAGGTAGAAGTACCCGGCCTGCTGCAGACCTCCCTCCAGACCTGAGAGGACCAGGGCCGTGTAGCCTTCGGCGATCTCAGGTACAAGAACGCCCAGGGTCATGGAGTGGCCACGGCGCAACGATCGCGCAAGCACATTGGGCCGGTAGTTCAGGGTGCGCGCCGCTTCGAAGATGCGGTCCTGGGTTATCTGGGGGATGGAGCGCGCTGCCGGAGCGCCGTTCAGCACGCGTGAGATCGCCGCAGCGGAGAGTCCCAGGTGCGCGGAAAGGGTGGCCAGGGACGCCCTGCGCTCCGGGTTCTGCGACAAAGTCCTTTGGTCCTTAGGCATCCGCACGGCTTTCATGTGTGTCACAGGCGCGTGGTGCCCGGCTGTGGAAGCTGTACACGCCGCTACACCAGAGTCTTCCCGCGAACAGAACGGGTACGTTGACGCTTGAGCAGGCGATCCCTGCGCTGAAGCTCCGCGTCGGAGTACATGGTGCCGCGGCAGTTCGGGGCACCGCAGAAGCAGGGAGCCTCCTCGCTTAGATCTGAGTCGTAGAGATGGTAGTCGTAGACCAGCTCCTCATTGGCACCGATGTCGCGCAGGGCTTTGATGAAGATGCGCTCATCGCGCTCTTCTGTTTCACAGTTGGCGGCACAGGAGTGGTTGAGGAACATGGCGGTGGAAAAGCCATCGATCACATCCCCTTTGTCGCCGAAGCCAAACAGATAGGTGACAGGCCGGCCGCCGTAGCGCTCGTCGGCTACCTTCTTCGGGATGCGGGGACCATCGTATTCCGCGATGATCGAGTTCTTTGCGATCGGATCCAGTGTGTAACAGCCGGCCGCATGAATGTCCGAGGAGCGAATCAGCAGGCGAGGCGGATTACGCAGGCCAGTGCGCTTCAGCTTGGGCTGGCTTTCCAGGCGCGGCATGGGGGAGAGTGTAGCAGCTATGCAGTGTGTTTTGACTGCACGCCGAGGTGGGCGCATCCTGTGCCGGGCAGAAACGGACGTTGGCATCGGGGCTGCTTTGCCGTCTAATACGAACGTGAGCGGATTTCGCAAAAGGGGAGTGCCGTTGCTAGGCGGAGTGGCCCTGGCAGGTGCTTTGACGATGGCCGCGCAGAATGCGCCCGCCGGCTCGTGCCCGCCCGTCCGCGATGCCCAAGGCAATCTGATCGCCAACAAGAACTGCACGCCAGAAAGCCCTTCCGCCCCCGCGGCACAAAGATTCCCATACCCGGGCGAGGAGACCACTCCTGAGGCGACACCGAGCCAGCCGGCCGCTCCCCAGCCTCAGCCGGCAGCGGCACCGCAGGACCCTGCCAGCAAGCGATTCCCATATCCAGGGGAGACCGGGACACCAGACGGAACTCAGCCGAGGGACAGCTCCGACAGGCCAACAAGCCAGGGAGGGCCTCCATTGCAGGACGCAGGAAGCTCGGGTTCTTCGGGCTCGTCGGGCAGTTCCGGTTCTTCCAGCTCCGCAAGCAGCTCATCGTCAAGCAGCTCACCGCCGGGGTCGCAGGGCCAGGACGAGGCGGGCGCCAGGGCCGATGATCCGGATGCGAACGATCCGGCCGCCGTACCCCGCAGCAAGCGCCGCAAAGTGCCGCCCGTCCCGCGGCAGAGCCCTTCGGAGCGGGAGCAGGAAGATGTTCAGGTAGCCGGCTTTTACTTCAATGACGGCAATTTCAAGGGATCGTACGAGCGGGCCAGGGACGCCGTCCAGCTAGACACCGAGGACGCGGCAGCCCAGCTGGCGCTGGGCAATGCCGCAAGGAAGCTGGGCAAACTGGATGAGGCGGAACATGCATACAGGCGCTGTTTAGAGCTCGACCCGGTGCCCAAGCTGCGCAAGCCCGCAGAAAAGGCTCTTCGTGAGATGACCGGAAACAGCTAGTTACAGCAACGAATTCCTCCCGGAGCCTTTGTAGGGTCTTTGGAGGAAGTCAGGTATGCCGGTCGGCAAAGGCTTCAGTTGAGCTTGGTGGGTGCTGCCTGGTTTTTGCCTGGCAGCCTTTGCGTCCCCGGCCCCGGTGGCTTGCCTGTCCAGATCGGGCTCGAGGTCTTCTTCAACATGAAGGTATTTGCGCAGATACCGCAACGGTTCTTCGGCCAAAGCCATTTGGCGGAGGTGGTATCGCCAGGCGTTGGGACGAGCGGAACGCCTGATGAACGGCTTACGCCGGATCGTGCGTGTGCTGCCGTCAGGCATGGTGCGCTTGAAAATCTGAGAGGGAACGTCGAAGGTGATATCGGCACCAGGTTTCCAGAAGGATCTGGCAAACTCGTGCGAGAACACGAGAGCGTAGTAGCGACGTTGTGCGTCCAGCAGAATGAGCGCGGCCTCCGCAGAGATCCACGGCAGGTCCAGGCGGGTGGTATACCAGCGCCGGAACTCGAAGCCATTGGCACGGGCGCGACCCACCACCAATCGGAGCATTTCCAAGCGAGTCATGGATCCCCACCGAAACCTTGCCAAGAAGGTAGCAGCTTTCGATCCTATGCTCCAGTTAGAGAGGTGATTTCTCTCTGTCGAGCCACCGGGAACAGGTGTGACTCAGGGTTCAAAGGTCGTTTCCCTGCGGATACGATCCCGAAGGTCGGGTGCCCCGATCGGGGCAGGAACTCCCCCGGCTGTGGCCAACGCTGTTGCCTGCGCGTGGCGATCCCGCCAATGCCGCAGTAGCCAAACAGCGGCAAGCAGGCCAAGTGCCAACACAACGAAGGGAACGATCCAGGCAACAAGATCGAACCCACCGCGGATCGGAGCAGCAAGGACCGTTGCACCGTATTGAGCGGCAAACCAGTGCAGAATGCCGGTGTCGGTGGCCCCGGAAGCAAGCTGTGCGTTCAAGTTGGCGATGAGTCCGGGCGAGTCGGGACACCCCATGTGATTGCACTCGAGCAGGATCTCGGCGCATCCACAGGTACACATTAGCTTGTGACCCAGCTTGTCAAAACGGGTGCTCGGGGAGCCGGCCCCGAGCATCACCGTGGACATCACCACCAAAATGACAATCTGGAGGAGGCGCTTAGGCATGGCCGACCTTTGAGGCCGCTTCCAGGGCCACCGCAGGCCGTTCGCTTCCCGCCCGCTCGCGCCGTGGAAGCACGGCGTACGCCGGGGCAGGGGCAGCAACCCGCTGACTACCGGGTTGCAGGGAGGGTGCAAGGGCGATGGCAGTCCCGAGAATAACGATTCCCACGCCGATCCAGATCCAGTTCACAAGGGGATTGAGGAAGACCTTGATATCGGGCCTGTTGGTCTGGGGATTACGGCCCTCAAAGACGACATACAGATCGCGTGCAAGCGTTGAATGGATGGCGACCACGGTGGAAGCCTGAGCGTGATCGGTGTCCGGGAAATACACCCTGCGTTCCGGGGTCAGGCGCGTCACGTACTTGCCTGCATGGTAGAGGTCGATGAGCGCGTAGTCGGTGTCGTAGTTGGCGTTGGTGTCCTGACTGAAGGACTGGCACTGCAGCTTCCAGGAACCGATCGAGATGGAATCGCCAAAGCCCAACTCCGTCTCGCGCGACTGATTAAACGCCGCGCCGGCAAGGCCGATGAACATGACCACGATCCCAAAATGGATCAGGTAACCCCCGTAACGCCGGGTGTTCCGCCGGGTTAGCAGGATCCCGGAGCTAAACAGGTTGCGCCTAGTTTGCGTCCGGATCACGTTGGCGCCGCGTAGAAACTCGGACAAGATGGCGACAAGCACGCCAACTGAGAGCGAGATGCACACGAGGGCATAGGTTGAGCTTGTGCCGTCGTCCTCAGCCCAGGGGCGGATTCCCGCGACCATCAGGATTGCTGCAGTGAGCAAGATGGCCGAGCAGGGAAGGACGAAGTTACGGCGGAGTGCACGAAGCGATGTCGAGCGCCAGGCCAAAAGGGGACCAACACCGGTGAGCAGAATGAGCCCAAGTCCGATGGGCACCATCACCCGGTTGTAGAACGGCGGGCCCACCGTGACCTTGGAGCCCTGAACGTATTCACTGAGGATCGGGAAGAAGGTACCCCAGAGCACCGTGAAGCAAGAGGCCAACAGAATCAAGTTGTTGAAGAGAAAGCTGGATTCACGCGAAACGAGTGACTCCATGTGGTTCTCACTACGAAGGTGATCTTTCTGGCGAAAGAAGGTAAACAGGCAGACACAGAAGGTGACGACGAGGAAGATGGCGAACCACGTACCGATGGAGCTTTGGGCGAAGGCGTGTACCGAGCTGACCAGCCCGGAACGAGTGAGCCAGGTGCCCACGATCGTGA
>CAXTRM010000008.1:14015-15817 GCA_964246625.1 uncultured Acidobacteriaceae bacterium
CCGGATCCCAGCCCCAGTAGCCACCCCAGCCCAGCACGGCGTAGGCCCAATGCATGCCGAGACAGATACCGCAGGTAAGAAAGAGCCAGGTCACCATGGTCCAGCGGCGGGTGATGTGGATCCATTTTTCCCCGGGGTAGCGCATCATGAGGGCGCCCAGGGCAAAGGCAAAGGGTACGGAAAAGCCAACGTAACCCAGGTATAGCATCGGCGGGTGAATCACCATCTCGGGGTATTGGAGAAGAGGATTCAGGCCAAATCCGTCTGCTGGCGCAACCCCCCCGGGAACGATGGCGAAGGGGGGTGCGGCGACAACCAGAAGCAGAAGGAAAAAGAATTGGATCGCGGACAGAATGGTTGAAGCGTAGGCCGAAAGTGTGACGTCGACCTTGTGCCGGATGCGCAGAACGAAGCCGTAACCGGAAAGCAGCAGGGCCCAGAGCAGCAGCGAACCTTCCTGGCCGGACCAGAGGGCTGAGAACTTATAAGGCGTCGCGAGGGCACGATTGGTGTGGTGAAGGATGTAGTCCACCGAGAAGTCGTTGGTGAACGCGGCCCAGACCAGGGCGAAGGCGGCGCAGCAGATGGCGACGAAGCTTGCGAGGCCAGCTCGGCGCGAAGTTTCACGAAGCCGTTCCGGAGAGATGGAAAGGGGGCGGCCGGAGGTGATGGCCCAGAGCGAAAGGCTTCCTGAAAACAGGGTGTATGCGCTAAGCGCGAGGGCAAGGAGCAGGGAAAAACTCCCGAATGAAGGCATCGGATGCGTCATGCGGAGTCAGGTATCCTTCCACCTTTATTCTCGCAGACCGACACTTCGCGACCGCCCTACGGCAGCACGGTATTCGACGTGCTGAGGAGGATGTTAGACGTTTAACGTCCGTCCCTGCCCGTGTTCCCCATTCTCTTTCGAGGCCTCAGCGATGAGGCGGTGGACGCTGGCCAGCAGATCGTCCGGGAGCAGCGGCTTCAAGCGGAAGTGCACGCCGAGGTCCTGGTACTCATCCTCAGCCTCTAAAAGACCGCTAATGCCCAGAACGGGAACGCGGGCATCGAAGCTGCGAACCTCTTTGACGAACTCTGCGCCCGTCATCCCCGGCATAATGTGGTCGGTGATGATGAGATTAATGGTCGCCGGGTATTCATCATTCCGATATTGATCGAGCGCCCGCTCGGGGCTAAGCACTGCAATGACAAAGAAGCCGGCGCGCTTCAGGATCGCTTGCCGCGTTGCCGCCTGCACCGCATTGTCATCAATCAGGAGAATCGTAGCTTGCATGCCGTTCCGGTCGTTAGAAGTTTCGATGGGCCACTGGTCGGCCGAACTGTCATCAGTTCTGGATATTCTTGATTGAGATGCCCTTCTTCTTTGAAAGGCTGCTTGCGTTGCTGCCCTGAACTATACAGCCCGCACTGCGACTGTGGACGCAACAACAAGGCTGTCCAACGCATCCATAGCGAAGCCGCGGCGTGGCTGCGATAATGACTTCATGAAGCGGCGTGTCATTCGCCACTATGAATTCTTACGCAAGATCGGGTCGGGCGGCAGCGGGGTCGTCTTTCTTGCCAATGACACGCTGTTGCAAAGACCTGTTGTGCTGAAGCTGCTCAAGCGAGGGGTGCAGACCCCGGAGCAGATGAGGGTGACGCAGCTTCGCGAAGCTCGCCTGGCATCGGCAATCGATCACCCCAATGTTTGCTCGATCTATGAGGTAGGCGAGGAAGACGATGAGGCCTATATCGTCATGCAGTACATCCCTGGCAAGAGCCTCGACAAGGTCATTGCAGAAGGGCCCGCAAGCGTG
>CAXTRM010000008.1:15827-26746 GCA_964246625.1 uncultured Acidobacteriaceae bacterium
CCATGCGCTCCACCCCGCGCACAACCGCGGGGTCTTCCATCGCGACCTGAAACCGGCTAACGTGATGCTGACCGACGGCGGCCTGATCAAGATTCTCGATTTCGGGCTCGCGCGCCAGCTGAAGCGCGAGCAGGTTGAGTTCGACCCAACCACGCCCTCGTTACCGGATACCGCCATTCTTCCCGACGCGACCTATACAGCCCGGGGCGGCACCATCGCGTATATGGCTCCGGAACAGTTCGTTACGGGACAGAGCAGTGTCCGAAGCGACATCTTCGCCCTGGGCGTGCTGCTGTTTGAACTGGTGAGTGGGCGTCATCCCTTCCACAAGGCGGATGCGCAGGAGCTCCAAAGCATCCGTGCCATCCAGTTTGCGTCACCGCCCAATCTCCGCGCCCTTGTGCCCGATATCTCGATGGAGCTGGAAAGCGTGATCTATCGCTGCCTGGAAAAGCAGCCGACGGAGCGTTTCGCCTCTGCGGCCGATGTGCGGGAGGCCCTGAAGACGGTCCTGAATTCTTTGCGGCTCGATGTATCGGTGATGCCAGGCAACAATGCGACCTCGATGGCCGCGCAGCAGCGTTTCGACCTGCAAAGCCCGGAAGAGGAGAAGCGCACCACGGGCATCCTGTCCATGCTCGCGGAACGCTTTCGCGACGCAAGTCCGAGCGAGACAGGAGACCGCCGCACCACCATCGTGGTCCTGCCCTTCGTGGACCTGGGAAAGAGTACCGCCACCCCCTTCTATGGAGCGGCCCTGGCCGACGCCCTGGGGGCGCGCCTGGCGAAGGTGCCTTCCCTGGTGGTGCGCCCATCGAGTTCTCTGATGCATGTGAACTCCCGGCAGATGGATCCGCTGGCCATCGGGCGCAAGCTGTTGGTGGACTTCGTTCTGGCCGGCAGCTTTCTTCGTGCCGAAAGCGGCTTTGACCTGAACTGGCAGTTGCTCGACGTAAAGGGAGAGCGAGTTCGTACAGGTGGCTCCATTGGCGTGGAGAGCTTTGACCTGGTGTCCGTCCAGACCGAGATCTGCGACGAGGTCTTTGCAGAGTTGCGTGGAGCTGGAGCTTTGCAGGGACAGGTAAACGACGGAGCACGTCCGCCCGCGCTTGGCGATGCGGCGAGTGAAGAATACCTGCAAGCACGGGCGTTGCTTTCCTCATTCATGAACCGAACGGGAAGCCGGGATGAGCTTGAACGGGCCCGGCGCATGTTTGAACGCGTCACGGAGCACGATCCGGGGTATGCTCCGGGCTGGACGGGTCTCGGTATCACGCACCTGCAGTACGCAAGCCACGGTCTTGGCGGCCAGATGCACGTTCTGGAGGCCCGGCGCGCCTTTGACCGTGCGTTGGAGCGTGATCCGGCGTCGGCTGAAGCGAATCTGTACCGGGTGTATATGCTGCTCTCCCGTGGTGAAAAGGAGAGTGCCCGCCACGGTATTGAACATCTCCTCCAGGAGGCTGGCAACGATTGGAACGTGCACCTCGTGGCAGGGCTGACGCTGCGGATCGACGGGCTGTACAACGAGGCGTTGGATCAGTTCAACCAGTCCTTGCGCTTGAATCCGACCAATGCCGCGGTCATCTATAACCACCGGGCCCGTGTGTACCAGTACCAGAACCAGTTGGAGATTGCGGGCGATGAGATTGAAAAGGGGCTTACCCTGGAGCCGAGGCAACCGCTGCTGCGCATCTCAAGCGGCTACCAACAAATGCGGCTGGGGCAGCTCTCAAAGGCAATCGACACACTGGAGGGCGTGGTGCACGATGACCCGTCCGTGCGGATCGTATTTCCGACCATTGCCATGTGCTATGTGCAGCTAGGCGACCGCAAGCGTGCGGCCGGGTTCATTCGGGAGGACGTCCTGGGGGCGGCAGAGGCTGACAGCGAGATGGCGTACCGGCTGGCGACCTACTTTTCCGTTGAAGGGGATGAGAGTGAGGCGCTGCACTGGCTGCGGCGTGCCATCTATCTCGGCAACGAGAACTACCCATGGTTCAGTATCAATCCGGCGTGGCGCGGCATGAGTGACAACCATGACTTCCAACGCACGCTGGACGATTTGAAGAAAAGCTTCCGGCGCAACCAAAAGAACTGGCGACGGCTGCTGGCGCAGGTCGTTCGATAGCAGCCCATGGTAGCGACACAAGAGCGGAGCGGGCCGGGACGTCCATGGTGTGCTCCGCCTCGATGCGGGTTAGCGGGGCAAGACCAGCAGGGGCTCGTCCAGGGCGAAGATCACGTGGGTGTTCGCAGGCAGGTTTTCCTGGACCTCGCGCTTCAGATAGACAGCGGTGGCGATACCCGCGCCGGCAAGTGCACCCACAGCAGCACCGACGCCTCCGCCCAGAACAGCTCCAGTAACAGCTGCGGTCCCGGTCACGCCACCGACAACGGCCGCTGCGGCCTTTGGATTGGAGCGTAGAACGATGGTTCCTTCATCGTTGACGCGAAGGTCCTGCGTGCTGTCCAGGTCAGTGACTTGCGCGACCAAGTGGTAGAGCGTGCCGTCGGGAAGCGAAACTGTGTCCGGGCGAAGATGCATCGACGCGCCGCCCGTGATCCGCTTTCCACCGTGGATGGAGGCGACATGGCCACGGATGAGCGATCCAGCCGGGAGCATGATCTCACCGTGATGGCCGACATCGCTAAGCAGCTCTGCGGTGAAGACAGCGCCTTCCAGCGTGGTCTGGGTGTTGAGCGTTTCGCGAAGCCGTGCGTGGAGCAGGGTGCCCCGGTTTAGTTCATGAGCACGCCCGGGGACTTCAAGCACAATCTGACCGTCAGCCGCGTCAGCTTCGCTTCGCGTTGTCAGAGCGGGGGCGTACGGAGCCGCTTGGGCGATGGTTGGCGCTGTGGGCGCGGCAGCAGGCAAGTTCCCGCTTTTGGACGCGTCTCGTTGAAGCAGGCGAGGCTCGGAAGCCGTTGCCGGATAGCTGTCCTGGTACGTTGCGGAGGGAGTCGCGCTCTGGGATGGCTTCACGTAGTGGTCGGCCGAAGCCGTGGCATCGGGCTCGTCCGGATGAGAGATTCCGGTTGTCTGCTGAGCAGGCGTCTGCAGCGCCAGGAACGGCAGAACGACAACAGACCAAACCGGCGTGAGAGCAAGGCGCTTCATCGGATACATCTCCTCGCGCGCACAAAGCGGCACGTGTGGCTAAGCATAGGCCCGGTGCCAGTTGGAAGGGAAGAACAGTTTTGCCTGGGAATCTCCGATGGCAACGGTTGGGTGGCCGAGGGATTGACCTGCCTGCCTGGCGAGGGTTTCGCGCCTACGGGGTGAGGGGAGCGAGAGGCGCTTGGGCCAGAACGCGCTGGTAGAAGGCTTCGTAAAGAGGAATGATGCGGGTTGTGCAGAAGTGCTGTTGCGCATGCTGCCGGGCCAGATCTGCCATGGTTGCAAGCCGAGGCGCGTCCTGCAAGAGAGTTATTGCCGCTGCTGCCATCCCGGCGACGTCGCCAACAGGGAAGAGCAGGCCATTCTTTCCGTCCTCAATCAGTTCAGGCACACCGCCGACGTGGGTTGCGATGGCCGGTACACAGCACGCCATCGCTTCCAGGGCCGCCAGGCCAAAGCTTTCCATTTCAGATGGCATGATCATGAGATCCGCGAGGGCGAGTAGTTCCTGTACGTTCTCCTGTTTGCCCACGAAGTGCGTGCGTTCGAGCACACCCAGGCGCTTGGCGAGGAACTCGGCCGCTGACCGCTCCGGACCGTCACCAATCATTAACAAGCGAGCGGGCACTTGCTGGGCCACCTTCGCAAAGACCTCTACCACGTCGAGAACGCGTTTGACGGGCCGAAAGTTGGACAGGTGCACGAGGAGTCGTTCGTCGGGGTCGGCGTACAAGGGGCGTTGCTGTCGATAGAGGGCAGGATCACGGTGGTACACATCGCAGTTCACAAAATTTCTGACCACCTCGATGGGTCGGGTGATTCCAAATGCCTCCTCGGTTCGTGTGCGAAGGTAGGCGGAGATCGCTGTGACGCCATCGGACCGCTCGATGCCATACCGCGTAATCGGCAGATAAGAACGATCTAGCCCGACGAGGGTGATGTCGGTTCCGTGGAGAGTGGTGATGAAGGGCAAGCGAACACCCCGTATCGCTAACATGTCGCGTGCCAGGAGGGCGCTTACGGAGTGGGGGATGGCGTAGTGGACGTGCAGCAGGTCGAGCTTGTAGAGCTCTGCGACCTCCGCCATGCGAGTGGCCAGGGCCAGATCGTACGGTGGGTATTCAAAAAGCGGGTAGTTCGAGACGGGGACTTCATGGTAGAAGATGCCACGTTCGCGACCGGACAGGCGAAACGGCTGCGAGTAGGTGATGAAGTGGACTTCGTGGCCACGTGCGGCCAGCTCGATGCCGAGTTCGGTGGCGACAACGCCGGAGCCGCCATACGTCGGGTAACAGGTGATGCCGATCTTCATAGCGGGGAACTCGCCTTACGCCGCTGCCCGGGCGAGAGTGCGCCTAGGAGAGACTTCCGTAATGGATGAGGTTAAAAGCGGAAAGGTGCGCGCCGGACAGTGAAGAGGCGGATTGAACTGTTGTCGAGAGAACTGCCGCCAAGGCCTGGCGTTCTGTTTCTCGGGAGCTTCGGAGGCGGGTAGGTACCTTATCGAGGTCGCGGTCGTTGTAGCCGGGATGGCATACCAGCTCCCACGTCCCCTCTGGCAGTGCTCGCACCAGATCTCGCAATGTTGCCTCGTCCAAAGCACCGGTCGCCGATACACCGATGGTGCCGTTCGTTGTGCGAATCTGCCCGGAGCGGATTTCAGGTTGTTGCAGAAAGCGGCTTTTCATCCACTGTGCAAGTCGAAGTTGCGATGTCCGTGCGCCGCCACTGCTGGACTGCGAGATGGCCCAGGGCTGCTCAAAGGGGTTGCGAATAGCCGGAACCCCGGTGCGAACAGCCGCCCTGAGCAGGGGTTTGAGGATGAGAGGTGCGAGATGCGTGTGCTTGTGGGTATCAAGGTGGGTGACCTCGATGCCCTGGTCCTGCAAGAGTCTGATCTGCGCTACCGCCTCGCGCTCGACATCCAGCGGATCGAGCTGGTTGGTAAGCAGCGCGCCAAGAAAGGAGTGAAGCTTTGGTCGAAAACGAACACCGTCCCGGCCCACCAGCGAAGGGATGAGGCGTGGCTTGCAGACGGGCACACCATCGGTGAGGACGATGTGGCAACCAACGCCAAGCGCAGGCCGCTGCTTTGCCAGAGTCACGGCATCCTTAAACGCGTCCCCTCGAGCCATCAGTGTCGTTGAGGTGACGGCGCCCGCGTCATGGAGTTCAGCGATGGCACGATTGACACCCCGCGTCAGGCCGAAGTCATCCGCATTAACTACCAGGTGAACAGACATAGAGACGAGATGGATTGTAGAGCGAAGGAAGTGGTGAACGCGCCGAAACATCTGTTCGCCTGATAGATTGCCTTCTTAGCCATGAAAATGCATTTCCAAACCGCACTTCTTGCCTTGGGCATGGTTCTGCCACCCGCAAGCATCTCACAGCAACCCCTGCCTGTGGCGCCGCACAAGCCTGGCCTGATGCTGGGAGCAGCCTGGTACCCGGAACAGTGGCCGGAGTCGCGGTGGGACGCCGACCTGCAACTGATGCAGGCCGCCCACATCACTCTGGTGCGTGTCGGGGAGTTTGCCTGGAGTTCGCTGGAACCCAAAGAGGGCGACTTCGAACTGGATTGGCTCGATCGAGCCGTTCGCGCAGCCGAGAGGCATGGGATTTCTGTGGTGCTTGGAACTCCAAGTGCGGCGCCCCCCGCGTGGCTCACACAGCGGTACCCTGAAACGCTTCGAACCAAACAGGATGGCCGCAAAGACGAGCACGGCAACCGCCAACAGTTCGACTGGTCTGCTCCGAAATACCGGGAGCTTGCTCGGCTTGTGGCGGACAAGATGGCGGCGCGCTTTGGTCATGATCCCGATGTGATCGGGTGGCAAATAGATAACGAATATGCCGATCTAAGCTATGGTCCCGAGGTACGGACGCAGTTCCAGCAGTGGCTGAAGGCGAAGTACAGAACGTTGGACAACTTGAATGCACGCTGGACCACCGCGTACTGGAGTGAGACGTACCAGGACTGGTCGCAGATCCCGGTCGAGGAGAGCGGCGGAAATCCGGGCCTGCTCTTGAACTGGAAGGAGTTCGTCTCGGACACATGGCGAAGCTATCAGCGGAACCAGTTGGAGGTGATTCGGGCTCACGCGGACAAGCGGCAGTTCATCACGACAAACATGATGGGGTGGTTCGATGGGTACGACCATTACACCGTGGCGCAGGATCTTGACCTGGCGTCTTGGGATGACTACGTCGGTACAGGGCAACTGGACCCCGTGGAAAACGGTGCCCGCCACGACCTGACCCGTGGCTTTCTACGCAAGAATTTTTGGGTGATGGAGACGCAGCCCGGCTTTGTGAACTGGTCAGCGGACAATAATGCGCTGAACAAGGGTGAGGTGCGCGCCATGGCATGGAACGCTATCGGACATGGCGCTGAGGCGGTTGAGTACTGGCAGTGGCGAAGCGCGCTGAACGGACAGGAACAGTATCATGGCGTGCTCGTAGGCGCTGACGGAACCCCTGTGCCGCTCTATACAGAGGTGCAGCAGATCGGACAGGAGTTCGCCAAGGCAGCTGCCGCGCTTGAAGGAACAACCGTGCACGCCGAGGTCGCCGTCCTGCAGGACTACCCAAGCCGCTGGGCGATCAACTGGCAGAAGCATAACCGAGCGTTTGATCCCATCGCGTCGCTGATGAGCTACTACCGTCCGCTGCATGCGCAGGTGAGTTCGGTGGATGTGATCGCAGAGACGACGCCTCTGGAGTCGTACAAACTGGTGGTCGCGCCGGCGCTGAATGTCATCACGCCAGAGGCTGCGCGCAACCTCGAGGCCTATGTGCGCGCAGGAGGGCATCTGGTGCTAGGGCAGCGTAGCGGGATGAAGGACGCGGACAACAGTCTTTGGGCGCAGCGGCAACCTGGGCCCCTGGCCGCTCTGCTGGGCGCCCGCGTTGCGCAGTTCTATGCGCTGGACGGTGTCGCCCCGGTCAGTGGCGGCTCGGGCTCTTGTGACACAAAGGTTTGGGCAGAGCAGATCGAGGTGACCTCTCCCGAAACAAAGGTTGTGATGCGGTACGGCAAAAGCAATGGCTGGCTGGATGGCCAACCGGCTGCCGTGACGCGAAAGGTGGGAAAGGGATCCATCACCTATCTGGGCGCCGCACTGGATGATGCCACGATGGCAAAAGCCGTTGGATGGATGAGGCAGGATGCCGGTGTGCAGGCCAAGCTGCCGGACGTTCCTGCAGGTGTGGACGTCGCCATACGCTCGGGCGGAGGCAAGCGAGTCCTGATTCTGACCAACTACAGTGAGGACACCCAAACGGTACCCTTGCCCTGGGCGATGGTGAACCTGCTGGGATCTGGTGAGGTGACCTCGGTACAGCTGCCGCGCTATGGTGTCGCCGTTCTTGGATCGGAGCCGACTTCCGGCAGCTCCAGCCACAAATAAGTCCAGCCACAAATGATTGTGGCTATGCCTCGCGCTTCGCCGGAGTGTGCGGCTGCTGCTACAGCGGCTAGGGCTTTGCTCGTTGGAGCTCAACGATCTCCGAGTCGGCTTTCTTCCAGGCAGCAGCACCGGTATGTGAAAGCTTGCCGGCTGCATCGTTCCAGGTGAGTTCGGTGATGTCATGCTGCCCATGCTCATAGGCGTAGGTGGTGCCATCATCGGAGTACAAGGTGAAGTGCGCGTCGGCTCCAGGGTAGATCCGCACCGTCTCGATGGCTTGCACCTCGTTGGTGCTTTGGACAGGGCTGCCCATGGGAAGAATAGACCCAGCCCGAACGAAAATGGGCAGGGTGTCTATGGGCGCCTGGACCGTGACGCGCTGGCCGCCGTGGAGTCTTTCGTTCGTCCAGAAGTTGTACCAGTCTGTGCCGGTGGGCAGGTAAACGGACTTGGTAGTCTGTCCCTGTTCGGTGACCGGCGCCACGAGAAGGGCAGGGCCGAACATATATTCATCGCCGATGTCGGCTACCTTCGGGTCGTCCGGAAAGTCGAGGAAGAGGCCTCGCATGAAGGGAGCGCCGCTTTGATGCGCCTGCCATCCAAGTGAGTAGATGTAAGGCATGAGTTGATACCGGAGACGAAGGTACTTTTCCAGGATGGGTTCAGCCTGCTTGCCGTAGCTCCAAACCTCATTGTGCGGGCGGGTGCCGTGTGTGCGGAAGTTGGGCTGAAAGGCCCCGTACTCGAACCACCGGGTGTAGAGCTCGGGATAGTCCTCGTAGTAGTGGACATTGTCGCGAGCGTCGGAGGCGTCGAGCAGCAGTGCATGGGCAGGAACGTGTGTATAGGGGAGACCCTGCCATCCGCCGATGTCAGTGGACCAATACGGCATTCCTGACGCAACGAAGTTGATGCCGGTCGGAACAGAGCGCTTGAGGGTATCCCAGTTTCCCGAGGTGTCGGATGACCAGAAGATGGTGCCGTTGTGCTGCGCACCGAGGTAGCTGTCGCGAGCCAGGATCAGGGCGCGCTGGTGCATGTCCTGTCGCATGCCGTTGTAGAAGGCCGCAGTGTGAAAGAGCGGATACGCATTGAAGAACTGCGTGCCCGGGCCGATGTGGAAGTAAGAGCCGTTGGGCGGAATGTCGGGTTCGGTCTCGTCGGCCCAAAAGGCGTCGAAGCCTTTGGCGACGTAGTTGTCTTTAACGATGCCCCAGTACCATTTGGCAGCTTCAGGGTTGGTGGTGTCGATATCGGAGCCGGCCTTATCGTAAGGAAGGCCATTGGTGGGCGTGCCGTCCGCGAGATGCTCAAACCAGCCGTGTTGCTGCAGGGTGTTGAAGTACCGGCTTCCAGGAACGAAACGCGGCCATACGCTGATCATGACGTGATAGTTCATGCTGTGGAGCTGCTGCAGCATGCCGACGGGGTCAGGCCACGCCCTAGGGTCCATGTCCATCTGGCCCATTTTGGTGTAGGTGAACCAATCGATTACGAGGTCGTCTATGGGGAGCTTGCGGTCGCGGTAGCTTTTTGCGACGTCCAGGAGTTCAGCTTGTGTGCTGTAACGCTGCTTGCACTGGATGTAGCCGTACGCGGCCTTGGGTAGCATCGGCACATCCCCGGTGAGCAGGCGATAGCCTTGTAGATTGCGTCATACTTCCCGGCGATGACAAAAAAGCTGACGCGCTGACCGACCTGCGAAGTGAAGGTGTTCTGGTTGTTGAAGCCAAGGGCGACGGTGGTTTTGGAGGGATTGTCCCAGACAAGGCCGTACCCTTTGTTTGTGACCAAAAAGGGCACACACACACTTTGTCCAGAGGGCGCGTTGTAGTTGTGGGCACACTCGATGACATGGCCACGTCGATCCAGAAAGCCCTGCTGGTTCTGGCCCAGGCCGTAGTCGTGCTCATCGTCTGCCGCGGCAAAGCTGGCGCCTACGGTAAAGAAGGGTGGGTCAGAGGGGCGACGGTCGTACTCCACCCCGTGCGTCCCATTTTTGTAATTGGGAACGGCCATCTGCCAACCATCGAGGTGAAGAACGGGTTTGCCCTCAGCCGTCTTGAGATCCAGGCCGACATAGCCGGTAGAGCCTGAAAAGAAGTTAGCGGTCTCCGGCAGGTAACCGTGGCCGTTGGGCTGAGGAGCAAGGGTGACAACGAGCGCAGTTGACCTGAGAATGTCGCCACCCTCGGTAGAAGTAGCAGTCCAACCGGTCGAGGCCGGTTGTGCCGTAATGCCGTAGCCCGGGGCGGCAAGGGCATCCTGCTTACGCAGACTCAAGCTGACACGAACGATGTTGGGAGCGTACGGCTCGATGAGCACTGTGGCTTCACCGCGGTCGGTGCTGATGTGTGCAGATTGCGCCATCGCCACAACTGAGCCTGCAGTAAGCAGGGCTGTTCCGCTCAGCAACCGCGTGAACCGAAGAGCTTGGAAGCCAAGGGACGTCATCGTAGTGTCATGCTCCAAAAGGAAGGATCTATTAGAGGCCGCAACGGTCGCCGGGCGTCATGGCGATGGCGGAAAGCGCGTATCCCATTGTGCAGCCGTCAAGACACCATCCGCAAAAAGAAGGGTTCATCGGCAAATATCCGTTCATGGGTGCACGGTCACAATTGTATGGAAACGTGTTGCCTGTGTTCCTGAAGAGAGCCATCAAACTGCCCGTCATCTTGTCTGGAATGCTGCGGTGTTCTTCCAAGGTGTACATGCTTCGGCACCCTGCACCGCAGCGGCCTGACGCACCAGTTCCGCCCCCAGGTCTCGTCCTTGCCGGGCGGCTGCGAGAAGAGGCTTCTTTGCTCAGGAGAACTTCTGCAGCAGTTACTAAAGAATGTAGTGGAAAACAGGACAAAAACCGAAGACAACCAAGAAAACCCGAGGTAGGCTGGTTTAAACCGAAGTTGACAAACTTGGTTCACCTGAGGCGAATGTTCTGCAATGAAGAGGCTGACACCTCACCGATATGCCGCCATGCTGGCCTTGAGCTGTGCCTTGACGCCGGCTTCGAAGCTGGTTGCTTTGCCGCCTCAGGAAGAGGCTTCGCACGTTGCGGTTCTTCTTGGAAGAGCTCGCACGTTGGAGCAGCGGGGGCGCATCGATCTGGCCAAACAGGACTGGCAACAGGTGCTCTCTGTAGAGCCGAATGATGCTGAAGCCCTGGCTGGCTTGGTTCGGGCGACTCGAGCGGAAGGCCGATCCACAGACGCTGCGCAGTATCTGAGTCGCCTGAAAGTGACACACCCGGCCGATCCGGAGACAGCAAAACTGGAAACTTCAGGCGGGGAGGCTGACGGTGTCCGCAGTCTCGCGCAAGCAGACCGGCTCGCGCAGACCGGCGATACTCAGGCGGCCCTTGCGATCTATCGTCGCCTGTACGGGGT
>CAXTRM010000008.1:26756-28281 GCA_964246625.1 uncultured Acidobacteriaceae bacterium
ATCGCCGGGTTGCGTGCGCTTTCGGATCGCTACCCGGCAGACAGACGTTATCCCGTGGCGCTCGGCCGTATTCTGCTGGCCAGTCCGCGAACGCGTGCGGAAGGTCGAACTCTGCTGGAACGATACCCGGAAGATCCTGAGGCCCTGTCGGCGCTTCGTAACGCTGAGGCTGGAGGGCAGACTTCGCCTACCGGGCTTGCTGGTAAGCGAAGCGCGGCGGTGCCGCTCGGAGAGCAACGCCCCTCTTCGCGGGGACCAGAGTTGAGCTCCAAACCTCCGGTAAAGCCCTCGCCTGCGATGACAGCGCCTCCGACCGTGGCCACACAGCAGGTGCCTGCGACGTCGCGAGGCAGCTCGGGAAGCTTTGCGGACGCGGTGCAACCGTCCACAAGACCCACGTACCGCTCCGTTTCAGGAGGAACTTCTGTCGCTCATCGTTCTTCCTTTGCGAATGAAGAACAAGCAGGTTTTGCAGCGCTGAACCAGCACCGGAATAGCGAGGCCGAGGAGATCTTCCGAGGGGTCTTGAGCAAAGATCCTGCTGACGCGAGGGCACTCGCCGGTTTGGGATATGCAAGGCAGGCGGCAGGTGATCTGAAGGGGGCCGCTCTGCTCTTTGAGCGCGCCCAGGAGGCTGGCGACCACAGCTTGGCTCTCACGCGTGCCCTGGTGAATGCTCAGTTTGAGCTCGCTTTGCGAGCAGCAGCAGCGGCGCGCAGCCAGGGAGATGTGCTCAGCGCGGAGGCAGGGTATCGTGACGCACTAAGGGAACGCCCGAACGACCCTGATGCGCTGGCGGGGCTCGGAAGTGTGCTGTTGCAATCGTTTCGCGTGAACGATGCCATCCCGGTGTTCACGAAGTTGACGCAGGTGCGACCCCTGGATCCCGCAGGCTGGCGAGGTTTGGTGATCTCTCAGGCAAGTGCCGGCAAAGCATCGGGTGCCCTCGCAACGGATGCTCGCATCCCTGCAGACGCGCGCGCCCCGTTGCAAACGGATGCGAGCTACCGGCAGGCTCTCACCACCGCCCGTGCTGCCCAGGGCCAGAGTGTTGCCGTGGTGAGCCCCGACGCGTCGCGTTCGCCATCAGCGCCGACACAAGCGGCACCTTCACGCCCGCTAACCGCCTCGCAGCAGGGTGCGGCAGCAGTAACCCCGCCCAAGTCTTCGGCAAAGACCGCAGGAGTCCGCTCCACGACGGCTCCTGCATCTGCTGTTGCTCCGACCACGGCGTCCACCGCAGGTAGCGGGACGCGCCCCAGCTTACCGCCTGCCGTTGCAGCTACGGGGCCGACGCTCCCACCTGCTTCGAAGCCCGCACAGGCGACTCGCCGGGTGCCCTCCGGAAAGACAGCAACAGCGTCCAACACGCCGCCGCAAGGCGCTCTGCTCACGCCTGTGCCTACGCATGCGGCCCCGGTCTCTGTGGGGCCTCCACCGATGCAAAACAGCGCGATCGCGGCGGAGCGCATCGCCCAGGGTGAGGCGGCTCTTTTGCATGGAGACAATAAGCGTGCAGCGGAGC
>CAXTRM010000008.1:28291-34432 GCA_964246625.1 uncultured Acidobacteriaceae bacterium
TCGGGACGCAACCTTTCAAACAACGGCGGGACAGGTCTACCTCGCCATGGCACGGCCGGAAGCGGCTCTGCAGGCCTGCGCTCGGGCGCAAAGTATCTTCGCTTCCCAGCGCTTGTCGCCACCCCTGGCACTTGTCCTGCGCATTACAGCCCTGCTCGCCCATCGGCACGACGACAGCAACCTGTATCGCGAACTGGCCTATCTGGATGGGCGCAAGGATCTGGACGATGCGCAACGCCGTGAGGTCCAGATGATCTGGACCGGCTGGGCTGTGCGCCGCGCCCGTATGCTTGCTGCAGCAGGGGAGCAGGCACACGCTGTTACGGTTCTGAATGCGACCATGGCGGCTTTTCAGGAAAATCCTGAGGTGCTCACCGATGTGGCAGCAGGCTATGCCGGCATTGGCCTACCCAGAGAAGCGATTGCCCTGTACAAGACGAGGAATCTCACGACCGCCCCAGTTCGCGAGGTGCAAGCCGCTGTAAGCGCGGCGATAGCAGCTCACGATTGGAAGGCTGCTGAGACCTGGGTTCGGTCTGGCCGGGAACGTTTCCCGAACAGCGCTGAGCTTCTCACGGTGGCGGCAGAGCTGGAGCAGGCACGGGGACATGAACAGCGTGCAGAAGATCTGTCACGTCAGGCTCGCACCCTGGCGCCCTCACAGGATCCTGGGCAGGTGCTTACCGCGGAACTACGCGAAGCAAGCGCCGGGACCGGATGGCACGCGGATGCCGGGGGCCAACTTTCCGTCCCGCTCGTAGCAAGTGAAGTGAACAAGCCCCCAGCAAACGCAATGTCACCACGACCCTATCTGCCAGCAACAGTGGACGTGGCGCAAGCTACACGGTCGGCTCCCGAGGTTCCATTGCTAGCCGACTATGCCCCCTCCCTGCGCTAAGTGGAGACGTTGGACGGGGCTTCGACGCAGGGGCGATACAATAAGCAAACGTCCTCAGCTGAGCACTTTTAGAACGCAGCAGCGTCGACGGTGGCGAATGCATGGATACTGAAGTGACAGAGCAGCCGAAAGAAGCCCGGCTAAAGCTGCTGAAGACCATTCCTGGCTTCGCAATCAGCGCTTTTTTCCTGTGGTGGACCTTTCGCGGGTTTCACTTTTCCGAGTTTCAAAGCGTACACCTGGTTGCGCCCTTGTGGATCGTGGGCGTCGTGCTCTTTACTGTCCTGGGCTATGGCACAAGGTGTTACCGATGGTGGCTGATGTTGCGTAGCTATCGCTCGCGCTTGAGCGACTGCTCGCGGATCCTGCTAACCTCGCTGGCGGCCAACAACATCTTGCCCTTTCGTATCGGGGATGTGATGCGGGTCTTCACCTACGCTGAGGACCTACAAACCACACCTTCGGTGGTGTTGAGCACGGTCATTCTTGAGAAGTTATTGGACATCTTTTCCTTGGCCGTGCTCTTCGTGATCACGATGCATACCGGCAGGGCGGTATCGCCCCATCTCCGGGTGGCTGCAAAGGTGGGTTTGGCTGCTTCCACCATCGGTCTGCTTGTGATGGTCTTCGGTGCGAAGACCTTGAGCCCGGTCATCCAAAGTGCAGCGTCGGGCACAAAGAACGCGACCGTACGCAAGCTGGAACACTGGTTGCTGCTTGCCCTGGACTGTATACGCCAGATTGGCGTCGTAGGAACGCTTGTTCTGATTGTTGTCAGCCTGCTTGCATGGGCCTTTGAAGGCCTGCTGTACGTCTCGGCTGTGCGTCTCGTGGGACTCAGAACGGATACGGCAGGCCCCTGGCAGGCAGTGTCCCAGGCCAACTTGTCTTTCCTGATACCGAGTTCGCCAGGGGGCATTGGCCCCTTCGAATTTGCCTGCAAAGATGCCCTGCTGCGCCATGGCGTTCTGGACGCCCCTGCCACGATCTTTGGTCTCTCCATCCATCTATGGCTCCTGGTGTCGCTGACTGGCGTTGGTGGTATCTGGTTCCTGGCGCACCGATTGCATCGGGCCCGACGCAGACCGTTGGTGGAAGAATTAGGAACACTTCCGGCTGAGCTGCCGTAGGCCTGAGAAAGACAAGGACATCGTATGTATCGCATCTTGCAGGAGCAGTTACAGGCTCGCGTCGCCGAGGTGGTGAAGGCGCGATACGGCATCGGCCTGCCAGATTTCACCGTGGAACTGCCGCCCAGGATTGAGTTCGGCGACATGGCTCTGACGGTTGCGCTGCAACTGGCACGCCAACTCAAGAAGGCACCCCGGGCCATCGCTTTAGAGCTGCAGTCGGCAATCGCGGAGATGCACGGCGTCGCCAGCGTTGAGGTTGCAGGCCCCGGATACCTGAATGTGAAGTTTGATCGTGCCGCTGTGGCCAAGCGCATCGCTGCAGACGAACACGCAACAGTAGGTGGCCCTGGCTTTCGGTTGCTGGAGCACACAAGCATCAATCCCAACAAGGCAGCGCATGTGGGACATCTGCGGAACGCCATCCTGGGAGACAGCTTCGGGCGGATGCTGCGGCGCGGTGTTGGCGCGGAAGCCTCATGGAAGCGAGGCTTTGATCTCGGTGTTCAGAACTACATCGACAATACCGGCGTTCAAGTAGCCGATATTGTTGTTGCGGTCACGAAGCTCGAGGGTATGTCGCTTCAGGATGTTCGTGAGTGGCTGACAGAGACCCTGGAAAGCAATGAGCGCCTGGATTATCTGTGCTGGGATTTATATGCGCGTGTATCGCAATGGTACGAGGCAGAACCCGAACAAAGCGGAGCACGCAAGCAGCTGAGATTGGCTACACTTCACGCCATTGAAGAAGGCAATAACGATATCGCAACCATTGCCGACCTGATTGCAACAACTGTCCTGAGGGCGCACCTTGCCACGATGGAGCGGCTCGGGATCGAGTATGATTTCCTTCCACGGGAGAGTGAGATTCTGCACCTCCATTTCTGGGAAGCTGCACGAGAGCTTATGGTGCAGAAAGGTGTGCTGTACCACGAAGCGGCGGGCAAGAACGCAGGTTGCTGGGTCATGCGCCGCGCGGGCTCGCCTCCTCTGGCTGTCGACGAGGTCGATGAGGACGCCAAGATCATCGTCAGGTCCAATGGCACCGTGACCTATGTCGGGAAAGACATCGCTTACCATCTCTGGAAGTTCGGTCTGCTTGGCCTCGATTTCGGGTACGCCAGATTCTATGAGTACAAGAGTCACACCTGTTGGATTTCTACAACAGAGGGCGAGCGACCACACCCTAGTTTCGGTCATGCGGACGCAATCTATAACGTCATCGATTCGCGTCAGGATGATCCGCAAACACAGGTCAAAGAAGCCCTTCGTGCCCTTGGCTTTCTCAAGGAAAGCGAACAGTATACGCACCTCCACTACGCCATGTTGGCGCTTACGCCGCGCGGCGCTGAAGAGCTTGGCTACAGCCTGAAAGAGGAAGACAAGGGCCGTTCTTATATCGAGGTGTCTGGACGGAAAGGCTTCGGCGTAAAGGCAGACGATCTCATCGACCGCATGATTGCAGCCGCGCGCGACGAGGTCGACAAGAGGAACCCTGAGCTCGACGAGGCGGACCGCCAGGCAATCGCCACAACCATCGGTTTAGGCGCGTTACGGTTCTTTATGCTCCGTTTCACACGAAACACGGTGATTGCCTTCGACTTTCGTGATGCCTTGAGCTTTGAAGGAGAGACCGGACCTTATGTTCAGTATGCGGCGGTGCGAGCAGCCAACATCTTCAAGAAAGTCGGTGTAAACGAGGCTGCGGCGCTGGCCGCGGTGGGTAGCACCGACCTTTCATCGCTCCTGGTCAGCGATACAGACATCTGGGAGCTTTGGCTGACGGCGTCCCGCGTTGCACTTACCCTGGAACAGGGCATTGCGGCTGCTGAGCCAGCGATCCTTGCTCGTTACGCCTTCCAATTGGCTCAGAGCTTCAACAACTTCTACCATCGTCACAACATCCTCAGAGAAGCTGACACAACTCGTCGTGCTCTGTTTCTGGCTACCGCCGCTGTTGCCCGCCGTGAACTCGTGCGTGTGCTCGGATGGTTGGGCATCTCTGTACCTGCCTCTATGTAAGGCTGGCCTTAGCACACGCCATGAGGTTTGCGTCAGCAAAGAAGCCAAAGTTCGGGATCACCGCTCGTAGCTGCGGACCCATTCCGTGATGGAACGCACAGCAACACCGCTGGGACCCTTGGCCTGCCAGGGCTTTTCGGCATCGATCCATGCCGTACCTGCGATGTCCAGGTGAACCCATGGCGTATTGCCCACGAACTCCTTCAAGAACATCGCTGCCGTGATGGATCCGCCATATCGAGAGTTGCCCGTATTCTGGATGTCTGCAATCGCGCTCTTAATCTGATCGCGGTAGTCTTCCGTGCAGGGCATGCGCCAGAACTTCTCGCCGGTCCCCGGCAACACCGACAAGAACTGATCCGAGATCCTGTCGTCATTGGAGAAGAGACCGGCGTTGAGTTGGCCCAAGGCCACTCCGATGGCGCCGGTCAGCGTTGCTGCATTGATAAGTCGTGTGGCTCCGAGCTGTTGCGCATAGAACAGTCCATCTGCAAGGACGAGCCGTCCTTCAGCATCTGTGTTGAGGATCTCGATTGTCTTCCCAGACATGGCAGTGAGCACATCGCCTGGCTTATACGCGCGTCCGTCCGGCATGTTCTCCGCTGAGCAACAGACACAGAGGACACGAACAGCAGGCTTTAACAGAGCGATAGCGCGCATGGCGCCGAGCATGGCCGCCGCCCCTGCCATGTCGTACTTCATCTTGTCCATGTTCTCGGCGGGTTTGATCGAGATGCCGCCAGTATCGAAGGTGATGCCTTTGCCGACCAGGCCAAGCACGGGAGTGCCTTCCGGAGGGGGCGAAGGAGGATCGTACCGGAGCACGATCAGGGCGGGCGGCTCTGCGGACCCCTGGGCCACGGCGAGAAAAGCGCCCATGCGCAGTTCCTGTAACTTGTCCGTCGAGTGCACCTCGGCATGTAAGCCAACCTCTTCAGCCATGGCAGAGGCGCGCCTCGCCAACTCAGAAGGAGTCAGGATGTTCCCTGGCTCATTGACCAGGCCCCGAGCGAAGTTCTGGCTTTCTCCAACGATCACGCCCTGGTCGAAGCCGCTCTGGGCATCCGCACGCGTCTTGTCTTCTGTCTCGTTAAACAGAAGGGTCAAGCTGTGGATGCTCTGATCTTTTCGGTTTGAGCGGTACGTGTCTACATCGAAGTCCGCCACCAACGCCCCTTCCAGCAGCGCACGAGCGGTCAACTCACAAGGGAGTGCATCCAGATGTTCGTCCGCCAGGGCATGGTCTTCCGGAAAGCTAAATGCCAGATCGTGCAGGCTACGCGGCTTGCAGAAGCGAACACCCACGCCCGCGCCTTTGCGTACCTCCTGGGCAGTTAAGGTCGCCACCCGTCCAAGGCCAACTAAAAGGAGTCGCTCTGCCTTTAAGCCCGCCGGGGCGTGAAGAAGCAGCGTTTCGCCCAAGGCTGCCTTGAACTCTCCCGAGGTTAACCATGGTGCAGCAACTCGACTCACGGCATCGGAGGTGGTCAACAATGCAGGGGAGGACAGCGCATCCTCTCCGCTTGCGATGTCGACAGCAAAGACCGCAAGCAGTGGCGTCACAAAGGCAGCGGGGTCCTGGAAGCGCAGCTTGGTGTTCACACTTCCATGGTAGATGACGCGGGGAGCTGTCCGCGCTCTTCCGACCGGCTAACGGCGCTGCGATCGAGCAATGGCCGCCCTGCTCTCGCGGTCGGCCTCTTTCTTCCGCTCGGTCTCCCGTTTGTCCCAGTCCTGCTTGCCTTTGGCAAGGGCGATCTCGCATTTCACCCTGCCGTGCCTGAAGTACAGGCGTACAGGAATCAGGGTGTACCCCTTTTGCTTGGTCGCTGCTGTCAGCTTTTCGATTTCACGCTTATGAAGCAGCAGCTTGCGGGTACGCAGTTCCTCATGGTTCATCTCATTCCCGTGAGAAAAGTGACCAATGTGCGCGTTCAGGAGAAAGGCCTCGCCGTCCTTCAAAAGGCCATACGCGTCTTTCAGGTTCGCTTTGCCTTCACGGATGGACTTGACCTCGGTACCGCGTAGTGCCACGCCAGCCTCAAATCGATCTTCCAGAAAGTAGTGAAAACTGGCGGAGCGATTAAAGGC
>CAXTRM010000009.1:0-5143 GCA_964246625.1 uncultured Acidobacteriaceae bacterium
GTGGTGGGTCGGGCGGTCTCAATGCAGCCACCCTGGTCGATGGCAACATCCACGATCACGGCACCCTTCTTCATCCTGCTGACCATGGCGCTGGTGACGATCTTGGGCGCGGCGTGGCCGGGAATCAGGACGCCACCGATGACGAGGTCGGCTTCGGAGACGGCGCGCTCGACGTTGTAGCTGTTGGAGGCAAGGGTAAAGACGCGGCCGGCAAAGATGTCGTCCAGTTCGCGCAAACGATTCAGGTTCAGGTCGACCATGGTGACCTTGGCGCCCAGTCCCAGGGCCATTTTCGCCGCGTTGGTGCCGACAATGCCCCCGCCGATGATGCACACGTTGCCGGGCAGCGTCCCCGGAACGCCGCCGAGCAGAACACCGCGGCCGCCGTGCTCCTTTTGCAGGTAGGTGGCGCCGATCTGAACGGAGAGCCGGCCGGCGACCTCGGACATTGGGGTGAGTAAGGGGAGGGAGCCGAAGCGGTCGCGGACGGTCTCATAGGCGATACCGGTGACCTTCTTGTCGAGCAAGAAATCCGTGAGTTCGTTCAGCGGCGCGAGGTGAAGATAGGTGAAAAGAGTTAGGTCTTCGCGGAAGTGAAAGTACTCCTGCTTGGTGGGCTCTTTCACCTTGACGATCATCTCGGCGTTGCGCCAGACGTGATAGGCCTCGCCGACGATCTCGGCGCCAACGGCCTGGTACTCATCGTCGGGAAAAGAGGAAAGCGTGCCCGCCTCGTGTTCCACCAGCACTTTGTGCCCGGCTTCGGTCAGCGCCTTGACGCCTGCCGGGGTGATGGCGACGCGACTCTCATGATCCTTGACTTCCTTGGGCACACCAATCAGCATTCCGGGTCCTCACAGACGATTGTACCTGTGTCATCCGGGGTACGTGTGGCGCCGGGGTGGGATTGCAGGGTCGCTGCGGGGGAGGTGTTTTGAGGCCGTACAATGTAAAGGACTCCTTTCCAGACGGGTACGAATCGGCTTCATGTCCTCTAAAAACTTCCAGACGCGCACTGGCCGCGTCAGTAACATGCGCTCGATCTTCTCGTTGTTTTCGAGCGACCTGGCGATCGATCTTGGAACGGCCAACACGCTGGTTTATGCGGCGGGCAAGGGCATCATCGTCAATGAGCCCTCGATCATTGCGGTGAACCGGGTGACCAACGAGGTGGAAGCTGTCGGGAAGGAAGCCAAGGAGATGCTTGGCCGGACGCCCGGCAACATCATCGCGATCAAGCCGATGAAGGACGGTGTGATCGCCGACTTCAAGCACACCGAAAAGATGCTGAACTACTTCATCCAGAAGGCGCACAACCGCAAGATGATGGTGCATCCGCGCATCGTGATCGGCGTGCCGAGCGAGATCACCCAAGTGGAAAAGCGCGCCGTGATGGATTCGGCGTACCGCGCCAAAGCCAGCGAGGTGCACCTGGTGGAGCAGGCGATGGTGGCGGCGATCGGCGCGGGGCTGCCGATCACGGAGCCGGGCGGAAACATGGTCGTCGATATCGGCGGCGGCACAACCGATATCGCCGTGATCTCCCTGGCGGGCATTGTGTATTCGCGCTCGGTGCGCATGGCCGGCAACCAGATGGACGATGCCGTGCAGACCTACTTGAAGCGCAAGTACAACCTGCTGATCGGTGAGCGCACAGCAGAGCAGGTAAAGATGGAGCTGGGGTCGGCGTTTCCGCTGGACAAGCCCATCACGATGGAGATCAAAGGCCGGAACCTGATCGAGGGGGTGCCCAAGACCATCACGATCGAGGATGCGGAGATCCGCGAGGCCTTGAGCGAGTCCATCGCGACCATCATGAACGCGATCCGCGTGGCGCTGGAACGGACGCCTCCGGAGCTTTCTGCCGACATCTCCGACCGCGGCATCGTGCTGACCGGTGGCGGCGCGCTGATCAAGAATCTGGACAAGCGGATTCGTGAAGAGACAGGGCTTCCAGTCTCAATCGCAGACGATCCTTTGGCGTCGGTGGTCCTGGGTACCGGCAAGATGCTGAGCGACTTCCGGCTGCTGCGCAAGATCTCGATCGACTAAGCCGGCGCGCGCCTGCGGACGGCGACGTGCGGATGGGCCAAACTCGACCAGGCTACAGGCCGTGGGGCGCCCGCGCGGTCCACAAGGACGGCTGACGTATCGGAAATGTGTCCGCTAGTGCTTCCGGCGGCGCGGCAGGCCGCTTGTGCCAGAGCTCTACATATTCAGGCCGGTTATAGGCGCGGCCACTGAACAACAGGGCAGGCCGACGCCCTGGAAGCTCACGGAAATATTGCGCGTCCGCGGGGAAACCCCAGCGCTCAGGCTGCGCAAGGACGGGGTAAAGGTAGGCCGCCACGATACGGAGACCAACCCCATCGATCAGTTCGTAGTCCCACAGCAGATCGAAGGGCGAGCTGAGCAGTTGGCAGGCGCCCCCCAGCAGATCGAAGTTGAATAGCGTGTTGCGGTACGGGTTCGGGGTCGCTACCTCCTGCGGAAACGTTCCGTCGTTGTGAATCTGGTTCCGTAGCGTGTGCGTGCGGAAGCGCTTGCGGCAGTCTTCCAAAGTGCCCTCATCTCGCAGAAAGCGCGCGAATGCGGCGCAAAGCAACAGGTGTGCCGAGGCGCGATGGTCCTTCGCCTCCTGCGCAATAGAGGCCTGACGGTTGTCTGTAAGCCAGTGCAGCGTGGCCGCAAACCAGTCCTGCACACTGCGAAGTTGTTCAGGCGTGAGGTCGTCGGTCAGAAATGATGCCGCTCGAGCCATTTCGGCTAGCGGTACCAAATCAACGATCCCGGCAGGTGTTGAAGTGGACGTACCCGCAAGGCAGCCGGCCTGGCTGAACTCTGGATGGAGGCTGCTGCCCGGCGCAACCAGCCACGCATTAAGAAACGCGATGGCTTTCTGCGCATAACTCCCCTCGTGGTTGAGCAGGTACGCGGCCGTTAGAGCTCCGATTGCGGCGGAGGCGTTTCCAAGGGCGAGCGCCTCCGCGCGGAAGAGCTTGGGCCGCGGCAGGCCGCCTGCTGTGCTGAGAACTGGCTCGACTTCGGAGTGGAAATCGCGTGATGGAGGTGGAGCTACCGAAAGGTTGAGCGCAAGCTTCGCCTGAGCAAGGATATTGGCGCTGTCCAGGGTGCCGACGTTGGCGCGCGTCACCGAGCTTTGCGCCTGTACACCCAACCGGGCAGCGGCAGCGGCACCCAGGAGCATGAAGTTGCGGCGTGAGAAGGACGGCGGCATGCTGCTCCAGAATGATACGCCGGCGCCGTTGGGGAAGAACGAACGCGTGAGGCAATACACGGAGTGCGTCAGTTCTGACCAGTCTGTGGCATGGGAGTGGCCCGTCCGATGCGGCTGCGGTTACTCAAGACTTGTTGCGGAGCAAGCTCTCTTTCGTATGCTCACGGGAGTGCCGCTCAGGATCTGTGGCTTCATGGCTGGCGGATCGCGCTGCGTGGCGAGTTGCACACCGGAGATTACGATGACTCGCACCAAACTGCTTTCCTTGACCGTGCTGCTGGCCGGATCGAGCTTACCCGCCCTTGCTGACCAGATTCCGTACCCGAATGCGGGCACGATTGCACCCCAGACCCTTGTGTACGCAACTTCGAACGGCATCGAGGCGTACTACATGGGCAGCACTGCCGGCTACGACGACCAGATCGAGGTGTACGACGTGAAGACGGGCTGGAACAGCGGCAAGATTCTGGACAACAAGGCGTCTACGGTGGGGGCGGAGTTCACGGTGGGAACAGGTGCCAATCAGATCAACGCGGGCGACGAGCTGATCTTCTACATCGTGTCACCGGATGGTTTGTTCGCCAATGTCGCCAGCTACAGTGCCGATGGGATCAACCATGCCTACATGACGTCGTACTCCGGTGGGTTGGCAAACGGGTACACGATCCCTGCCGGGACCTTTGTCGGTATGGAGGACTTGAAGAAGGGCAATTCAGACCTGAACTACAACGATGACGACTTTGTGTTCACGGGAGTCAAGGCAGCAGCGGCTACTCCAGAGCCAGCTGGCCTGGCTCTGTTCGCTACTGGACTAGTCCTCCTTGTGGGGTATAAGCAGCTACGGCGCGAGGACGGGCTGTAGCTGTGCTGAAGGCAGAGCGAAGCGTTCTCTCTGCCTCCAGGCTTACGACGGCGGGAGCTGCGTGCGGTCCCACCCGCCGCCAAGAGCCTTGACGAGGCTGACGGTGGCATCCATACGGCGGCGCAGGATGTCGATGTCGTTGCGCTCAGCAGCCAATGCGCTGGTTTGGGCGGTGATGACCTGCAGAAAGGTGTCCACGCCGCCGACGTAGCGATTGTTGTAGATCCGCTGCGACTCCAGCGCTGCATCGGTTGCAGCACGCTGCTGCGCGGCTTCGTCCTGAAGGACGCGGAGGGCTACAAGGTTGTCTTCGGTCTGCTGAAACGCGGTGATGACGGTCTGCTTGTACTCGGCAGCATTGCGGTCGAATTGTGCCAAGGCTTCCTGTTTCAGGCCGCGACGGCGGCCGCCCTCAAAAAAGGTGTAAGCAAGGCCAGGGCCCAGAGAATAGACGACACTCGCGGGGCTGAACACGGACTGGAGGGTTGCGGTGCTTTGGAAGCCGGCGCTGGCGCCGAGGACGAGAGAAGGGTAATACGCGGATTGGGCGATGCCAATGGCTTCATTGCCCTCCTGCGCGCGGCGTTCCGCAGCAGCGATATCGGGCCGGCGTTCCAGCAGCTGGGACGGCAAGCCAGTCGGTACGGTGGGGGGCTGCGTGGCGACGGGAAGCGGGAGAAACGGAATGGTGAGCTCGGCAGGCGCCTTGCCGATGAGAATGGCGATGGCGTGCTCGTATTGCGCCCGGGCAATGGCTTCATCCGAGGCAGCTACCCTTGCGGACTCGAGCTGGGTCTGGGCCTGGGTGACGTCTGCCTTGATGGCCACGCCGCCTAGGTAGCGGTTTGTGGTGATGCGGAGTGCATCCTGGTATTGCGCCACGGTGTTGTTGAGGAGCTTTTGCTGCGCGTCGGCGATACGGACTTCGAAGAAGTCGACGGCGAGTTCGGTTTGCAAGGAAAGGAGGATGTTGATGCGGTCGGCAGCGATGGCCTGTGACTCTTCGACCCCAGCGGCGATGTTATGCCGTACCTGACCCCAAA
>CAXTRM010000009.1:5153-34365 GCA_964246625.1 uncultured Acidobacteriaceae bacterium
GGTACTGGAGAGTTTGGGATGCGGAGATGGGTTGAGCGGGGTTGAAATAGGGCGTATTGGGTGAGTAGCGCTGCGTGTTGTTGTACGGATTGACCCCCAGCGTGGGGTAACGGTCCGCTTTGCGAACGACGATCTCTGCCCGGGAGGCGCGCAGATTCGCATCAGCCTGCCGGATTGTCTGGTTTGCGAGCTCCACCTGTGGCTCCAGCAGGTTTAGTTCACTGTCCTTGAAGATTGCCCACCAGGTGCCCCGAGGAATGCTGTCGAGAGGCTTGGCCTGTGACCAGTTCGCGTTGGGATTTTCTTTGAAGGCATTGGGGCCGAGCTCTTTGTAGGCCGGCGGAACAGGAGCGGAGGGGACCACATACTTAGGACCGACTCTGCAACCGGCCAGAATGGCAAGAAGCAGAGCGGGAAGGGCCACGAGAGCCCTCGCGCGTTTCGAGACAGAGGAAAACGGAGGCCGTGTGTGGCGCGAGAACACGATCACCGTTGACCTCCGTCGCTGCCTGCATCTGCTCCGTGACCGGCACCAGCCTCGGCCAGGCGAATTGGCTGGCCTTCGGCGAGGGAGTCGGCCGGGTTCAGAATGACATTGTCCGAGCTAGAAAGGCCCGAGGCGATCTGCAAGGTACTACCGTTGTCCCGGCCGATGACGACATTCTGCAGATGAACATGACCCTTCTGTACCAACCCGACCTGGGTTCCCTGGGCACGAAAGAGCAGGGCATTGGCCGGCACGGAGAGCAGCTGCTGCGCCTGGGGCAGCTTGAAATGCACGAAGGTGTAGGCACCGGGCAGGAGCTTATGGGAGGCGTTTGGGACGTCGATCTCGACGTTCAGGGTGCGTGAGTTCTGGTCGATTGCAGACGAGTTCCGGGCGATGATGCCGGTGAACGCCTGGCCAGGGTACTCATCGAGGGTGAGCGTTGCCGTTGCGCCGTCGTGGATCGCGGGCGCATACAGCTCAGGAACCGGTACAAAGACACGCAGCCGGTCGATGGCCGCGATACGGAAAAGGTCTCGCGGCTGCGAGTTGCCGCCGCCTGCGTCGATCAGCGAACCGATATCGGTGTTTCTCGCAGTGACAATGCCGTCAAAGGGAGCGTACACGCGTTCAAAGGACTGCAACTCCTGAAGCCGGCGCACGTTGGCTTCGGCGGCCTGGAGGGCGGCAAGTTTTGCGGCGGCACCGGAAACGGCGACATCGGTTTCCTGTCTGGAGACGGAATCCTGTTTGAGCAGGTTCTGGTACCGGTCTGAAGTGGTGTTGGCGAGGTTCAGGTCCGCCTGGGCGGACTTCACGTTGGCCTGGGCTACCTGGAGTTGCTGATCGATCTCGGGAGTTTCGATGATGGCCATCAGCTCGCCCTTGTGTACATGCGCACCGATGTCGGTGTACCAGGACTTAAGGTATCCGGACGTGCGGGCGTAGATGGGGGTGTCGTTATAGGCCTGGGTGTTGCCGGGCAGGGCGATCTCTCCCGTGGTGCCGGTTACGGCAGGGTGGACGGTGCTGACCGAAAGCACAGCGGCTTGATGAGTATCGATCTCCAGGGTGTGTTCGGTGTGCGCCCGCGACAGGATGCCGATCACGATGCCGACGCCGAGCACGACCGCGAGGGTCAGCAGCAAGAGCCAAAGCCCAGCGGACGTGCGCGGCGAACGAGCAGGCATATGCGCCGGGGTGGGGCGAGTATCAGGATCCGTGACCGGACGCTCAACCCGGGAGGCGTCCGCGGAGTGCGCAGCTGAGGGTGTGGTTTCCGTTTGAGTCTGCAATGGCATAGTCAGTTCCAGAAGAGCTTGAGCTTGAGTGTGAGACTGCAGGGAGATTCACTGGCAACGGCCGGTTTGGTTCCGCCGCGGTGCACGGCTTCGGCCTGGAGCGCTGGAACCCGTCCGGGCTAGGCAAGCGCGTGTTCCTCGGCCTGTTGCTCGGCGGGTGAGGGGGCCGCCACGCCTGTCGGCTGCTCCGGAGGCGCATGGCGTCGAGCGTGGACGAGGGCAAAGACGGTCGGTACGAAGAGCAGCGTGGCGACAGTGGCAAAGAGCAGACCACCGATGACTGCCCGGCCTAACGGTGCGTTCTGCTCGCCACCTTCGCCAAGTCCCAGGGCCATGGGGACCATACCGATGATCATGGCGAGCGCGGTCATGGCAACAGGCCGAAAGCGCGTGGCACCGGCTTCGACAGCAGCGCGCAAGGGATCGCCGATATCGGCAAGCCGATCCTTGGCAAACGAGACCACAAGAATCGAGTTGGCGGTGGCCACGCCCATACACATGATGGAACCCATCAGAGCCGGTACCGAAAGGGTGGTGTGGGTGAAAAAGAGGAACAGGACAATACCGGCGAGCGCAGCGGGCAGGGCGGTGATGATGATGAAAGGGTCAAGCCAGGACTGAAAGTTGACCACGATCAGCAGGTAGATGAGCACAATCGAGAAGAACAAGCCACCAATCAGGCCCGTGTAGGAGTCTCGCATGGCGGTGATCTGGCCGCGCATCTGCACAAAATTGCCTCGTGTGAGATGAGCCCGGTTGCGGTCGATGATCTTCTGTACCTCAGCCGCGGTGGCGCCGAGATCACGGCCCTGCACCCCGGCATAGATGTCGAGGGTACGGCGGATGTTGTAGTGCTGCACAACGGGCAACTCGGCTGAGCGCGAGATGGTGGCCACATCAGCGAGGATTTCAGGAGGCTGCGTCGTGGCGATGCCTGACAGGTTCGCGTCACCCGAGGCGCTGGGGCCGGGCGCTGTGATGGGGATATTTTGGAGAGCCTGGAGTGAATCCACCTTGTACTGGGGGGTTTGCGCAACGATGTTGTACACCACGCCATTCTTTGTGTTGAGAAAGAACTGGGGATTCAACTGCGTGGAACCGGACAGGATATTCAGGACCGAGCTGCCGATGTCGCGCTCCGTGTAGCCACCCTGCTGGGCCTTGGTGCGATCCACTGTGAGGTCCAGAACGGGGTAGTCGTTGGGCTCCTGGAGGCGAACGTCGACAATGCCGGGGACCTGGCGCATCTCGGCCATGATTTGATTCACGACCTTGCGATTGCCGGGCTCGTCGCGCCCGTCCACCTGTACATCGAGGGGAGCGGGAAGACCGAAGTTCAGGATCTGCGTGACGATATCCGATGGAAGGAAGTAGAAGGTGACGCCCGGAAACTGCCGAGGGAGTGTCTGCCGCAACCTGGCGACGAACTCGGCTGTGGGCGTGTGGTTCTCTTTGAGCGAAACCAGGACGTCGGCATCCGCTGCGCCGAAAAGACCGCTGGTGGCGTGCTGGGTATTCAGCGTGGAGTACGGAAGGCCGATATTGTCGAGGATGTTGTCCATCTGGGCGGCCGGAACGGTCTGGCGGATGGCCGTTTCTACTTCGTCACAAAGGCGGGCTGTTTCCTCAATACGCGTTCCGGTGCGGGCACGGACGTGCAGGGTAAAGCTGCCATTATCGGAGGCCGGAAAGAAGTTCTCGCCAAGGTAGGGCACGAGCAGGGCGGCTAGAAGGCAGCAGCCAAGGAAGGCCGGAACAAAGAGCAGGCGGCGAACGACGAGGCCGGCAAGAAGGGTCTCGTACCGTGAACGGACAGCCTCGAAGACGCGCTCAAAGCCGCGCTGGAAGCGGGCAAAAGGGTTGCGTGATAAGGGCGCGTGGTGGTCGACCGGTTGAAGCAGGTACATGGCCATGGTCGGTACCAGCGTGCGCGACAGCACGTAGGAGGCCAGCATGGCAAAGACGACGGCTTCGGCGAGCGGCACGAAAAGGTACCGCGAAACGCCGGAAAGGAAGAACATCGGCATGAAGACGATGCAGATGCACAGGGTGGAGACCAGTGCCGGAATGGCGATCTGCGCCGCGCCCGCGAGGATGGCATCCCGTACGCCGTACCCTTCTTCGAGGTAGCGGTTGGTGTTTTCGATCTCGACCGTGGCGTCATCGACCAGGATACCGACCGCGAGCGCAAGACCGCCCAGCGTCATGATGTTGATGGTCTGGCCGAGCAGGCTAAGGATGATGATGGAGGTAAGGATCGAAAGCGGGATCGAAACAGCGATGATCAGCGTAGAACGCCAGGAAGCCAGGAAGAGCAGGATCATCAACCCGGTCAGGCAGGCGGCGATGACGGCCTCACGCACGACTCCGTTAATGGAGCCGCGGACAAAGTTGGCCTGATTGGCGATAGGGGTGATCTTGAGATCGGAGGGCAGGCCTGACTTGATCCGGGGCAACAGGCCGAGGGCGCCCTTCACGACATCGAGGGTGGACGCGGTACCGGACTTCAGGATGCTGATGAGCACGCCGCGATGGCCATCCTGGCGAACGATATTGGTTTGTGGAATGGAGCCGTCCGTAACAGAGGCGACGTCGCGCAGATAGATTGTGGTGCCATTCACCTGGCGGATGGGCAGGCTGCTCAGGCCTTCGATCGTGGAGGGGGTGCTGTTCAGGCGAACGTCATATTCAAGCGAGCCGATTTTGGTCGTTCCACCGGGTTCAACGACGTTTTGGGCTGCAACCGCATTCAGGATGTCGACCGGGGACAGGCGCTTGGCCTGCATTTGGCGCGGATCGAGATTGATCATGATCGACCGCTGCTTGCCGCCGTAGACATTGGGAACAACGATGCCGGGCACCGTGACCAGCTGTGGGCGCACGAAGTTCAAGCCGTAGTCGTTGAGCTGCTGCTCGTTCAGGGTATTGCCAGAAAGCCCGAGTTGCAGGATGGGCACGCTGGATGCCGAGAAGTTGATGATTTGTGGTGGCAGGATGCCCGGCGGCAGCTGGCGAAGCATGTACTCCGAGGCGGCAGAGACCTGGGAGTTGGCGCGGTCCAAAGAAGCGCCCTGCTGGAGGTACACCTTGATGATGGCCTGACCGTTCAGGGTGGTGGATTCGATGTGCTCGATGTTATCCACCAGCGTGGTGAGCGCCTTTTCGTAGGTCGTGGTGAGACGACCTTCCAACTCTTCCGGGTTGAGCCCTGTGTACTGCCAGGCGATCGAGATTACCGGGATATCGATGGAGGGAAAGATGTCGGTCGGGGTGCGCAGGATCACCACCGGCGAGGCAATCAGGATCAGAATGGCCAGAACAACGAAGGTATAGGGCCGGTTGAGCGCCAGCCGAACGATCCACATAGGGGCTAGTCTCCGTGGGAGCCCCGCCGAGCAGAAGGGCTCTCCTCTCTAGTAGACCGCAAGAACGTCCAGGGCGCTTCACAGTTCTTTCCGTGACGAGCTATCGGCGAAACCGATAGACTTGGCCATGGAGCTTCGCCACCTTCGATACTTCAAAGCCGTCGCCGAATCCGGCAGCTTTACCGCGGCCGCCCGTCGCCTCCATGTGGCACAGTCGTCGCTGAGCGAACAGATTGCGGATCTGGAGGAGGAGCTGGGCGGCGCGCTGCTGGACCGCTCGGGACGCCAGGTTCGTTTAACCCCCATGGGAGCCATCTTTCTTGAGGAAGCCGGAAAGACACTGGAGGCCGCCGAACGTGCCATCGAGGTCACCAGGAGCTCGATGCGGGGCGAGTCCGGCACGCTTTCCATCGGGTTCTTCCTATGGGGTGCCGGGGGCTTCTTTCCCCGGATCATCCGCGAATACCGAAGGCGCCACCCCGGCATACGCTTAACCCTGCTGGAACTGCACGCGAACGAACAGGCTGCCGCCCTGGAAGAGGGCCGGATCGATGTGGGGCTGACTCGCCCGCCAGAGGCCGCGGCCGAGCGTATCCTGCGGTCGGAGCTGCTGTTTCGCGATCCAGTTGTTGCGGCGATGCGGGCGGATCATCCTCTGGTGGGCCGCCGGGTTTCCGTGCGCGACCTGGCGCGTGAGCGGCTGGTGCTGGTGGAGCGTCGCGCCAACTCCCTCCTGTTCGACTCCGTGCTTTCGATGTTTGCCGCAGAACAGCTTACCCCCGACATCGTGAATGCATCGAGCACATGGTCCGGCATTTTGACCCTGGTAGAGGCAGGGGAGGGCATCGCTCTGGTGCCGTCGGGAGTCAAGCACCTGCGCATTCGCGGGTTGAAGTTTTCCCGGTTGGCACCTGAAACCCTGTTCCTTGGCCTTTCCGCGGTGTGGAATCCCCGCCATGTCAGCCCGGCGTTGGAGGGCTTTCTACGCCTGCTGCGGGAAAATAAGACGCGTCTTCAACGCAGCGGCGGTACGGCGGTTTCCGACTTACAGCAACCCGGCTGAGGACCATAGGCGTCTACCTCGAAGTGCGTGGGTAACGTTACAGCTGGAAGGGATGACACGATGAACGCCTCTGACGTCTTGGTAGATCGACTTATTGCCTGGGGTATCGACACAATCTTTGGTCTGCCAGGGGATGGAATCAACGGTGTCATGGAGGCACTTCGCAAGAAGCAGGACAAGATCCGCTTTATTCACGTGCGGCATGAGGAGTCCGCTGCTTTCATGGCGTGCGCGTACGCCAAGTTCACCGGCAGGATCGGCGTGTGCCTGGCGACCTCCGGACCGGGGGGCCTGCACCTTCTAAATGGGTTGTATGACGCGAAGATGGACCAGGCGCCGGTGCTGGCGATTACGGGCATGCAGTTCCGGGATCTGACCGGGACCTATGGCCAGCAGGATGTGGAGTTGGATAAGGTCTTCATGGACGTGGCCTGTTATAACGAGCGCGTCATGAACGCGCCGCATATGGGTCCGTTGGCGGATCTGGCGATCCGTTCCGCGATTGAAAAGCGGCAGGTAGCTCACCTGACCATTCCGATTGACGTACAGCTGGAAGAGTTAAGCGACAAGGACAGATCAGAAAGAAACAAGAAGGGACACAGTTCCCAGGTGCGCGCAGTTTCCGGCAACCTGCCCCGGCAAGAGGATCTTCAGGCCGGAGCAGCCGTGTTGAATGCTGGCAAGCGCATCGCGATCATGGCCGGCCAGGGTGCGCTCGACGCAGGCGAAGAACTGGAAGAGATGGCCGAGTTGCTCGGCGCGCCTATTGTGAAGCCGTTGCTGGGCAAGGGATGCGTCCCGGATGACTCGCCCTATACCGTGGGCGGCGTCGGGCTACTGGGCACCGAGCCGGCGCAGGATGTGCTGGAAAACTGCGACACCCTGCTGATGGGCGGAAGCTCGTACCCGTATATGGAGTACCTGCCGAAGCCGGGAGACTGCCGCGTGGTGCAGATCGACTCCAATGCGCAGCGGATCGGCTTGCGTTTACCGACTGAGATCGGTCTGGTCGGGGACTCCAAAAAGAGCCTAAAAGCGCTGATGCCCCTGCTCAAACGAAATGGCTACCGCCGCTTCCTGGAGCGGGCGCAAAAGGACATGAAGGACTGGTACCTGAAGATCGAGCGAGAAGGTACCGTGATGTCGAAGCCGATGAAGCCGCAGGTCGTGGGCTGGCAATTGAGCCCATACACCAAGGAGAACGCGATCATCGTCTCCGACTCGGGCACCAATACCACGGTGTGGGCACGTTATATGAAGGCCAAGAAGGGCCAGATGCACTCCTGCTCGGGCAACCTGGCGACGATGGCCTGCGGCATGCCATACGCGATTGCGGCTCAGGTGGCCTTTCCGGATCGGCAGGTAATCGCGGTGGTGGGCGATGGCGGCTTCTCGATGTTGCTGGGTGAGTTCATCACCGCGGTCGCCTATAAGCTGCCCATCAAGTTCGTCATCATTAAGAACAACTCGCTGGGCCAGATCAAGTGGGAGCAGATGGTCTTTGAAGGCAACCCCGAGTACCAATGCGATTTGATTCCCGTGGACTTCGTGGCCTTTGCCAAGGCAATGGGCGGTGATGGCGTCAAGGTGGATGATCCGAAGATGGCCAGCGAGCAGTTCAGGCAGGCCATGGACATGCCGGGACCGGTGATCATTGAAGCGGTTGTCGATCCGAACACCGCCATGCTGCCGGCAAAGATCACACCAAAGCAGGCCGTGAAGTTCTCTGAAGCCCTGATGCGGGGAGAGCCGAATCGGGTCCGGATTGCGCTCACGGCGGCGTCGGATACAGTGCGGCAGGTCGTTTAGCGCTCGTGGGCGGCCCTTTGCGGGGCCGCCCTGTACGGTCAAGGCGTAGCATCAAGGCGAGTCGATGAGCAGCGATGTACAGGTAACAGCAGGCAAGGCCGTTGCATACACTGTGCCGACCGATGCGCCGGAGGCCGACGGCACCTTCTTTTGGGACAAGACCACCCTGGTTGTTGTGCAGCTCGAAGCTGGCGGACATCAGGGGTGGGGATATACCTACGCACATAAGGCCGCGGCACCGGTCGCCCGCGAGTTGATCGAGGAACACGTCAAGGGACGAGATCCGTTCGACACCAATAGCTGCTTTGCTTCCATGCGCCAGGCACAACGGAACTACGGCTGTGAGGGCATCGGAGCGACGGCGCTGTCGGCGGTAGACATGGCGCTGTGGGACCTGAAAGCCAGGCTGCTCGGCCAGCCCCTGTGCAAGTTGTTGGGCATGGTACGGGAAGGCGCCCCGGTGTATGGATCCGGTGGGTTTACCACATACAGCGACGAACAGCTGCGGGCCCAGTTGGGCGGTTGGGTCCAAGCCGGCATACCACGCGTAAAGATGAAGATCGGAACGCATCCTGAGGACGATGCGCGGCGAATGAGTGTAGCGCGCGCCGCGATCGGTGACGAGGCCCAACTCTTTATCGATGCCAATGGCGCCTACTCCCGGAAGCAGGCTTTGGACTTCGCCTTTTTGGCCCGCGATCACTTCGATGTGGTGTGGTTCGAGGAGCCTGTGAGCTCGGATGACCTCGCCGGGCTGCATCTGCTTCGCGAGCAGGGGCCTGCGGGCATGGAGATCGCCGCCGGGGAGTATGGCTGGACCGCGCAGTACCTGAAGACGATGATGGCAGCGGAGGCCGTTGACGTGATCCAGGCCGATGCGACGCGCTGTGGCGGCGTGACAGGGTTCATGGAGGCCGCAGCGATGGCACAGGCGCACCCGCTGCCGCTGTCCGCGCACTGCGGGCCTTCCGCTCATATGCACCTGGCGTGTGCCGCTCGGCCGTTGCGGCACGTGGAGTACTTTCACGATCACGTGCGGATTGAGAGCACCTTGTTTGACGGCTTTTGTAAGCCGGTTGCGGGCGAAATGCGGCCGGATCTTACCCGGCCTGGAATGGGTTTGGAGTTCAAGGAAGCGGATGCGGAACGATTTCGAGATGCTATCTAGGTACAGCGCGGTACGGGGGCAACGATGAGCACGCTGGCCCTTCCGGACACAAGTCCAAAAGCCCTGGTCGCGGCACTGCCCGATCCCTTTCGTGAACCTGCCGAGCTTGTGTTGCGCTACATCCAGCACGGGGCCTTTCAGCGCTCCATGGCCCTGCTGGTGGCGGGCTCAAGCGCCGTGAGCGCGCTGGAGGTCGGCTATGAACACTATCGGGGTAGCTACTCCAACCCGGTCATGTACACGCCGGTGGTGCTTTCGGTCGCCTTGAGCGGGGCAGCCGGTGCCGGCGTGTTCAGCCGTACGGCCGCAACCACCTGGATGCGCCGGGTCAGCTACATCACGCTTGTTGATAGCCTTGTGGGCTTCGGCTTCCATATCCGTGGGGTGGCCCGCAAGCCGGGAGGCTGGCGCATGCCGGTGTACAACATCGTGATGGGCCCGCCCCTGTTTGCGCCGCTGCTGTTCGGCACCGCGGCGTACCTTGGGGTGATCGCCTCTTACCTGCAGCGCGAAGAGGACCTTGGCGTTCGCTCCAGGGTGATCGAAGTGGGGACCCGCTTTAAGCAGGTGGGTTTGCGCGACGACATCCGCACGGGGCGCTTTCAGAAGCACCTGTGCGTGGTCACGGCTGTGGGCGCGCTGCTGTGCGGCGGCGAGAGCTGGTATTCCCACTACAAGGACAACTTTCAGTTCAAAATCCAGTGGTCGCCCATCCTGATGTCGCCGACACTGGCCGCCGCGGCAATCTGGGCCTATAAGGACAAGCGCGCCGCGAACACGGTATTGCCCTTGGCCGCGGGCGCCGCAATCGCCAACGGATTCATCGGCACGTATTACCATGTGCGCGGCATCCTGCGCATGCCGGGTGGCACCAAAAAGCCGCTCTACAACACGCTGTACGGACCTCCGATCTTTGCGCCCATGCTGTTTGCGGCAGCTGGCCTGCTGGGCATCATGGCGTACCTGACGCGCAGGGAAAGGGCCTAGGCGATGGCAGATCAAGCGAAACAGAACATGGGGGATCGCCAGCCTCTCACCGACCCCGGAACGGGAAGGCCGCTCACGCCGCGGAAGCAGCCCGGATACTACCCCGGCTTCGAAACGATGCGGCAGCAGAAGTTCTGGGATGAGGCGACACGCAAGGTGGTCGTCGATCGCGTGGACGGGCCACAAAAGCCGTACCGCTTCTTCACGGCCGACGAGATTCGGGTCCTCGGGGCCGTTGTGGATCGCATACTCCCGCAGGAGGACCGGATCCCGGAGCGCCGGATCCCCATTCTGCCCAGGATTGATGAGCGACTGTACGAAGACCGCTTGAACGGCTACCGCTACGAGGACATGCCACCGGACCAGGAGGCCTATCGCCTGGGTGCTCGAGCTCTGGAGTTGATGGCGCAACGCCTACGTGGCTGCAGCTTCGACCGGATGTCGATCCACGACCAGGAGCTCTTTCTCAAGTCCATCCACGATGCAGACCCGCTCGAGGCACGAGAGGAGTGGCAGAAGATGAACGTGGAGCGGTTTTGGACGCTGCTGGTCACCGATGTTGCCGGCACCTATTATGCGCACCCCTGGGCTTGGGACGAGATCGGCTATGGGGGCCCGGCATATCCGCGGGGCTATATGCGGCTGCGCGACGGCGAAGCGGAGCCGTATGAGGTGAACGAACAGCGGTATGCATGGGCTGCCCCGGCAGACACGCTTTCCGACGTGGAAGAACAGCACGGGACGGGGAAAGAGCACCAGACCGGCGACGAAGGGGGAACACATTGAAGCTGTTTGGCGGGAGCAACCACACGACCAGCGCCCCCGTGGGCGGCCAATTTGACGCACCCAAGGACAACAAGCATTGGCTGGGGCCGCTGCAGCAGATAGAGATCCCACAGCGGCGTTTCCGCGATGACGAGGAGGTTGACGTGGTGATTGTGGGCGTGGGCTCGGCGGGTGGCGTGCTGAGTCAGCGCTTGGCAAGGGCCGGCTTCACGGTCATAGGCTTTGAGGCAGGGCCGTTTTGGGACACGGAACGGCAGTGGGTCTCCGATGAGGCTGGATCCGAGCAGCTGTACTGGAACGATCTGCGGATCACCGGCGGGGCCAACCCGCTGGCGCTGGGCGCCAACAACAGCGGCAGAGGTGTAGGGGGCGGCAGTGTCCACTGGGCGGCATTTACGCCGCGCTTCCACCCCTCGGACTTCGAGGTGTACACGCAGGACGGTGTTGGGGCGGACTGGCCGATCGACTACGAGGACATCGAGCCCTACTACGAACTGCTGGAGCAGGAGATGCCGGTAGCCGGGCCGGCCTGGTATCCGTGGGGCAAGCCGCATGGCCATCCCTACGCTCCACACCCCATGGGCGGCGTGGGCGATGTGCTCATCAATGGCTGCACCCGGCTGGGTATCCCTGTCAGCGCCGGTGGTCCGGTCGCGATTCTGTCGGCCTCCCGCGGCAACCGGCCGCACTGCATCTACCGTGGCTTTTGCATTCAGGCCTGCAAGGTGGGGGCGAAGGCCTCCACGCTGATCACCCATGTGCCCGACGCCCTGGAACACGGCGCCGAGATTCGGGACATGTGCATGGTGTCGCGTGTGTCGCTCGGCAAAGATGGTCGTGCCGATGGCGTGGTCTACCTCGATCATGAGGGCAAAGAGCACTTTCAGCGCGCCAAAATGGTGATCGTCAGTGGGTATGCGATCGAGACGCCGCGCCTGCTGCTCAACTCGGCCTGCCCGGGGCATGAGAAGGGGCTGGCCAACTCCTCTGGAACGCTGGGCAAGTACCTGATGGCACAGGCTGGAAACGTGATCCTTGGGCGTTTTGACGATCTGGTGCGCATGTACAAGGCACCCCCGGCGCATGCGCTCACGGAAGAGTTCTACGAGACCGATCCCAAGCGCGGCTTTGCGCGTGGCTTTGCGATCCAAACCGTCGGACCGCTCCCCGTTGCGTTTGCCAAGCAGATCACCGCAGCCAAAGGCGTCTGGGGCTGGGGCTTGCGCCGCAACATGATGGAATACAACCACTGGGCGGCATTGGGCCTGCTGGGCGAGATTCTCCCCTGGGCCGACAACAAGGTCGAGGTCGCCGATGGCAAAGAGGGCCGGCATGATGCCAAGGATCGCTTCGGGCTGCCTGTAGCGCAGGTCACCTTCGCCCTTCATGACAACGATAAAAAGATGATCGAGTTCGGCAAAAACAAGACCATGGAGGTCATGTGGGCTGCCGGTGCGAAAGAGGTCGTCCAGGAGGCGCGTTACGCCCATCTGGTCGGGGGTGCGCGCATGAGTGCCAAGCCCGAGGACGGCGTGTGTGACAAGTTTGGGCGCACCTGGGATGTCGACAACCTGTTCGTGATGGACGGGTCGGTGATGCCCACGCAGGGTTCAGCCAACCCTGGTCTGACGATCCAGGCCCTTGCCGCCCGTACAGCGGACTACATCCTTTCGCAGAAGGACGCGATCTTTTCCGGAGCAAAGCGTGACCTGAGCCGGCCCCCGGTGCGCAAGACCCTTTGCCCGCCCGGAACCTTTCTGCATGGAGCACCGCATATGCGCTGAGCCACGGCATCTACGGTGAGAGGCAGGAGCGACCTGTCCATGCGATGCGAACAGGTCCCGGTCAGCGGACCCCTGCCAAGGGTGAGGAGGCCGACCTGGAAGGACGGACGGAACGGAGACGTTCCACTACAGCAGGGATGATCTCCAGCGCCCGTGCGACCTCCTGTTCGGTGATGGTGCGGGTCAGGGAGAAACGCACGCTGCTGCGGGCTTCAGCGGGGCTTAGACCCATGGCCAGCAGAACGTGTGAGGGCTCGGTCGCCCCGGACTGGCACGCTGCTCCGAAGCTGGCCGAGATGCCCTGCAGGTCTAAAGCGATCAACAGCCGTTCCGCGTCGATCCCGCTGAATTGCAGATTCGCGGTGTTGTTCATGCGAGGCGCTCCCGCGCCGTTCCGCTTAGTTCCTGGGATGAGGAGCAGCTCCGTTTCCAGCAGGTCACGCATCCCCTCCAGGTGCCGCGGGCCATCACCAGCCAGCCAGGCGCTAGCCAGCTCCGCGGCTGTGCCCAGCCCAACAATCCCGGCGACGTTCTCGGTTCCGGCCCGCCGCTGCCGTTCGTGGGGACCACCATGCAGCATGGGAGCGAGCGGGACGCCGTGGCGCACGAACAGTGCTCCGGTGCCCTGGGGAGCGTACATCTTGTGTCCTGAGATCGTCAGGAGATCGACATCCCTGTACTCGGTCGCAACGTCCAGCCTCAACTTGCCGGCGGCCTGTACCGCATCGGTGTGAAACAGAGTGCCATGGGTTTTCGCGATGCGTGCCAGCTGATGGAGCGGCTGCATCACCCCGGTCTCATTGTTGGCCAGCATGATGGAGACAAGGCGGGTATGCGGACGAAGCGCGTCTTCCAAGGCGTCCGGCGAGATACGCCCATCCCTGTCCGGCGTCAGATACGTCACCTCTACGCCTCGCTTCCCGAGGACCTCTGCCGCGTGCAGTACGGCGTGGTGCTCCACGGCGGAGGTCACCAGGTGCACAGGTTCACCGCGATCCAGAAACGGCTGGAAAACACCCTGCAGGGCCAGGTTGTCGCCTTCCGTGCCGCCCGAGGTGAAGACGATCTCCTTGGCTGCGCAGTGGAGGAGGTGTGCCACGGATTGTCGTGCTCGTTCCACCGCAGCTCGGGTCCTCTGGCCACCCTGATGCGCCGAACTTGGATTGCCGAAGCGCTCCGTGAAATAGGGCGTCATGGCAGCCAACACCTCGGGCAGCACAGGCGTGGTGGCGTTTGCGTCGAGGTAGATGCGCATAATTTAAGGGTACGCCGCGACCTACCGGAAGTGGCGCCAGGCAGTGCTACGCTGGGTGGGCCACTTCCAAAACTCAAGCGAGGTTCGTATGCGTTGTAAAAGTCTTCTGATGGCCGGGCTGCTGGCATGTTGCTCCGGGATGGGCGTCGCCCAGATGAACATGGGTGGCGAAAAGGTCACCGTCGGTTCGGCGGTGAGTCCCGCGCAGGCGCAGGATGCCCTGCTGAGTGCCTTTGAACACGAACTTCTAGGTGTGGTGCAGGCCATGCCGACAGACAAGTTCAGCTTTGCCCCAAGCTCGGGCGCGATGCCCGGAGCCAGGTTCCAGGGCGTGCGCACCTTTGCGCAGCAGGCGGTTCACCTTGCCCAGGCAAACTACTTTTTCTTCATGTCCTTCGGTGGCCCAAAGCCTTCGGTGGATCCAGAAGCGATGGGAAACCTGAAGACCAAGGATGAGATCCTAAGCGCGCTCAAGGGCTCCTTTGCTTACGCTCACCAGGCCATCGCCACCATCACCACCGCCAATGCATACCAGGGCATCGAAGGCGTGGATGGGATGCACACGCGGGCCACGGTAGCAAGCTTTGCTGTGGCGCATGGGTATGATCACTACGGGCAGATGGTGGAGTACCTGCGCATGAACGGCGTTGTCCCTCCAGGATCGAAGTAGGAGGGCTGTCGAGGGATGCAGACAATGAGGAAGGCCCTGCGTGAAAGCAGGGCCTTCGGTTCTGCGCGATTACCTCTCAATCACGCTGCTCTATGGCGGTGTAGGGCGCCGGATAGGCAGGGCCGGTGTAGTCCGCACGGGGCCGGATCAGCCGGTTGTCGTCATGCTGCTCAAGCACGTGCGCACACCAGCCTGCAATGCGGCTCACCGCAAAGATCGGGGTGAAGACATCCACATCGATGCCAAGCGTCGTGTAGGTCGAGGCCGAGTAGAAATCCACATTGGCGTTGAGCTTCTTCTCGTTTTTGACGAAGAGTTCAATGGCGCGTGACATCTCGTACCACTTTGGATTGGCATCCTGGCCAAGGTCATGGGACATCTGCCGCAGATGCGTCGCGCGTGGATCTTCCGTGGTGTACACGCGATGGCCAAAGCCGGAGATCTTCTGCTTGGCCGCCAGCATCTGCCGAACATGGTCCACCGGATCCTCACCGGATCGCTCCACGGCGTAGAGCAGTTGCATGACAGCTTCATTGGCGCCGCCGTGCAAGGGGCCCTTCAGCGCGCCGATCGCGCCCGTAATGGCCGAGTGCAGATCAGACAGCGTGGCCGCGATAACACGCGCGGCAAAGGTGCTGGCGTTCAACTCGTGATCGGCATGCAGAATCAGGGCAACGTCCAGGGCCCGGGTCGCGGTTTCGGAGGGCTTCTCGCCATTGAGCATCCAGAGGAAATTCCCGGCGTGCGACAGGCTTGGATCGGCTTCGACGACCTCCTTACCCTTTCTGATCCGGTCAAAAACAGCGACCAGCATGGCGACCTGTGAGGTCAGGTGGAAGCTCTTGCGAAGGTTGGCCTCATGAGCGGTGGACTTTGCGTCCTCGTCATACAGGGAGAGCAGGGAAACAGCGGTGCGCAGCACCTCCATGGGGGCTGCTTCCTTCGGCAGGGTGCGGAGGAACTCAATCACCTGTGATGGCAGGGTACGGGCAGCCGCAAGCTCCTGGGTGAAGGCGGACAACTCGGCAGCGTTCGGTAGCTTGCCATTCCAAAGCAGGTATGTTGTTTCTTCGAAGCTGGAGCGCTGCGCCAGCTCATGAATGTCGATACCGCGATAGGACAGGATGCCTTTGGCGCCATCGATAAAACAGATGGACGACTCATTGGCGATGACATCCTGAAGTCCTCGAGGCGTTGCGGTTGCGGTAGACATGTCGATCTCTCCGTGTGCCGATTTCGCATCGGCAATAGATGTTGATTATGTGCAATGGGCAAAACGGTTGTCACGACGGTCTGGCCGAATATCGTTAGGCTCGGCCGGATCCGGTAGCCTCCAACGCGGGCCGTGCAAAGCGAGCGGGAGAGAACGGCTGCAGGTCCAGTGCCGGTGGGCGACCCTCGATGAGGTCCGCCACCAGGACCGCCGTTGCAGGAGCAAGCAGGATTCCGTTACGGAAGTGCCCGGCGGCGATCAGGTGTTTTGGCCCGGCAACCGAGGCAGCGCTTGGCAGGGGACCCAAGAGCGGAAGGTGATCCCGGGTCGCGGGGCGGAGACCTGCCCACGCCTCGACCATCGGCGTGCTACAGCTGTCGGCGAGCTCAGGGTGATGCGGTACCAGGCTCGCCCCACGCGTCCGCAGTGCAGCCAGGGTATCCGGATCGACCTCCGTATTGAATCCGGCGTCCTCCACCGTCGCCCCGATCAACGCCGTACCTGCCTGGGGTCCCCTGGTCCTGGGAACCACATAGACGTGTTCGCTGCGGTACACCTCGCGTAGCGCGGTACCAGGAGGGAGCTGTACCCGGAGCATCTGTCCCTTGCGTGGTGAGACGTCAGGCGTGGCGGCCCAGGCTCCCGACGCGTGCACCACTGTCCCGGCACGCTTTCGCACCGCGGCGAGGTTGGCCGGCGACTGCCTTTGCCGCAACGGAATGCCCATCCGCTGAACGGCTGTCACCAGGGCGAGGGCAAGCTGACGGGGGTCGATGGAGCGTTCGTTGAGATGGAGATCGTTGCCGTCGGCGAGCCGCTGTACCGCGAGCTCCGTTTGGAACGGGACCTCCTGGCCGGAAACGTCCTCGAGATCGGCGAGAAAGGCCGGGTATAGTGCCGTACTCAAGCTGGCAAGGGCGCGCAGTTCGGGTGGATTGCAGGGGTCCTGTGCGGCGAGCATCCCTGCAGCAGCCCAGGAGGCCTGGGTGGCCGCAGCTCCTGGCTCCAATAAAGTGACCTTGTGTCCGCGCCGATGCAACTCCAGCGCAAGGCTCAGGCCGATGACTCCGGCTCCGAGAATGGTCACGTCCGGTGGAAACGGCAACGTTGAGAGCCCCCCGTATCGTAGTGTAGTTTGTGGTGCGGGGAAGCGGGCAAAGGAACCAAAGCCTGGCGGGTCTCGCCCAGTTTGTGGAAACCTGTCTTCACCCGCAGTGGAGATGGTGGCGGATGAGCGGATCTGAACAAAGGAGTTGCGAATGAACGATCGAAACGACGATGTGGTCGTAGAACACCGCGCGCCGAACTGGCTGGTGGGGCTCACAGTTTTGGCCCTGTTGGCCGCACTGGGTGCCCTGGGCTGGGCTTTGGGCTTACAGAACCATCTCACCGTCGCCGAAGGGAAGCTGAACTCGGCCACCCAGCAAAATGCCTCGCTGGCCGAAAAGATCGAAGACACCAACGAGAGGCTGCGGGCCCAGGGCGAGGCTTTGGGGCAGACGGTCGGGCTCACCCAGAAGCAGCTTGAAGAGCGCAGCGCGCAGTTGGCCGCGGCGCAAAAGAACGTAGCTGCTTCCACCCGGAATCTGCAGAAGCAAACGGTCGCCAACCAGAAAGCCGTGCAGAAACAGTTGGGAGATGTGCAAACCGACGTTGCCGGGGTAAAGACGGACGTAGGCGGCGTGAAGAACGATGTGGCAACAACGCAGGCGGACCTGGCAAGCACCAAAAGCCAGCTGACCCGGGTTGTGGGCGACCAAGGGGTGATGAGCGGCCTTATCGCCACCAATCACGACGAACTGCAGGAGCTGCGGCGGCGCGGGGAGCGCAATTACTACGAGTTCACGCTGCAAAAGGGCGGCCAGGGCCAGGTCGTCGGCACGGTGAAGCTTTCTCTGAAGAAAGCGGACGTGAAAAAGTCCAAGTACACGATGCTGGTCAGCGCTGATGACAAAAATATCGAGAAGAAGGACAAGAACCTGGACGAGCCCGTGCAGTTCTACTCGGGCAAGCAGCCGGCACTCTTCGAAATCGTGGTCAATAACATCAGCAAGAACCAGGTGCAAGGTTACCTGAGCACCCCGAAGAACACGCCCGGACCCGTGGCCCTGCCGTAAGCCAGCCCGTGACTCGGGTCTGTGGCCTTACCTGAGCTGCCCCGTCTACATGAATGGCTCCTTTGGGAGCCGTTCTACTTTTAGGTGAAGTGCTAGGGCAATTCTGCCGTTTGTGCTTCCTGGTTGCGCAGCTGAATGGTCAGGGTTGCGGACTTCTTGCCGTGCCAAAGATCCTCCGTTTGCCCTGGAAAAGGCAGCACGACGTCGGCGATGCGCGTTTGACCCGGCTGCACCTCGTCGCCGTCGGAGAGGGGATCGCCGACGTGTTGCCGAAGGCTGGGGAAGATCACCTCCAGGCGCTTCAGATCGGTCGCGGACAGGAGATTGGCTTCCAGCTCTGTTCCATCCGCGAGCGTTACATGAGCGACGGCTCCCGACACAAAGAGAGGAAGCCTGAGCTTATCAGTCAGCCTGACGTGCGCGACCACATACAGATCGTTCTCTGTCGAGGTGGTCGGGGCACCCAGCACATGCATGCCGGTCCCGGGGGTAGCCGCGTCGAGCGAGCCGAAGGTGGTATGCGGCGCGAAGGTGCTTGTGGAAGAGACCTTGAACTCGGCCACCTTGTGCGGGTTGAAATAGAAGATCGCCGCTGCGATCGCTGCCAGGATCAGCAGGGAGACAAGAACGGCGGGCAGGGCACTGGATTCGCGTACAGGGACGATCTGAGGCGGCATCTTGCGGCAAGGATAGCGTGAACGAGGCGATTCTGGCACCCGCTCGCCAGGATCACGGTCGCGGACGCAGCGCCTGAAGAAAGGCGTCCACCGGAAGGCAGTTCAGGATGTCGGTTGCCGTCAGCCAGGCCCGCCGTGCCTGCACCATGCCGTTGTCAATCAGATCCAGTTCTTCAATGGCGTGAGCGTCTGTGTTGACGACGATCTTGCAGCCAAGCTCCTTGGCGCGGCGCAGGTTCAGATCGGAAAGGTCGGCACGAGCCGGCGCCGCATTGTGTTCCACCGCAATGCCGTGGCGCGCCGCGATCGGCAGCAACTGTTCTAGGTCCACCTTGTAGGGTTCCCGCTTGAGCACCTTCCGACCGGTGGGATGGCCAAGAATCTGGACATACGGGTTTTCGCAGGCACGAAGGACGCGGGCGGTGACCTCCTCCGGATTCTGGTTGAAGCCGGAATGAACGCTGGCGATCACAACGTCGAGCTGAGCCAGGGTGCTGTTGTCGAGATCCATCTGTCCATCGAGCAGGATGTCGCATTCCACTCCCGCAAGCAGGCGAAAGGGAACCGCAGGCTTCTGTGCCGCAGACTCCTCGTCTCGCCGTTGCCGCTCATAGTGCGCCCACTGCGGACCTTGCCCTGCCGCAAACTCCTCGGCAAGCTCCTGGCTCACCTGTCGGATCCGTGCTGCATGGGCCAGGGCACGTGCTTCATCCATCCCGTTTGTCATGGCCAGGTTCTTGGAGTGATCCGTGATGGCAATGTACTCAAGGCCGCGGCTGATGGCAGCTTCCGCCATCTCGCGTATGGAGTGGGTGCCGTCGGACTCAAAGGTGTGCATGTGGAGATCACCACGCAGGTCATGACGCACAACAAGTTGTGGCAGCTCATGCCGTGCCGCGGCCTCGATCTCGCCACAGTTTTCGCGCAGTTCGGGTGGGATGTATTGAAGCTCCAGTGCGTGGTAGATCTCCTGCTCGGTTGCAGCCGCGATGACGCGGTTGTCCTCGAGCCGAAGCAGGGCATACTCGCTCAGTGTGTACCCGCGCCTGATCGCGCGCTGGCGCAGGGTGACATTGTGGTGCTTGGAACCGGTGAAGTATTGCAGCGCGGCACCGTAGCTGGCGCGTGGTAAAAGCCGTACATCGACCTGCAGGTTATTGCGCAGCGTAAAGCTCACCTTGTTCTGCCCCTTCGCGAGCAGCTTGTCGATCAGCGGAAGTGACGCTACATGCTCCACGGCCGAAGCTACCACCTCCGGCTCGCAGGCCGGCCCTGTCACCAGCAGGTCAAGGTCGCCCACGGTTTCGCGGCCGCGCCGTAAGCTGCCCGCAGGAATGATTGTCTCCACCCCTGGAAACTGGCGAATTAACTCGCTAATGCGCTCAGCATGGTCGCGAGCGACATCGATGCGGAAGCGCGAGGTGTTCTTCCGGTGGTCTTCGATGCCTTTCAGCAGCTTGTCGGTGAACTTCTGGCCCATGCGCGGCAGCGTGAGCAGGTCGCCCCGTTTCGCTGCTGCTTCCAAGGCATCCACATCGGCCACGCCAAGGGCTGAGTACAACAGGGCCACCGTTTTTGGTCCCATGCCGGGCAATCGCAGCAACTCAAGCATGCTGGGCTTGTACCGCGTGAGCAGTTCTTCCCGCAGCGGCATGGTGCCCGTGGCGACGAGGTCGCGGATGTTCGCGGCCATGCCTTTGCCGATGCCCCCAATCGAAAGCAGGGCTTTAGGATCGGCTTCGGGGCGGGTCAGGGTCTCCAGTTGCGTCGTCTGCTGTTCCACCGCTTCGGCCGCGCGCCGGTAAGAGCGGATGCGGAAAGGATCCGCTCCATCGATCTCGAGCAGGGCAGCGGTCTCGTCCAGCAAGCGCGCAAGCGTGATGTTGTCCATGGACGGCTAAGACGCCTCCTCCAGCCACTTCGACGAGGAGGTCATCCGTTTCGCTGTTTGGACGCGTACAGCAGAACGCCGATCAGGGTTTTTCCGTCCTCGATCTTGCCCTCGTGAATCATTTGCATCACCTCGGACAAGGGCGTCATGAGGATCTCGATCTTTTCATCCTCCTCCGGGGTGGCTTCACCCAGCGTCAGGTCCTCGGCGAAGAGGATGTTCATCGCTTCCGACACAAAACCCGGTGAGGCGTAGTACGTCACATGTTTGGACCAACGCTTCGCGCGGTAGCCCGTCTCCTCGATCAGTTCGCGTTTGGCCGCTGGAATGAGCTTTTCCCCTGGCTCGATACGACCCGCCGGCAGTTCCAGCAGAAACTTACCCGCGGCGTGGCGATACTGCCGGATGAGCAGGATGCCGGGGTCCTTGGGATCGGTCGCGGTATCGACCGCAAGGATGACCACGGAGCCGTTGTGACGCACAACGTCGCGTGTCGCGGTAACGTCGCCAGGTTCCTTCACCTCGTCCTGGGTGACCCAAAACACCTTGCCGCGGTAGACCTCGGTGGACTGGAGGACCGTAGCCTTGCCCGACAGCCTCTTGGCGGGCCGCTTTACCGCCCTGGCGTGCTGGGGAGCGGAGCCGCTGGCATCGGGTGCAGAAGACGGGGCAGAAGCTGTATCCTGAGCGCGTTTTGTTCTCGCCATGCCCTTCCACAGTACACCGGCAGGCAATTGGGTTGGAACTGATGCATCGGCGCCATCGACCACGCATCCAAACGTGAGTCAGCACGACGATCTTTGGGAGACTGGGCGGAACGAATGCAGGCGGAGTGTTATCCCATCTCAACGCTGCCGGGTACCTCCGCGCTGTTTCGCGACTTCGCGGAAGCGACGGACCCTGCGACCCTTTCCCACCTCCGGCAGTGGTACCCAGCGGACCCGTTCCGCATGGACTGGGCCCGCACAAGCCCGGTGCTCAGCCCTGATGCGCGGCAGCGCCTGTATGCCGCACTGCGTGCGCAGGCCGAGCAGCTTGGCGCCGGTGCCGCGGCCCTAGAGAACATGGCAAGGTTGCGCGACGGTGCCGCGGCCGTCGTCACAGGGCAACAGGTCGGCCTCTTTGGTGGACCCCTTCTAACCTTGCTGAAAGCGGCCACAGCGGTACGCAAGGCGCAGGACGCGACACGCCTCAGCGGGCGGGCTCACGTCCCGGTTTTTTGGCTCGCAACGGAAGACCACGACGTCGACGAGGTCGATCAGGTCCATCTGCTCGCCCAAACCCACGTCGAAACGCTGCGGGCGGGGCTGGGTGTTCACGGGGTGCCGACCCCTGTCGGGAACCTGCCCGTTCAAGGCCGGCTCGAGGAGGCTCTCCACCATGTGGAAGAGCTGCTCCAGTTCGCACCAGTCAGCGACCTCCTTCGCGCGGCCTACACGGACGCGCCGGGCTACCAGGCGACGCTGGCAAGCGGCTTCGGCCGGCTGCTCTCGGCTCTGTTCGCCGAGCAGGGATTGATCGTGATGGACGCTTCGGGGCGTCCTTTTCATGCGTTGGGTGCGGAGATCCTTCGGCAAGCCCTTGAGCAGGCGGACGCGTTGGAAGCGCTTCTGATCGCCCGTTCCGCGGAGCTTGAGCGGGCCGGCTACCATGCCCAGGTCAAGGTGGCCCCGGGTATGAGCCTTCTCTTCCTTATCACCCCAAACGGGGAAGGCATAGCGGAGCGGCGGGCTCTGCGCCGCACCGCTGACGGGGGATGGAAGACCGGCACGCGGTCGTACTCCACCGCCGAGCTGCTGGCCATTCTAGAAGCCGAGCCGGAGCGGCTGAGCCCCAACGCGCTCCTGCGTCCCGTGATGCAGGACGCCCTCCTTCCCACGGCGGCCTACATCGGGGGGCCGGCAGAGATCGCGTACTTTGCGCAGTCCGCCGTGGTGTCTGAGCGCTTGCTTGGCCGCGTAACCCCGGTGCTGCCGCGCCTTTCGGCCACGCTGGTCGATGCTGCGTGCAGTGATCTGCTGGCGCGGCACGAGGTGCAGTTCCCACAGGTCGTCGCCGCTAGGACGGCCACGGATCTGACCCTCCGGCTCGGGGCCCGGGCCATGCCGGTGGAAGGGAAGCGCCGGCTTGCGGCAGCGGGGAATGCGCTCGACGGGGAGCTTTCGGCGCTTCTAAGCTACATGGAGGCGCTCAGCCCCGACCTGGGCCGCGCGGCAGGTGTCAGCGCCAGCAAAATGCGCTACCAGATGAACAGGTTGCGGCGTATGGCCGCGCGCTTTGAAGCCGAGCGCACCGGATCGCTACAAAAGCAGGCCACCAAGCTGATGCTGCATCTGTACCCGGAAGAGCACCTCCAGGAGCGCCTGCTGGCGGGCGTGCTCTTTGTCGCCAAATTTGGGGAAACGCTTCCTCAGTTCCTGGTCGAGCATGCCGGGCAGGAGTGCCCGGGGCACCGCGTCCTTTGGCCTTAGCTCTCCGCCCCGCGGCGCAATTTCTGCAAAGGCCTATTTACAATAGGCGTTGAGGAAAACGCCATGGGACCCAGCGATCAGCCATTTGAGGTAACCTGCCCGGACTGCGGCGGCGTGTTGAAGGTCGATCCTGTAACCCGGTCGGTGATCTCGCATACCTCGGCACCACGGAAAAAGACCTTCGATGACCTTGGCGCGGCAGCGCGCGCTCTCAAGGAGCAGGAGTCCCGACGTGACTCGCTCTTTGCGCAAAGCGTCCAGGCCGAACGGCAGCGCGATGATCTTCTCGATAAAAAGTTTGCCGAAGCGTTGCGAAAAGCCAAGGAAGATCCCAGCTCAGGCAAGCCGCTCAGGGACTTCGACCTGGAGTAAGCGCGAGATCCAGGTAGCCATGCTGCGGGGAGCCGCAACATTCATCGTCGAAGAGGGTTCCTTCTCTGCGGGCTTCTCGCACGGTGGGGTGCACACCTTGGGACTGACGATTCTCTTCTCAGCGGTACACGACGCGGCTTCCAGTTACCCGATCTACATCGAACAGCTGCAGGATCTCCTGCTGCAGTACGGCTTTTTGACTGGCGACCCTGATGCGCTGCCGGCGTTCGCACAGCGGCTTTCGATTGATCGCCAACTCGGGGACGACCTGCTGTCTATGTTGCGCGCGGTGCGCCTTGCCGAACCTGCAGTCAGCTACCTGGAACTGCTTGGCCTCGTGTTGGTCGCCCTGTGTGGCGAGCAGGAAGCGCATGCCCTTTCCGGTGAAGCCCGGGCGGAGCTGGAAGCACGCAAGGTCTTTAACTTTCTGCTTGAACACAAGCGTGTCCTCCAGGGCAATGCACCAGAGCCCTTCGAACACTACGAAGAGGTGGAAGACCTCGCGGCGTTCAGTGAGAGTGAAGAGCCTACCGCAGCCGAGCGCATCTCCGCAATCACACTTCCGGCATTCGTCTCGCCTGCTAACAGGCCTGCAGCGGCCTTTGCACGGCCGTTGGCACTCTCTGCAGAGGACGAGGACTTGGGTAAGGTCGACGAGGGACGGAGCCGGCCAGCACCCTCGGTCTTGCCTCCAGTCACCCGGGTTCCCGTGGCGGACTGGCCCTCGGCCGCCGCGCCAACACCAGAGAGACGGGCCATGCTGCTGCCCACCGTGGGAATCCTTGGCGCTCTGGTAGGCATTGGCATCGGTATGTTTCTGGCACACCCGCCCACTGTCCCGGCACCCTCGTCGGCCCCTGCGGCGGGTGCGCCGGCTGCGGAGACGTCGGTGCAGGGGCCGGCCCCGCTTTCCCCGTTCCGACAGCCTGCCTCGCAACGGAGCTTGCACGGAAGGGGACTGACAGCCCTGGGCAAGACGTGGCAGGCCAACGCAAGGCAGCCTATGGTCTCGGACCATGCCGCGCAGAGTAGCCTGCCGCCGCCTGCAGCCGCGTCATCGCTGCGCGCCCGGTCGTCAAGGTCTGAGCTTCTTTCTGCGGCAACTCGGCAGCGAGGCTCGGCAGAGTCGCCAACGCCCCTTGTGGCGGGCGTGCGGGAGATGGCGCCAGCCGGACCTGACCCTGCCGATAGCGGCCTTCGTCTGCACTCCAGCCGGGTCCTTGTTGGTTCTGCTGGCATCATGGCAGCCAACCTGGTCTCGTCGCCAGCCCCGGTTTATCCGGCGCAGGCCAGCGCCGCCCAGGTGCAGGGTGAGGTCGTCGTCGAAGCCATTGTGGGACGGGACGGCGAGGTCATCGACAGCCGCGTGGTCAGCGGTCCGCCCCTGTTGCGCGAGGCGGCCCTGGACGCCGTGCGGCGCTGGCGTTACAGGCCGTACGAGGTTGACGGCGCGCCGGCTGAGATTGCCACCACCGCCAGGCTCGATTTCCGGCTTGACGCGGATTAGATCCCCGGAACCACGCTGTGCCCTGACCACCCGCGAGCACACTGGCGGACCGACCCTCTAGACTAAGGGAGTATGCCTCCGATTCTGAATGCCCAGGGTGTTTCCAAGCGCTTTGGGGCCGTACCGCTCTTTCAAGACATCTCGTTTGCCGTTCACGACGGAGATCGCATTGGGCTCATTGGGCCCAACGGCGCAGGGAAGTCCACGCTCCTTGCGGTGCTCGCTGGGGAAACCGATCCGGACTCCGGCGAGGTGTCGGTACGGAAACGGGCGCGCATTGGCTATGTGCGTCAGATCTCGGACTTTGCGCCCAAGGTCACGGTACGTGGTGTGATCGAGGCGGCGCTGGAGCGTGCGGCCGTGCCTGCGGAGGAACGGGAACAGCGCCTGCGCGAGACGCTGGGCCGTGCCGGCTTTGTCGATGCTGAGGCGGCGGGCGTACGCATGGATGCCGTGGCCACGAGCCTTTCAGGGGGCTGGCGGAAGCGTCTTTCCATTGCTGAGGCCATGGTGCTCGATCCGGACGTTCTGCTTCTGGACGAGCCGACGAACCACCTCGATCTGGAGGGCATTGAGTGGCTTGAAAGCGTGCTGAAGATGGCCAACTTCGCGGTCGTCGTGGTCACGCACGATCGCTACTTTCTCGAGAACGTCGCCAATGAGGTGGTGGAGTTGAGCCGCACGTATGCGGATGGTCTTCTGCGGGTGAAGGGGACCTACTCGCGCTTTCTGGAAGAGCGGGAAAACTACATGGAGTCGCAACAGCGCATGCAGGAGGGCCTGCGCAACCGCGTGAAGACGGAGGTCGAGTGGCTGCGCCGTGGACCCAAGGCCCGTGCGACCAAGGCCAAAGCGCGCATTGATAACGCACATGGCCTAATCGCCAAGCTGGCCGATGTCGACAGCCGGCTGCGGACTGCGAATGCGGGCATCAGCTTCGATGCCAGCGATCGCCAGACAAAACGGTTGATTGAGATGGACGATGCCGCGGTGACCCTGGGCGGTCGCGAGATTGTGCACCATGTAAGCTTTGCGCTCGTCAATGGTGCCAGGCTCGGCCTTTGCGGGCCCAATGGGTCAGGCAAGACGACGCTGTTGCGCGCCATGACGGGTGAGGTCGCGGTGAGTGCCGGAACCGTGAAGCGCGCCGCCAGCCTGCGCGTGGTGTACCTGAGCCAGATGCGCGAGCTGGATACCAGCCTCACGCTCCGTCGTGCGCTGGCGCCCGATGCCGACGCGGTCGTCTACCAGGGGCGCGTCACCCATGTGGCGAGCTACGCGGCCAAGTTTCTGTTTACCGGCGAACAGCTGAACCAGCCCGTGGAGCGGCTCAGCGGTGGGGAGCGCGCCCGTGTGCTCATAGCGCGCCTGATGTTGCAGCCCGCCGACGTGCTGATGCTGGACGAACCGACTAATGACCTCGACATCCCCACGCTGGAAACGCTGGAAGAGGCGCTGCTGGAGTTTGCCGGGGCGCTGGTGCTGGTGACGCACGACCGGTACCTGCTGGATCGCGTCAGCAATGTGGTGCTGGGCCTCAACGGGCGAGGGGATGCCGAACTCTTCGCCGACTACGCGCAATGGGAGGAGTGGCGCGCCAACGGATCGAACGTGGCTGCTCCCAGCTCAGGCCGTGCCTCCAAGGCGGCGACCTCATCCGCTCCAGCAGCCAACGGGGCAGGTGGCAAGAAGAAGCTCAGCTACATGGAGCAACGGGAGTGGGACTCCATCGAGGACAGGGTCGCGCAAGCAGAGGCGAAGCTCGAAGCGGCGCAGGCGCGCCTGGGCGACGCCGAGGTGGTGGTCGACTCGGCGAAGCTTACCGAGGCCTTGGACCAGTTGGAGATCGCCAACAACGAGCACGACGTGGTGTTAGCGCGTTGGATGGAGTTGAGCGAGAAGGTCAGCTGATGTTTGTGCGGGAGGTCCAAGTGCGGCTGGTTAGGACGCTATGGGCTGACGCAGGCACCGTACCCGCTCCGCTAATCTGAACAGATGGCAGGAATCGAGACAGCGGGTCCGGAGATCCAGTGGCGCAGCCCTGGCGTGCCTGCCGGGCCGAACCTGGCGGCGCGTGTGCGCTCGGGTGAGCTCTTTCGGCAGAATGCGCTGGACTACCTGCGGGGCAACGCCCAACGCTTTGGCGACCTGGTGCGCTTTCGAGCCGTGGGGCGTGAGGTGCTGCAGTTCAATCACCCGGAACTGATCGGGGAGATGCTGGTGCGGGATGCGGGGCACCACCACCGCAACCTGGTGATGCAGCGCTCCAAAAGCGTGCTGGGCGAGGGGTTGCTGACCAGCGAAGAGCCGCTCCACATGCGCCAACGGCGGCTGGCGCAGCCGGCCTTTCATCGCGCGCGCATCCACGGCTATGGCGAGGTGATCGCGCAGGCCACGGAGCGGTTGGTCACCGCGTGGACCGAGGGTGAAACCCGCGACATGCACGCGGACATGCTCCTGCTGGCGTTGCGCATTGTGGGCCGCACGCTGTTCAGCATGGAGTTCGAAGAAGACTTGCCTGCGATCGCTTCGGCGGTGGACGCGTTCCAGAACTTCCTGCCGTTGGCGTTTCTGCCCTTTCCTGACCTGTTGCAAAAGCTGCCAATCCCGTCCATGCGGCAGATCCGGCAGGGCAAGGCGGACATGGATCGCGTGATCTATGGCGTGATCCGGGAGCGTCGGGCGGACCCTGGGGACCGCGGCGACCTCCTGAGCATGCTGCTGGCGTCGGTCGATACCGAAGAGGGCTCTGGAGCCGAGGCACGCATGAACGATGCGCAGGTGCGCGATGAGTGCGTGACGGTGCTGCTGGCTGGCCATGAGACGACGGCCAATGCGCTCAGCTTCATCCTGTGGCAGATCGCGCTCAACGGGGAGATCCAGCAGCAGGTTGCCGACGAGGTGGAACGGGTGCTGGGTGGCCGTCTGCCGACCGCGGAGGACTACCCGCTGCTGCAACGCACCGAGCAGGTGGTGGCGGAGGGGCTGCGCTTGTACCCACCGGTGTGGGTGACCAGTCGCACCGCGGCGGAGGACTACGAGTACCGCGGGATGACGGTGCCCAAGGGAGCGTTTCTGCTCGCGCCGCAGGTGGTGACGCACATGGACCCACGGTTTTGGGAGGAGCCTGAGCGCTTTTATCCCGATCGCTTCACCAAGGAAGCCAAGGCGGCGCGGCCCAAGCTGGCGTACTACCCGTTCGGGGCGGGCAGCCGGCAGTGCATCGGGGAAGGGCTGGCCTGGATGGAGGGCGTGCTGTGCCTGGCGGTGATGGTGCAGCAGTGGCGCTTTATGGTGCCCGCAGAGGTCAGCCGTACCATGAAGCTTTCGCCCAGTGTGACGCTGCGACCGAAAGGGCCGGTGCGTTTGCGGATCGAACGACGCTAGTCCTTGCGGACGACCTCACCGTTCTTCATGACGAAGCTTGGGTGGGTGAGGACCGAGATGTTGTCCAAGGGGCTGCCGGGGACGGCGATGATGTCGGCGTAAAAGCCCGGCTTGAGCTGGCCGATGTCGCCGGCCCAGTCTAGGAGTTTGGCGCCGTTGAGCAGGCCGGCCTTGAGGGTGTCGGCGGGGCTCATGCCGTAGTGGACCATGAGCTCGTATTCGCGGGCCTGGGTGCCGTGCGGGAAGGGGCCGACGTCGGAGCCGACGGCGAAGGGGACACCCGCGGCCATCTGCTTGCGGAAGGCCGCTGCGTGGAAGGCTAGCTCGTTTTCTATGGTCTGGGAGCGGTCGGCGGTTTCGGTGTGTTGGCCGAAGTACTCGCTGATGGCGAAGGTGGGGACGGCAAAGATCCCCTTGTCGCGCATGAGGCGCATGGTTTCGGGCGAAAGGTCGTAGCCGTGGTCGATGGAGGCGACGCCGGCAGCGACGGCGTAGCTGGCGCCGGGTTCGCCGGTACAGTGGACGCCGACGCGGGAGCCGGTGCGGTGGGCTTCGGCGACGGCCGCGGCGAGTTGGGCCTCGGTGTACTGGAAGGGCGTTTGGAAGACTGGCTCGCCGTTCTGCGTCGTGAGGCGGTCGCGGCCGGTCTCGTAGATCTTGGTGAAGTCGGCGCCTTCTTTGTGCTGTTCGCGCATGACCGCGACGATCTCGTCGGCGGTGTTTGCGCGGTCGGCGTTGGAGAGGAGGTGCTCTTCGGGGTTGAGGCCGGAGGTGTCCTCGTGGCCGCCGTTGATGTCAATGGCGTTGCAGCTGACGCGCATGCGGGGGCCGGGGATGAGGCCGTGATTGATGGCGTTGCGCACGGCGACGTCGGCGCAGCCAGCGCCCTCGGTGCCCATGTC
>CAXTRM010000010.1:0-692 GCA_964246625.1 uncultured Acidobacteriaceae bacterium
GCGGATTCTTTAGATTCTTTCGGGCCTCCACGAAGACCTGCGGCATCTGCTTTTCTCGCGAGATGGCGGCACGCAAACGGGTGTTCGCAGGCGCATACGGCCGCTCCATCAGCGTGAAGATGGAGCCCGTGACGCCGCTGGAGTAGGTGTCCGGATTCTTCTCCCATCCCCGCACGACCTCGAGCTGCAGCAGATTGGAACGGCCCTGATTGAGAAGGATCTCCCGATCGGCTACCTGCTCGGCATCCAGTGCACTGGGGTCAAGTTCAACAATCTTATGTTCCCAAAGATGAAGCGCCGCGATCTCGCGCCCGACGTTTGCCGCGGAATAATCCTCAAGCTGCGTGTCGTACTCGTGCAGCCCTGCGCTTGTACCGGCGGTGGGAGAGAAGTGAAAGTAGACCTGCTGGAAGTACTGATCGGAAAGGAAGCTGAGCGTTTGCGCCGCACCGTCGGCAGACACACGCTGGGCTGAGGACACCATCAACCCTCCGTACAGGATAGGCAGAACGATCGCGGAAAAAAGCTTCATTGAGACTGCAGTCTAAATGAAGCTTTCCCGTTCTCAGGAGTTTCCAGAAAGGCCTACTGCGGCAGCGGTCTCAAGCTGACGGTTCGCCCTGTCTGGGCGGATTCCCGGGCGGCCGTGAGGATTTGCATCACGACCATGTTGGTATCCAAAGCAGAAAGAT
>CAXTRM010000010.1:702-4505 GCA_964246625.1 uncultured Acidobacteriaceae bacterium
GAAAGATCCCCCTTGTCCTGGACCGTTCCGTGGAGCACGGCTGTGAGGTAGTCGAGTGACGTGCTTTCGTCACGCGGCAGGGGCGGGGCAGCCTGCTGTTTGGGCGCTACTTCCCCTGCATGTCGGACCAGCACGTCTTTGGCTGCGACAGTGACCATGGAACCCTTGGTCCCATACACTTCCATGTCCTTGCGGGCGAAGCTCCAGTTCCATGAGGGCATCAGCACGGCTTGCGCGCCCGGGTAGTGGAGGATCACGGTTGCATCATCATCCACATGCGGGTAAATGGCAGGCTTGTCCGTTTGCGTCACAGCTGTGACGCTAAGGGGCGCTTCCCCTCCGCGCAACACTGTCATCAGGTCTGCCCCGTAGCAGCCGAAGTCAAAGAGCGCCCCTGCCCCATTTTGTTTGGGATCCGTGAGCCAGGGAAGCCACTCTGGGCCGACGCCTATCTCCTTGGGGCCCTCGTGACCGTCATGTACCACCACCTTGCGGATGGTGCCCAACTCTCCACCCTTTGCGGCGGCAAGCGCTTCCGCATTGCTCGCATACCATGTGGTCTCGTAGTTGACCAGCACATGCACATGGTGTTCCCTCGCGGCCCGGCGGATCGCCAGGGCGTCCTCCATCGTGGTGGCACGGGGATTTTCCAAAATGTAAGAAATGCCGTATTGCTCTGCTTCTTCGATCACGCGCCGTTTGGCCATGATGGTTGTGTAGACCAGCACGGCATCGGGGTGTTGCGCCTTCAGCATGGCGTCAAGATCCGTGTAGAACAGATTCGACGGCAGCTTATAACGCTCAGCATAGCGATGGGCCAGATCCGCATTCGGCTCCACCACGGCTACCAGTTTGGCGTCCTGGCTCTGGGACAAAGCTGGAAGGAAGCCCGCAACGTGTCCATGCACCAGACCCACAATGGCGACCCGCACCGGTCCAGCTGCCGTTTGGGCCTGACCAGGCAAAGCAAGCAGGAAGAGACCAGCAAGGAGGGCGAGGCACAGCTTGGAATAACGGGACAAAACGGATTCCTCCATGTACGCCGGCACACTGCAATACCGGAGTGCGACCCAACCATGCTACAGGCTGGCTGGGTCGCTGCAAGCAGGTAAAGTGCACGCCAGCAGGCAGAAGTTTTCCGTCTGCCTTCTTAGGTCTGCGCGAGTTCCAGGGCCGCGAGCAGATCGCGCGTCTCGCGAATGACGTCCTCAGCCTTGGCACCTGGTAAGGGCCACCGTAAGACGCCCTGAGGTGTCAGCTGCGCGCCATCCTTTGCACTGCGGCCTACCAGTTTCATGAGGGCGCCTACGTTGACCCCCTTGCCTGCGTCGGCCGGAGCAGCGTGCAGCTTCTCGCTGAAGCTGAGAAAAAGCATGTCCCGCATCGGCTTGATCTGCCCTGCTTTGGCGCCATGGGCAGGTGCTACTGCCTCCCGCACCGCCTTGGCAGCGTTGCTGCTACCGGTCCCTGCAAGCGCGGCACGTCCGGAAAAGTTCAGTGCCGCTACATGAGGAGCCTGCCCATGGCGGCCAGCAAGCGGCTGTTGTGGTCGGGGTGGGTCGGTTCCGAACCGGGACGGAGTGGCCCAGGTCGACGGCCTCGACGGAACGGCTGTGCGGACGGGAGCTTTGCCCGGGGCAGTTGCCTGCTTCTTGGGCTCCTCCAACGCCACACGCTTACGCTCAAGGTTGGCGATGCCCAGCCGCTCGCAAACGAGCCGGATCTCTCCCACCGCTAACAGGTGAAGCACGCTTTCAGGTGGCTTGCCGTAGCGATCTTCTAGCTCTGCCCGTACATCCGTGAGGATGGCGTCCGTTTCAGCGCCTGCGATGCGCTTGTACATGCGCAGCCGCTGGTTCTCCTCGGGGATGTAGCTTTCGTCGATGCGCAGCGACACGCCGAGGTTCACTGTGACAGAGGGACGCTCTTCCCGAGACTCGCCTTTCATCCGGCTTACAGCCTCTTCCAGCATCTGGGTATACATCTCAAAGCCGATCGCTTCGATGTGACCGCTTTGTTCGCCACCGAGCATGTTGCCCGCACCGCGCAGTTCGAGGTCCAGTGCAGCAATCTTGAACCCGGCGCCAAGATCGGAAAACTCCTTCAACGCAGCCAAACGACGGCGGGCGATCTCGGTCAGCTGTTGCTCGGGTGGAATGAGCAGGTAAGCATAGGCGCGGCGATTGGATCGCCCAACGCGTCCACGGAGCTGATACAACTCGCTTAAGCCATGACGGTCGGCGCGGTTGATGATGATCGAGTCCATTTTCCACGATGCTGGTGGCACAAAGGACATCGAACTCGCCGTTCATGAAGCCGAGCATGACGCGTTCAAGTTCCGCTTCGGCCATTTGGCCGTGCCCGACAGCGACGCGCGCCTGCGGCACGAGCTCCCGGATCCTTGTAGCCATCTCATAGATCGTTTCCACGCGATTGGAGACGAAGTAGGTCTGGCCACCACGCTCGAGCTCCACTTCAATGGCAGTGCGCACGAGCTTTTCATCGAACTTGGCGACGACGGTCTGGATGGCCATACGGTCCTTGGGCGGAGTCTCGATCACGCTCATGTCCCGAAGCCCAACGAGCGACATGTGCAGGGTTCGAGGGATCGGCGTGGCACTCATGCTCAGCACGTCCACGGAAGCCCGCATCTTCTTCAGGCGCTCCTTGTGCCGGACACCAAAACGCTGCTCTTCGTCGACGACCAGCAAGCCCAGATCCTGGAAGTGAACATTTTCCGCAAGCACGGCGTGTGTGCCAATCAGAATATCCACCTTGCCATCGGCCACCTGCTCCAGCACGTCCTTCTTCTCCTTCGGCGTTCGGAAGCGCGAGATCATCTCCACCTTTACCGGGAAGTTCGCGAAGCGCTTCTTGAAGCTCTCAAAGTGCTGGAAGCACAGAACCGTGGTGGGCGTGAGGACAGCAGCCTGCTTCGAGTCCTGGATGGCCTTGAAGGCCGCACGCATGGCGACCTCCGTCTTGCCGTAGCCCACATCCCCGCACAGCAAACGGTCCATCGGCTGCATGGATTCCATGTCGCGCTTGATGTCCGCGATGGCGTTCAGCTGGTCGTCAGTTTCGTTGAAGTCGAAGGCATCCTCAAACTCGCGCATCATTGCCGTGTCCGGCGAGAAGGCAAAGCCCAGGGCTGACTTACGCTGTGCGTAGAGTTTCAGCAGGTCGTCGGCCATGTCCTGCATGGCTTTTTTGACCCGCGCCTTGGTCTTCTGCCACGCCGGATTGCCAAGCTTGTTCAGCTGAGGCGCAGGCCCGCCCTCGGAGGAGCGGTACTTCTGAATCAGGTCAAGCCGTGTCAGGGGAACGTACAGCTTCGCGTCCTCGGCGAAGTTGAGGATCATCAGCTCCAGCACGGAGCCATCTGGCTGATCGAGCGAGCGTAGCCCTTCATAGCGGGCGATGCCATGCTCGACATGCACGACATAGTCGCCCACTGCGAGATCGCGGAAGTCCGAGACAAACGCCGATGTTTTGGATTTACGCTGAACCGGCCTCGCAGTGACATCGGCATCATCACTGAGATCGTTTGCACCAAATACCACGAACTGACGTCCCGTTCGAGGCTCCAACTCAAGCACCTGCACGCCATTTGCGATCGCTGCCCGCACGATCACCGGTGTGCGGAGGTCCCCGGCGAGGTAGCTGGACTCCGAGTACACCGTGGCGGAAGCACCGGCGGTGGAGTCCACGCGCCAGCCCAGCCGGTAGGCGACGCCATACTCCTGAAAAAGTCCGGCCAGCCGCTCTACTTCGCCCTGATTGGGTGCAGCGATGATGACGCG
>CAXTRM010000010.1:4515-32689 GCA_964246625.1 uncultured Acidobacteriaceae bacterium
GCCGTGAAACCGAAGCGTGGGGCGCGTGGCGAACTCGATCTCGGAGCCCTCACTGGTGTCACTTTCCAGCACGTCCACTGCGCCGAGTTGATCCAGATCGCAACCGGGCAGGCGCCGTACGCGATCTTCCAGTTCCCACGGGGAAAGGTACAGATCCTCAGCGCGAACAAGGGAGCCGATGCCGGAGCGCTCATGTCGCTGTTCGACTTTGTTCCACCAGCGCTCGCCCTGGTTGGTGACCATGGCCGGTTCTTCCACGAAGACGCGCGTGTGTGGACCGAGCAGCTCAGTGAGGCAGGATTTGGCGCCGGCCACCGGCGCATAAAACTCCCAACCCGCAAAGATAGTCGCGTTGGCGTCCCGCCCTGCCACATGGGACTGCAACTCGCGTGGCATCTCGCCACCCTCCAGGGCACCGCCCGCAGTGCCGGACCGTGTCAGGCGGGCGTTGATGGCCTCCAAAAGCTTCTCGGTCGCCGGTGTTTCCGTCAGCGGTAAAAGCAGGATCTGGTCGATCGGCGTGGAGGATCGCTGGGTATCCGGGTCAAAGCGCCGAATGGATTCAATCTCATCTCCAAAGAAGTCGATACGAACAGGCCGTTCCATCTCTGGGCCGTACACGTCCACGATGCCCCCGCGAACCGTGACCTGCCCTGGCATTTCCACCACGTCGACCCGTGTGTAGCCCACCGAGAGCAGGTGCTCCATCAGCATGTCGGGGATGTGCTCTTCCCCTCGACGCAGTTCCAGGGCGAGTGCAGCGTAGTGATCCCGTCCAAACAGCCGCATGCACGCGGCCTCCATGGGCGCGATCACGAGGCGCGCCTGTCCGCTGGCGATCTTCCAAAGCGCCGCTGCGCGTTGCTCCTGGATCTCGCCGTGAGGCGACAGGTTTTCAAAGGGCAGAACGTCGTGCGCAGGAAGCCGCAGGACCTCCTGTGGCTTCAACGCCCCGGTGAGGTCGCATGCGGCCAGCACCGCGACATGGAGGGCCTCTGCAGCCTTGTTGTCAGAGACGAGGACAAGGGCAGGAGCCTGGGATGCGCGAACAAAGAAAGGGAGATACAGGGCTCTTGCCGTGGCGGTCAGGCCGGAGACACGGCGGCGGCCCGCGCCACCGGCAAGGTGACGACGCACACGCATAAAGGCATCTGTGCTCTCCAGCTCCGCAATCAACTCGCGGACGAAGGGAAGAATCATGCACCTTCGATTCTACCGTTCCGGAGGCGGCGACATGAAAACAGGAAAGACTAGGCGACTTTTCTGGATCCTGCCGGCTTTGACACCGCTTCGTTCGCCTCGAAGTCCAGAGCATCCCAGGAGCTCCAGCACAGTTCAGGGCTGCGCAGCGTGTCCGCGACAAAATTCTGGTGGCGGAACCTGTTCAGGGGAGAGCCAAGCAGCTGGGCGGCTCTTTTTAACGCCGCGGCACGCAAGCCCCAGCGCTGCACAACAAGATCAGCAACGGGCTCTTCCTGAAAGGCGTGACGCATGGTGTGCGAGGTGCCGCCATAGATGAGCAGCCTTTTGGCCCCAGATGCAATCTCGTGTTCCAGATAGAAGGAGCGCATCGCGGTTCCAAGGGAGTACTTCTCGAATCCCAGCGTGTTCATCTGCCAGTACAGAACCGTGGTCCCCTTCTGGCGCCATCCCCCAATCAAGCTCAGCCAACGACCATCCGACGCTCGTAACCCGCACAAATAGCTGCCCGGAAGCGTTGACGCGCTCAGGACCCTTCGCTCAAACTCCAGCGGTTCTACTGGATTCAGGGAAGAGGCATTGAGAGCCTGAAGGTCTTCGTGTTGCAAATAGGGAGCGGCTTGGGCAACGTACTCACAGCCAACATCCTTGATCAGCCTTCGGCGGTAATAGCGCAAATTGAAGCGTGTCGCTTTGCCCAGGCGCGCGAGGGTGTCATCCAGCGTGCTTCCAAGCTGGAGTATGCGCCCCACACGCCGCTCTCTCCAGGCCCAGGAGACCATGGGCCAGTGGGTGAGCAGCCCGCGCACGTCCGGTTCGTCTGCGCTTTCATAGGTGGAAAGCACGATTGATGCGCCGCGCTGCACCAGCGCCTGTGCGGCGGTAACGGCGACCTGGGCTCGCCGGCCGCGAGGGGCGACAATGCTGTTAAACCCCACTGCATCCGCGGTGGCTACGATGCCCGTGCGAAGGCCAAACACTCGGTACTCAAAGAGCAGGGCCACCGCGTCGATCTCTTCTGCACGAAGACCGGCGCTGGTTGTTGCTTCACGGCGCAGGGAGAGCACAAGGAAGGGAACGCGGAGCCGGGTGACCTCCCGATCCAGGAAGTAGGGCAGCCAATGCAGGGCTCCTGGCTGCTCACAACGGTCAGCGAACTCCTCAAGAACAGGAGCAAGGGCCACAATGGCTTCGCGATCGCTCAGGATCAGCAGGTTGCGCGCCACCGACGGTGTGCGTGCGTTGAGAAAAGGACGCCTCACTTGTGCCTTCACCCGAAATGTTAATCGATCTCTAATGTTCGAGGTATGACGCTTAGGGGTCACTGTCCACTGCCGTCTTTCCGGCTTTCAGCTGTGAGGGCGTACTCGCGACGATCCCGCGTTGACCTCCTTCTCGATAGCTCGCCCGTAAATTGCTTGGCCATACTCTAACAGCGTCACCATCAAAACTCCGCCACAAACGTTTCCCGCAATAGCCGGGCCAAGCCACCCAAAGTATTTTGCTAATGCTATGCGCTCCGTCAACACCCCGGTGAGGATCTCCCCCGAACTGGCGATGCAGTGGGCGAAGTTGCCGACCCCCACTACAAAGGTCAGCAACCAAATCAGCGCCATCGACCCAGTTACGGAGTGCGATCCGGACACCATCCAGGCAGCGGTTGCAATAATCCAGCCGCCCATAACTCCTGACCAGAAGACGGTGGGTAGGGGCATGTGAACCGCTTCCACACCCAGCTGACCGATGGCCTGGACGACCGGGGTCGGGACGGCATGCGTCAGCGAGATCAGGGATGCAAAGGCCAGGGCGCCTGCAAGATTGGAAGGCAGAACGATGGCCCATAGGCGTACGGTGTTCCAGAGTTCCTTCTTTTCCGCCAGGACCAGGGCCACAGGATAAAGCGTGTTTTCTGTGAACAGCTGTGATCGCCCAATGATGACGACAATGAATCCTAATGGGTACAACATGCGGGACAACAGAAAGGCGCGAGGCCCTGTGCCGAGGACGGCGAGGATGATTCCAACGCCCAGAGCCGAAAAGCCCATAAAGGTCCCCCCGGTGAAGCCGGACACCGCCAGGGAGATGCTGCGGCGCGCCAGCTCCTGTTCGGCGTTGCTCGCCACCTGTTCGTAGATCTCCTCCGCACTGGGCCGCGCCAGGCTCTTTTGGCGGCCCGAAGTTTCACTGTCGGGAGCTTCCTCAGACTCGTCGTTGGACGGCCCAGGTTTATGGCGAACATGTGTTTGCTCCGGTGCTTCCCGCTTAGAGAAGCCGTCCCTGTCCGCTTTTTTTGACATCTTTGCTCCAGTTGCCTGAGATGCCTACGCCCGGAGAGTATTGGCCCGTGATTGCTAAAATTGCGTCATGCCCGCCGCTGCAGCACTGTCTCCTGAGGTTCTTGCAAAATACCAGCCCGTGATCGGGCTCGAAGTTCATGTGCAGTTGCTTACCGCAACAAAGAACTTTTGCGGCTGCAAGAACGAGTATGGTGGCGAGCCCAATACCCATACCTGCCCGGTTTGTCTTGGCTTACCCGGTGCCCTGCCCGTGCTCAATCGCGATGCTGTCGAAAAGGCCGTGCTCGCCGCCAGCGCCGTCGGTTGCCGCATCAATGCGACCTCGATCTTTGCTCGCAAGAACTACTTCTACCCTGATTCACCCAAGGGCTACCAGATCTCTCAGTTCGACAAGCCACTCGCCGAGTTTGGGAGAATCGCCGTTGCGGATGCGGACGGCCACGCCAAAACAATCGGCATCACGCGCCTTCACCTGGAAGAAGACGCCGGCAAAAGCCTTCATGACGGTTTTGCGGACTCGGTCACACGTACCTACATCGACCTGAACCGCTGTGGCACCCCGCTGATTGAGATTGTCTCCGAGCCCGACATCCGCACTCCCGACGAGGCCTTCGAGTACCTCACCCGCTTGAAAGAGATTCTTCTCTACACAGGCGTTTCCGACTGCAACATGGAAGAGGGTTCCTTGCGCTGCGATGCGAATGTCAGCGTCATGCTCAAGGGAGCGGAAACCTTTGGCACCAAGGCCGAAGTCAAGAACGTCAACAGCTTCCGCTACATCCGTGCCGCCCTTGAGTATGAGATTGAGCGCCAGATCGGGGTCCTGGAGGAGGGTGGCCGTGTGGTGCAGGAGTCACGCCTGTGGAACAACGCCGAGGGCCGAACCTTTTCCATGCGCTCGAAGGAGCAGGCCCACGACTACCGGTATTTCCCGGAACCTGACCTCCCTCCGCTCGTGATGGGCGAGGCATGGAAGCGCGATATCCTTGCCGCGATGCCCGAGCTGCCTGAAGCTCGTCGCACCCGTCTCATCGCGGACTACGGCCTCAGCACGCAGGACGCTGCCACCATCGCCGCCGACCGTACGTTTGCTGACCGCTTCGAGCTTGCCGCCAAGCTTGCAAAAAGTCCGCGCCGCGTCGCATCCATCCTGCTTACCGAGATCACCGGCCGTCTCCGTGCCGCCGAGATAGAGGAGTTCTCCAAGTCACCCGTGACGCTGGAGGGCATCGTGCTTGCCGCGGATCTCGCGGAGGCCGGGGAGATCAGCTCCAAGCAGCTCAAGCAGCTGCTTGACACAGCCTTCGCCGAAGGCCAGGACTTCCCCAGGATCTACGAGCGCGATAAACCCCAGCAGATCTCCGACAGCTCTGCCATTGAAGCGATGATCGATCAGGTCATCGCTGCCAACGCGCCGCAGGTCGCTCAGTTTAAAGGGGGCAAGCGCACAGTTTCGGCGTTCTTCGTCGGGCAGGTGATGAAGCTTAGCAAAGGGCAGGCGAACCCCGCGCTGCTCAATGAGCTTGTGTTGAAAAAATTGGAATCGGTGTAAACGTCCGAGCGTCAGCCGGGATGGATCCTTGTGAGGCTTCACTGTACTGTAGTGGCACCTGCTAGTGCTGAACAGAAAGTGCCGGAGACCCTCGTTTCCGAGATCATTGCTTCGTGTTCGCTTGGCCGTTGCACCGCAAAGCCGGGCATCATAGGCCTATGCGCCTGACGCAGAAACTCACTTTGCTTTCAGCAGTGCTCACTTTGTTCGGTTGCCGCTCGCGCGTCCCTGCTCCGGAGGAGCCACTTCCACCCAATACGATCCTGCTGTCGCAGGTCATGCGCGAGCTATCTGCCGATCCGGGCTTCACAGAGTCGGTGCTGCAGCAGATTGAAGGCGCCAAAGAGCGCTCAGGCAAGAAAGGTCCCGCTCTGCTGACGCCTCGGCTGATGGATGAACTGCGGAAGCGCATTCTCGGAAAAGACTGGACAGGCTTGGACCGCTTTCCAGGGTGGACCATGCGCGAGATCAATCCGACGGTTCGCGTGGCCGACAGGTTCTTGGGGAAGAACCCTTCACTGGAAGGCTTAAGTGCTGTCCATCCGGGAGCTCCGGTTACGGCTCTGAACGATCAGCAAACCAGGATCTTTCTTGACCTCGGGCCCTACCGCCTCGATCGAGCCCAAAGCATCTCCTTGGATCAGCCCTCCGCATTGCCCCCGTTTACCACAGAAGGCATGCTGTCCTCTCTTGGGCATGAGCTGGTGCGCGGCGACGGGCCCAACGAGCTCGCTCCGGAACACGCGGAGTCGCAGCGTCTTGCAGATGTGCTGAACCGCCTCAGCGTCAATCGGCTGCCGAATGCGGCGCCCTTTTCCGTCGTCTACGGCAAAGGGCATGCAACCACACCCGAGCAGCTCATCAACCTCCTGCTTGCGAGTGGCCACAATGTTTCGGTAACGGATTCACGCTACTTCGCAAACTTCGGCCATCTGCACTACAAGGGCAAGGATGTCATGATGCCCTTTTGGATCAATACGGAGATCGAGGTGCCGCAAGAGGGTCTCTTCCGTCGAGCACGCCCCCTGTTAGTGCCTGTCTCCCATGCTGAATATGAGTGGCATATCCGCGGACCTCACTTCAACGCGGACGTAAGTCATTACTTCGGGGTCGACGGCAAGGCGGAGTGGCGCACCATGGACACTCTCGACCAAGCCTGGGTTCTCCGGCGCGATGCTCACACGTATACCGGCGCACAAGCGATTGAGGTCACGCGTCTGGTTGGTCTTATCACGCTGGCGTATATGCATCAACACGCACAAAGACCTACTCTTCCCTTTGGGGGGTACTACACGCTGGGCGTTTGCCAGGATCCTGTTTCGGCCGTTGAGAAGAAACTTACCGGGCGGTCTACGCTTTTTCCAAACACCGCGAATGCCAGCCTCTTCCATGATCCTCAAGACTCGGAGGTCAACGCCCTCTTCGCGGCCATCCCTAAAGACCGTGAAGAGGCTGAACCGCAACCGGAACGCGTGTTCGGATCGCTACCGACGGGCCCCGGTCCCGCCAGAAACTTCGCCACAATCACCATTCCGGGCCTGGCAAAAGATTTAAGTGCCACCTACGCGGCTTGGCGGAAGGGCGACCTACGACGCGTGCACCGCTGGCAGCGCCTCCTTCTTCCTGGTTGGGGTATCGCGCTCGTAGCAGTGGTGCTGGGCATCTTGGCTCGACGGAGACGATGAGCAGAGGTGGAGGAGAGCGCCAAAGCCACAGGTATGCAACGAAAGTGGTGCAACGGTACTCCTACGATGAGGAGTGCCTGGTCATGACAACCGCGAAGAAAGCTCCAGCCAAAAGGACTTCAGGAACAACGGCAGCAGCGGCGAAGAAGGGTGCCAGCCGAACGCGGGCTAACGTGAACGCCGCTGGAAGCAAGCCCGCAGCGAAGCACTCTGCAGACGAGACTGTGAAGAAGGTGACGGCCAAGAAAGCGGTGCGTAAAAGCGCTCCGATCAAAGGCGCTGCCAAGAAAGCGCCAGGCACGCGGACTCCAGGGCGCAGGTATAGTCCTCAGGCCAGTGAAGATGTCCGCCAAGAACTGCACGAGATGAAGCGCGGGCAGTTGCACATCGGCCGCTCGAAGGAGAAGGTCACGAACCCCAAGCAGGCCATCGCGATCGGCCTTGCGAAGGCCCGCCGAGAAGGTGCCAAAGTACCTCCCAACCCGAATACGGCACGTTAACTTGAGGGAACGTGTCAGGCAGCAGCAAGCACTGCATCTGCAATAGCCGCTGCCTCTCGCGTTGCCTGAAGATCGTGGACGCGAACCACATGCGCCCCGGCGAGGATCGCCGCTACATTCGCTGCGAGCGTAGCATTCTTCCGCGCGACGTCGGGCGGCGCTGGCTCGAGGGCGTCCTGTACTTTCCTCACGGCCGCTCCAAGAAACCCCTTCCGGGACAAGCCAATCAGCAACGGCCTGCCTAGCTGATGGAGACGTCCGAGCTCCGCAAGGAGAGCGAAGTTCTCCTCGCCGACTTTCCCAAAGGCAAACCCAGGATCAAGGACGACGGACTGCGTGAGGATGCCGCTCATTTCCGCAAGGGCCAGCCTTTCTATCAAGCCCTGAAACACGTCACGCAAGGTCACTTCGCGCCCTTGGGCGGCAAGGTCCTTCCATTCCGTCGGACGACCCCGTGTGTGCATCAGGACCAGGCCGCAGCGGGTCTCCTGTACCATCCTGGCCATACCTTTGTCCCACTGCAGACCGGAAACGTCGTTAATGATTTCAGCACCAAGCTGAGCGGCGGCCAGAGCCGTTTCCGCATGGTAGGTATCCACGGAAACCAACGCGGAAGGTCGTTCGCGGAAGAGACCTTCGAGAACCGGCATAAGCCGTGCCTGTTCCTGCGCGGCGCTGATGGGCTGCGCGCCCGGCCGTGTTGATTCCGCTCCGATATCCAGGATGTCCGCTCCTTGATCAAACGCTTGGCAAGCAGCCCTGACCGCGTCTTCTATCCTGCGACCTGCCAGACCATCCCCGGAAAAGCTGTCGGGGGTAAGGTTCACGATCGCCATGATCTGGGTTCGCTCCCCCAAGGGCAGCACGCGGCTGCGCAGTTGCCAGAAAAATCGTCGGCGCGGAAGAAAGCTCATGTTGGTAAGACGCAAGGCACGTGCCGCAAAGAGGCACGAGGGGAAGTACGGTAGACTGCGCCCATGCGCGGACGTACTCCTCTGCTCACTGTCGCTCTAGGGGTGGGCTGCTTGGGACAAGCGAATACCCATGCCCAATCCCAGGCTGCCCCGGGGCCTCCCGCCTCGCCACCGCAGCAGGCGACAGGTATGGCTCAGGAGATTTCTACTCTCCTGCAGAATCCAGCAGTGTCCCGGGCGCACTGGGGTATCGCTGTGGCAACCCTGGAAGGCGCGCCCGTCTTCGGGTTGGATGAAGGTAAATTTTTCCGTCCAGCTTCTACGGCAAAGCTCTTCACCACGGCAGCGGCTTTGGCGTTGCTTGGCCCTGACTACCGCTCGGCAACAGAGATCTTCGGGGATCTTGACCACGCAACCGGCGTGGTCCATGGCGACCTCATCCTCGTCGGCGGAGGCGATGCGAGCTTTGGGACCAGCGATCTTCCATACCGGCAGTCTGGCTCGGATTCCTTGCCGAAGCAGCAGCAAGCGGTCGGTGCCAGTACGCTTTTGAGCCTGGTGGTGACTCTGCAAGGGCGGGGCATCAAGCAGGTAGCTGGCAACGTGGTCGGAGATGACAGCCTGTTTGAGCGGACGACACCTCCGGAAGGGTGGGCAGCGGAGGATCTGCCCTGGGGATACGGTGCACTCCCAAGTGCCCTTTCTGTTGAGGACAACATCTTGCGACTGGAGATTTCACCGGCAGCACCCAGCACCTCAGCAGCCGGCACCTCAGCCGGCACCTCAGCCGGCACCTCAGCAGGCACCTCAGCGACCGTGGATCAGGTCTTTCCCTACCTGAATGTTATCGATGAGGTGCAAAGCTTGCCGCCAGGCGTGCCTAATCCTTCTGGCATAAAGGCAGAGTTCACGCGGCTTGCCCCTCCGGAACTGAAGCTGACTGGCTCGATTCGCAATGGCAGCCCGCAAACGGAGCACATCGCCCTGCCCCAGCCAGCAACCTACGTCGCGGAAGCGCTCCGGACGTTGTTGACAAGAGCCGGCGTCCAGGTCGACGGGGCCGCAACAGCACGGCACGCTCCATCCGTACGAGACGTTGCTCCTCCTACCACGGGCGTCGTGCCACCGGATCGTGACGACGTGGACCGGGGTGCCTCGACGCGTTCGCTTCCCCCATGTTCCCGGCCGGCACTGCCTGCAAAGCTCTTCACGCAGCTCTCCGCCCCATTGTCAGAGGACGTCGTGTTCACGTTGAAAACCTCTGCAAACCTCCATGCGGAGGTACTCTTGCACCATCTGGGTCAGCTCACGTCCTGTTCCGGGGTGACGACCAAGCAAGGACTTGCCGTATTACAGGCATGGCTGGTGCATGCGGGTCTGCACAGTGAAGAAGTCTTGCTATACGACGGCTCTGGTCTGAGCACAAAGGATCTGGTCACACCACAGAGCGAAACGCAACTGCTGAGCTATGCCTCGACCCAGCCCTGGTTTGCCTCCTGGTTGGCAGCACTGCCTGTGGGCGGGAAGGACGGGACGCTCGCGCCGCGCTTCACGGAAACGCCCCTCAAGGAACACGTATTTGCAAAGACGGGAACCCTTGGGGAAACACGGGCGCTGGCGGGCTATGTCCGATGTGCGAGTGGCAAGATGCTGGCCTTTTCCATCCTGGTGGACAATCACCACCCGGGCATCCCGTCGGATCGCGTTGCCATGGACAAGATCGTTGCCGCGATTGCGCGCTTCAACTAAGCGACTGACCTAACGAGGAGTATGTGTCTTTATGTACTCTCGAAGGTGGCTGTTTTGCTCCAGTGCCTTGTTCACACCGGAATCCAGCATGCGCAACCACTCTGCGGCAGGCTCTTTCAACTCGGCCATGGAAAGCAGGTAGCTTGTTTGCACGATGACCTCGAGCGAGTTCGAGAGCTCATGCGCAATGCGCCGGATCTCCACGGCCAGCTCCTCTGGAATCATGGCGTTCGAGGCAGGAAACGAGTTAAAGGATTCAGTCATGCAATGCTGCGCTCCATGGGGTTGACTCGGCCGGCAGTACGGACCTATATGCGACGAGAGGCGATCGCACATCCAGTGTAACTTTTCGAGGCACGTTTGACAGCGCGGTTGCGGTCTGGGAGACTAAGTTGTCACGACGCGGATGTTGAAACATCGGCGGGTGAGCCGAAGTGGCGGAATTGGCAGACGCGCATGGTTCAGGTCCATGTACTCGCAAGGGTGTGAAGGTTCGAGTCCTTTCTTCGGCACCAAAACAGCAGGCACCTGTCCATGTGCCCCGTTCGAACGCATCAACTGACCGTCGGCCAGCCTCAGCCTATGTCGCTTTCGGGTCGTTCAGCTTCTTCCTGCACTCTTCTTGAAAGCTCACCCGAGCATCTCAGACTATGAGCTCAGGGCCGGACGGCCGGGGCAGGGAGAGAGCCGTGGCAGACAAACTGGCAGTGGTAACGGGCGCATCCAGTGGGATTGGCTATAACTTGGCGAAGGTTTTCGCCGAGAATGGGTACGACCTTGTGATTGGGGCGGAAGACACCGCAGGGATCCAGCGTGCCGCATCTGACTTTAACGCGCTAGGCGTGCAGGCGACGCCTGTTCAGGCTGATCTTGCCACCTTCGAAGGCTGTTCGCAGTTCTGGAAGCAGGTTGAGTCGACAGGGCGGAAGCTTGACGCGATTGCCATCAATGCGGGCGTGGGCGTCGGTGGGCTGTTTGTGGATACCGACCTCCAAAAAGAGGTGAACATTGTTCGCCTTAACTGTGAAAGCACTGTACACATGGCCAAGTATGCGACCAGGATGATGGTCTCTCAGGGCGAGGGCAAGATCCTGATCGTGTCGTCGATTGCAGCGGAGATGGTAGCTCCAAAGGAGGCCGTCTATGCTGCGACGAAGGCCTTTGATCTGTCCTTTGCCAAAAGCCTACGGTATGAACTGAAGGAAACCGGTGTGACCGTAACGGCACTTCAACCCGGGCCGACAGACACGAACTTCTTCGAACGGGCCGATCTGGGGGACTCGAAAGCGGGGACCACAGGGAAGAAGGACTCCGATCCGTATGAGGTGGCCAAACAGGGCTTTCATGCCCTGATGAGCGGCGAGGAGCATGTCTATGCCGCCAGCTTGGGGGTCAAGATTCAGGGTGCTTTGGCCGGACTTGCCCCAGAAGCGCTGGTTGCCAAGATGCACGAGAAGATGACCGAACCTGCGGATAAGTAAAGGCAGAAAGGGCCAGATTGAAACATCTGGCCCTTTCTCTGTCCCTGGGTAGACTCGCGGCTACTCCGTCTCGCCCGGAGTGAGTTTGGGGTCGATCTTGACGGGGTTGCGGTTGTACGGTCTTGGTTTCGCCAGGGCGTCTTCCAGTGCCTTGTCGTAACCATAGATGTCGCTAAAGAAGTGCACACTGCCGTCTTCATCCGCATTTGCTGTGAGATAAGTAATCACGACCGGTAATTGCGTCTTCAGATTGACCTGTTTGTTGTCCTTCACCTGATCGCTTGTGGACGTAGGACCGGAGTCCGGATCAGCTGCAGACGCTTTCTGAGCATCGGTGTTCGCATCCGAGTCGTCGCCTTGCAACGGCTGCCCGAACATGGCTTCGTGGATCTTGTTTGCGTCCCAGTCGCCTTGACCCTCCAGCACCCAGTTGGCCATCTTCTCGGCGTCATTGAGCCGCACGCACCCGTGGGAACGATCTCGCCGGGCCAAATTGAAGAGGTTCATCTCCGGTGTCGAATGAAGGTAGATGTCATACTCGTTTGGGAACATAAATTTGACCAGCCCCAGTGAATTCTTGGGCCCTGGTTTTTGCCGAACCAGATAACGTGAGTGTTCCAGGTCACTCGCACTCCATCCGTTGACAGGTTGTCCCGCGGTGTTCACCACCTCATAGCCATGGCTTTCAAGGTAGCCATTGCCCCCGCCCAGGTGCTTCATCAGGTCTTTTTTCACGATCGACACCGGCAAATTCCAGTAAGGCCGGAAGATCAGATATTTCATGTTCCGGACAAAAACCGGGGTGTCGTGATTCCCTTTCGCTTCCCCGTCCACCACCTTCATCTTGAAAGCGAGGTCTCCACCAGGGTTGTAGGTTCGTACATAGAACTCTGGCAGGTTCACCAGAACGCGTGGTTTTACGTACTGGTCCGGCAACCAGCGCCACTTTTCCAGCGCATCATTGATCTGCTGCACACGCACGCTCAGCGGTGTGTTGAGCGCGTCGAGGGTTCCCTGGGACAGCTTTCCATCGGCAGTAAGGCCGACTCGACCCTGATAGTGCTGCACAGCCTGCGCCATCTCCGGGGTGTAGCGGGTACCTGCCGCCTGGGGGGTACCATCACCTTCAAGTGCCAGCCTTTGCGCTAGGGCTTCGGCACCGGGGTAGGTATCTCCGGGAGCAACAGCTTTCCCCACCCCCGGTAGCACCGCCGCTGTGCTGCCCGAGGTTTCGGCCAGTTCCAGGTAGTGTGGCAGAGCGCTTTCCGTCGCTTTGTAGAGCGGATTCTGCGGCTCCACACCCTCAACCACACTTCCAACATCGTCCGCATCCACCAGCTGATCGTTCAGCAGCGTCGCTACATCGAAACCCGCGCGCTTGGCAGGAACATCGATGTCAAAGTTCAAGGATTGTGGATTGATGCGTCCCAAGTGCAGGTCATTGAGATAGCGGATCGCAGTGACACTCATGGCTACGTCGAACTGCGCCAGGGTATCTTGATCCTTGGGCGCGGCATTGACTCTGTGCAGGTGCTCCTGCCAGTGCTGGCCGTCGTAGTCTTCGGGGCGTAAACCCTTCTTGTCGGCCTCTGTAAAGAGCTGGATCAACGCTGTCGCGGTCTTGGTTGGCTTTCCATCACGTGTCCACGCCAGTTCCCAGTTGCGATCGGCGTAGAACTTCTGCACGGTGGCTTGATCGTCAGAAAAGTCGCTCCACGTCAGTTGTGCCATCTTGGGTGATGAGACGATTTGCTGCAGGTTGTCACTGTATTCATCTGTATTCGGCTGCGATTTCGCTCGCCGATGATGAAACACACTCATAAGCCGGTGGCTCTTACATCCAGTTACGGGAAAAACGGCAGCGGCTCCAAGTAGGCCAACCATGCTGAAGCGAAAGAGCTTGGAATGGAACATACGGCAGGCTTGCGGAAACAACGTGGTCACGACGTGAACGGCCTCATCTGCTCGGAGAAGAGCGGGGTACCTGTCTGCTTGGCTCTCTTCAGCATGACACGAGCTCACGGGACCGCCCTAATTCTTTCGTTGCACACGGGACCTGCGAAGGTGCAGACGCTGTACACAGAAGTAAAAGCGGACCTAAACAAGTGAGCTGGAAAGAGTCATCCAGCAAAGCACCGCTTGCGCCACAACGACTGCTCCCGAGAGCAGAAGAAAGATCTTGCGCTGCTTGGTCTCCAATACATCCGAAAACACGCCCCCGATAAAGGTAAACAGGAAAGGGAGGGCCCAAAGCCATGGCGCGGAGATCACCTGCGTGGTGAACAGCGATACCAGTGCCAACACCATGAGCAGTGGCGTTGTGTTGCCGAAATAACGGGAGCGGCGCGCAACAGAGTACAACAACAGGGATACCGCCGAGGCAACCAGGACGGGGGCGTTCACAAGGTGGCGCGCAAACTGCTTCCCGGCTTCCAGGGAAAACCAGAAGCGCGCGGCGCCCCCGGTAAACACATAGCTGTAGGCCGACAAACGGAAGGAAAAGCTGGCAAACAACACAATCGCGGCACCCAGGGCCGCGTAGATCATGATCTGCGCCACATAGGAGCGCCGCCGGTCCGCCAGGTAGTAAAGAAAGGCCAGCCCCGCCAGGAAACCAACGACTGCCGCTAGGAGGTGTGCCGCCGCGGTTAGACCCAAAGCTACGGTGAGCAGCAGGATGCGGGGCTTCCATTTACGCCGGGGACCCTGGAGCGCATGGGCGACGCCAATGGCGGTGTACACCAGCCCGTACAGCCCCCAAAGCGCCAGGATTTCATTATTCGGCGTTGTGGCGTACTGCACCAGGGTGGGAGAGAAAACGTAAAGCGACAGGGCGAGAGCTCCACCTGCGTTCCCATACAGGCGTCGACAAACCCACCAGAGGCCACCCCCAAGCCAGAGCGCAAAAAGCACAAAGGGCAGCCGGATCAGCCATTTCACATACAGCAACTCGTGTCTGGCTTCCCAGGTTGTCCCTTGTAGTGAAGTGCCGATGTGCTCTCGATTTTCCGGCTTGCGAAGATGGTCCATGGCCAGCAGCGTCCAGCGCTGCACCGTCAATGGCAGCCCTGCAACGCGGTAAGCCAGGGTGCCGTCCCCGTCAAGGTTGCCGCACGTGGTGAAGTAGCCCTGCAGCGGGGAGGGCCGCTCCCACATCTCGCGCCCACAATGCGCGTATCGGTAGTCATCCGAGTTCAACGGCTGATGATCGATAGTCCATAGACACTCCGCAAGGAGAACCAGCAACAATGTTGCCGCCACCCTCTGGGCAGGACCGATCAGAAAGCCATTCCAACGCATCTAGGACAGGGTACCGGAACCCTGCAGGCTCCGCTCCATAGCTCCCCCTTTCAGGTTTGCCCTGCACACAAACTAGAAACGGTACACCCTTGCCTCCCAGGGCCGCAGGTGCAGGGTGCCACTGCGTTCCTCCCGCGTTGCCGGCAGGTTTCCAATTGCCAAGCGGCCCGCTTTGGCACCCTCGGGAAGGGTGTAGGTTACATCATGCCCGGTGTAGTTCAGTACAGTGAGGAATCGTTCCTTGTCCAGGGTGCGTGTGTACGCGAACACCTGAAGATCTTGGGGGCTCAAATCCCGATAGTCCCCATAGGTGAACGCCTGGTGGGCATGGCGCAACGCGATCATCTTCTGCGTGAAGCGATACACAGACTCTGGATTGGACAGTTCTTCGGCGGCATTGATCGTCTTGTAGTTCGGATTCACAGCCAACCAGGGTGTCGCCTTGTCCGTGGTGAAGCCTCCATTGGCTGAGTTGTCCCATTGTATGGGAGTTCTGGAGTTGTCGCGACCGAAACGTCGGGATTCGGCAAGGAACTGCGCTTCCGAGATCTCCTTTGTCTGCACATGCGCCGCGTACGCGTTCTTTACCTCGATGTCGTTGAACTGCTCCAGCTTCTCAAATGGGTAATTGGTCATCCCTAACTCATCCCCCTGGTAGAGGAAGGTGGTTCCTCGTAAGGTGAGCAGCATGGTTTCAAGCATCTTGGCTGAAGCTGCCCGAAACTGTGGGGAGTCATCGCCGAAGTTGGAAACCAGCCTGGGATTGTCATGATTGGAGAGGAACACGGTATCCCAGCTTCCCTTTCCAAGGTCGCGAGCATGCCCATCGTAGATCGCCTTCAGCTCAGGCAAGGTCCACTTCCGCTCGGTGTACCCATTCCCCCGGTTCACACGGATCGCATCGAAGTTGAAAACCATATTCAGTTCATGGCGAGTCTCATCGACGAGGCTCGGCTCCTCTTTCAAGCTGACACCCAGTGCCTCGCCGACAGTCATGTCGTCATACCGGGCAAGCACCTCACGATTCATCTCCTGCAGGTACTCATCGCGGTGAGGTCCGTTGGCGAACGTGTGAACGAACTCCCCGGAGCGTAACTGCTCTTGGCTCAGGTCAGGCAGGCCGGGCTGCTTGGAGATGAGGGGAATCACATCCATTCGAAAGCCGTCCACTCCCTTGTCCAGCCAAAAGCGCATCAGGGCGTAGACCTCTTTCCGAACCGCGGGATTGTCCCAGTTCAGATCTGGCTGCTTGCCTGCGAAAAGATGGAGATAAAACTGCTTCGTCTTGTCCTCGAACTGCCAGGCCGACCCGGAAAAGAAGCTTGGGTAGTTGTTGGGCGGAGCGAATCCATGCGGGGCAGAAGAGTCCGGCTTGCCATCACGCCAGATATAGAAGTTACGGTAGGGGTTGGCCTTGGAAGATCGAGCTTGCACAAACCACTGGTGCTCATCCGACGTGTGATTGACGACCAGGTCCACAATGAGTCGCATGTGCCGCTGTTTCGCACCTGCCAGGAGCCGATCAAAGTCAGCCATGGTCCCGAACTCCGTCATGACCTTCCGGTAATCACGGATGTCGTAGCCATTGTCGGCGTTTGGTGAATCGTAGTGCGGGCTTAACCAGATCACATCGACGCCGAGTTGCTGCAGGTAATCCAGCTTCTCGGTCACCCCGTTCAGATCCCCGATACCATCCCCGTTGGAGTCCTTGAAAGAACGTGGATAGACCTGGTAGACCACCGCTTGCTTCCACCATTTCGGCTCAAAGCCATTGATGCGGGCCGGTGCTGCGGGCTTGGCCGCTTGCTGGGACAGAACGACGTCCCGTCCAAAGGCACAGAAAACCAAGCACAGCAAAACACGATGCAGACACTTTCCTGACATCATCTGCCTTCTCCTGGGGTAGAAACAATGGCAAAGTGTAGCAAACTATCAGAGATTCTGGCCGATGCTAGTACGCATCACCGCCCCCGAAGTCGTCTCCGCTCGCCAAGTTTTCAAAGCGCGTGTAGTCGCTCAGGTATGCCATGTGCACAGAGCCCGTTGGACCGTTACGCTGCTTGGCAATAATAATCTCTGCCTTACCCTTCACATCTTCGTTTTCGCGATCGTAGTACTCCTCACGATGAATAAAGGCCACCACGTCGGCATCCTGTTCGATCGAGCCTGACTCCCGAAGGTCGGAGAGCAGTGGCTTCTTGTCCCCTGTGCGCTGCTCAGAGCCACGCGAAAGCTGTGACAGCGCGATCACGGGAACACGTAACTCTTTCGCCAGGGCCTTGAGCCCACGAGAGATCGACGCAACTTCCTGTGTACGGCTCTCAAAGCCACCCTTTTTCCCGCCGCTGCTGGAACCTGTCATTAATTGCAGGTAGTCGATAATGACGAGATCGAGGCCACTCTCTTGCTGCATCAGGCGACGGCACTTCGCGCGCATCTCCGCCAAAGTGATTCCCGGGGTGTCATCCACAAACATCTTCGAATTCATCAGGCGATCGAGTGCCGCGATCAGCTTGCCTTTGTCCTCACGCGGGATGAATCCCGTTTGCAGCTTGCGGCTGCCTACCATGGCCTCCGACGCGAGCATGCGGCGCAGCAGGCTTTCTTTGGACATCTCGAGTGAAAAGATCGCGACCACTTTGCCATCACGGACCGCGCAGTTCTGCCCGATATTGATGGCCCACGCGGTCTTACCCATGGAAGGCCTGGCGGCGATGATAATCAACTCGCTGTCCTGCAGCCCGGACGTCATCTTGTCGAACTCGATGTAATGCGTGGCGAGTCCTGTGACCTCGCGGCCCTGCTCATATAGCGCATCGATGGAACCAAAGGAACTGGCGACAATCTCCGGAATGTTAGCAAAGCCACGCTGAATGGCAGAGTCGGCCACTTCAGCGAGCTTGACTTCCACATCGTTCAGGACCTGCGTGGCGTCTTCGCTCTGATCGGACGCAGCCGTCATCCCATCATGGAAGATGCCCAGCAGCTGACGCAGTAAGCTCTTGTCCTTGACGATCCGAACATAGCTTTCGATGTTCGGATTCCTAGGGATTCCCTCGGTCAGATAGGCGAGGTACGCCGCACCTCCCACCGCGTCGAGCTCTTTGCGGCGACTCAGCGCTTCCATCACGGTAATGAGGTCAACGGCATGACCTTGCGCGAGCAGGTCGGTCATCACCCTATAAATTCTTTGATGGGAGTCGAGGGCGAAGTCCTCCGAATGCAGCTTCGCCGTGGCATCGGTGATTGCAACGGCGTCCAACAGCATGGCGCCAAGCACCGTTACCTCAGTTTGAACTGAGGAAGGAAGGCCCTCACCTGAGGGAGCGGGCGCTGAAAGGGCAGCCATGGTGGCTCTAGGGTAAGCTCTTCAGGCGTTTTCCACGACATGCGGCGTGGAAAATGCGGAAAAGCGCAGGCGGCGACCTGACGGTCACCGCCTGACGGTTGCTGGCTGCTCTAGAAGGACACGCCCGATTGAGCATAGGCCAGCAAGGGCCACGTCGGCGCCGCCAACCCGAAGTGTTGCACGAGGTATGCAGACCCACCAACGTTGGGTGCGCTGTACCACAGAGCGCCGGAGCTATCGACCGCCATGCCCGCGAGCGCAGTGGCATAGGTGCAGGAGGTGGCGCTTCCCAGCAGGCAGGGGTAGAAGAACGTCGCGGTGCCGCCCAGCGTTCCGCCACTGGTGGTCTCCTGCGATTCGGCTCCCAGGTAGGAGTACAGCCTGCCTTTCGTACCAGCCCAGAAGAGATTGCCGGCTCCGTCAAGGGCTGCTGCACCGGGAATGGACTGGTTGGTCATGCTGCCTGCGGAGTTGTTGTTGGTTGTTGTCGCGGTCCAGCAGCGCCGCGTGCCGTTTGAGGTCACGCTGGCAGTCGAGAGCTCCTTCGACAGCGGCAGGAACGCCGTGTAGTTATTGGCCCTGTTGTCGACAGCCAGCGCCAGCCCGCCTGTTGTATCCAGAGTGGTCCAGCTGTCCACGTAGGAGCCCGCGTTGCATGGCAGCGGTGCGTAGGTAAGAAAAGTGCTATCGCCCACTGCCTTGAAGGTGCCGTAAGCGTCTACCTGAGCTCGCAGAAGCGTCGCCCCGGTAAAGGTACCAGCTTGGGTATAAGCGGTATTGCCGCTGGCGTAAAAGTAGTCGTTGACGTGCTTGTCTGTGGCATCGCGGGTGATGAAGGTGTTTCCTGACGCGTCGAAGGCGATTCCCGAGGCGTTCCCGAACGGAACGGTACGAAGCTGGTTGTATTTCCCGATACTGGTTCCGGTCGATGTGATGCTGGTATTGAACGCAAACGCATTGCCAGCGCTGTTCACGGCCGAAGTAGCAGAATCATCGGTTACCCATATGTAGCCGGAGGGATCCACCGCGAGGGTCGCCGGGTTCGTCAGCGATGCCGCGATCAAAGGCGTGGCACCGGAGAAGACAGGCGTTCCTGCAGCGCTCAACTCAGCCACTGCACCATTTGCTACCTGGGAATACGCAACATACACGTTATCTTGCGCATCCAGTGCCACATCCACCGGCGCTGTGAATGTTTTGTCTCCTATTGCGGCCGCTGGATAGAAGATCGCGAGACTAAACGCGGTAGGTGCCGCGGTCATCATGGGGGTAAATGGGGAGTTGGCCGATTGCAAGGAGTACAACGTGCTCACGTTGTAGGTAGGATTCCCTGCGACATTCACGGCTACCTGCAACGTGTTCGTGGGCGCCGTCCCTGACAATGTGGGTGCGTACCCCAGAAGTGTCTTACACGTGCTGCTCGGAGACGCTACGGTGGACGGCCCTGAATCCACACACGATTGAAGAATGTTCCCGAGCGTGTTAACCATCGCTTGCGGCGCAAGAGCCTGACTGTTGCCAGGGAGTGTGGCACGTGCAGCCCCGGAAGGGAAGGATCCGTCGAAGGTGACGAAATTTACGAGGTTGCTTGCATTCGCAAAGGCGTGCGCCAACCCTGCTGCGGTGCAGGTCATCGTTCCGTTCGTTACAGTGCATGCCCCTGTGGAGGTGTTGTTCGCGGGGGCAGCAATATTGACCCTTTGCAGATTGGTCTTCGGATCGGTATCGATGCTTATGAAGTTGCCCAGCGTGTAGGCCGCAGCTACCGTGCTGGTCTCGGAAAGATATACATTCACATTGTTGAAGTAGGCTGCCTGTTTCGCCGTGGCGGGGCACTGACCTATCAGAGCGACTTGGATGACACTGCTGTTGGTCTTTGATGCGACAGTACCTCCACCGGTCGTGGTGAGGTAGACGTAGTTACCCGGCGTACAGGCCAGCGTTTGCGTGCCGAAGTCAAAGTAGCCCGGTGCCATGCCACTGGTATCACCGGCCTTTGCGGACACGGTAGAAGCAATGAAGTTCGGGTTTGAGGTCGTCCCGTAAAACGAGGGCGCATAGCTTCCGGTGGTGGTGTTCAAACTGCCCACGCCTGTCTGCCACAGCTCAATGTAGGCACCTTGAATCGGGTAGATCCCGCCATGGACCTTGCCGTGAATGTGGGCGTTTGCGAGCGCTGTGGCGGGTGGAGTGCTCTCCAAAGCTCCCTGCACCATTCCTGCGCCGCAGCCGGTCAAGAGCACGGGTCCAGGGCTTAGCATCAAAGCCGTTCGGAGTACAACAGTTCTGCAAAAACGATTCGTCAAAGTAACACCTCTGAGCAGGCCAGCTGTCAGCCTGACTTCACTCGAAGCAGAACGCGGCCGAGGTGTCCCTTCCCTACTCAGGCTTCAGAAAGGGGCCCGGGTGCGATCGGTCAGCATCTCTGCTCCAACTTGTTATCGAACAACTGGCCCGTTCAAGGAATCCCACGCTGCAGCCGGGGCTCTGCCGCTCTGGTCCTTTCCTGCTGCCACCTTGGCGTTACAGGTGCGCATATCCACCTGCAGATAGGCTTAGGTCTGGGTCGCAGATCACTTGAGCGTGTCAGCCGTTACTGGATAACGACGCCGCCGCGAGCATAGGCCGCGAGCGGATAGGTTGGTGCACCAAGACCCAGCGTTTGCACAACGTACCCGGTTGCCCCATCGGCCAAATACCAGAGCGCCCCGCTACTGTCGACGGCCATGCCGCGAAGGTAAGCTGCCGCATCGCCGCTGCATTGGCCTGTGGCCGCATAGCACGGAGAAAACGATGTCAAAGTTCCCGAAGAGACCGATGTTGCGCTCGACGGCTGCATCCAGAAGATCTTGCCCAGGCTCTCGTAGTCGGACCAGAACAGGCTTCCCGCACCGTCCATTTGCACGCCCATCGGCGTGGTGTACGTCGCATTTACGTCAGACTGCCCCGAGTAAGATCCAGCGCCGTTTGCTGCCATCTGTCCATTGGAGTAGCCCGTCTCTGTATCCAACTCCTGGCTGACCGGCACGTAGGTCGTATCTGTGTTGCTCATCGCGAGCCCATAGCCATTTGCCGCATTCAACGTTGTGGTGTGTAGCAGGGTCGCCACACCACCGGTTGCGTAGGGAAACAGAAAGACCTGTGTCGCCCCCGTCGTCAGCACCTTCCCAAGCAGGTCCGTGTTGCTGGTCACACCGAGGACATTTTGGCGAAAGTCCACGAAGATCTTCTTGGACCCAGTCCCCAGCAGAGGACTTACAGTAAAGGGATCCACTGCGTAAGTATTTGCCGCGTTAAATCGGAACAGCGATTGGCTGCTCGCAGCGTCCCTGACTGCCCAGACATTTCCTGACATGTCGATGGCAACACCAGCGGCGTATCCATTCGGCACGGTAAGTGTCTTGGCGATGGCGCCGTAGGTTCCGCCGCTTGCGGGATTCCTTATCTGGTACACATTGCCGTTACTTGCGGCGTCATTGGAAAGCCAGGCCTGCCCTGTTGCGTCCAGGGCGATCGTTCCCGGATTCTGGATCTTTGTCAGGTGAGCGCCCGCAAACAGGCCCGTACCGTCTGGCCCAAAGGCATCCACTGCGCCATAGGTGGTGCCTGTGTTACCCCCGCTGTAGGCCACATAGGCGTTGTCGTTCTCGTCCAGAGCGACGTCCACGGGGTAGGGCATCCCTGTGTCGCTCGTGAGGCCTGTGCCCTTATAGAAAATGGACAAGGTGAACGACATCAAGGTGGAATTGTCCGAACTCAACGTGTCCGCGACCATGCTTGGCGTGAAGAAGATCGCGCGTGGCTGCAGATGGAAGAGTGCATCCACGTCATTGTTTGGGTACCGCGCCATATTCAACGCAACCTGTAGCGTGTTGGAAGGCACGGTGGTCTGATTCTGCGGCGTGGCCCAGTAAAACAGGTCGCCACAACGTGAACTGCCGGCGCCACCCGGAACGTAACTGGCAAGCGCTTGCACCGCGCCGCCACCCGAGTCGACACAGCTTTGCAGGATGTTGCCCAGCGTATTGATCTGAGCCTGGGGCACAACGGCCTGGCTGTTGCTGGGCAAGGTGGAACGTGCGGCTCCGGTGGGGAACTGATTTGCCCCGAAGGTCACCTGATCTACAAGGTTGTAGGCGTTCTGAAAGGCATGCGCCAAACCCGCATGCGCGCAGGTCAGCGGGGTAGTTCAGCGGACCCGGAGCCTGTACACCCTGGGGTGCTGCTGTTGTTTGCCGCGGGGGCGGTGATATGTACCATCTGCTGCCCGGTTGCGGCATTGGTGTTATCGATCGTTATGAAATTTCCCAAGGCGTATGCCGCAGCCACCGTACTCAGCTCAGAGATATAGACATTAACATTGTCAATCTCCGTCTTCGTCGCAAGACTGCTCGCGCAACTCCCGATGACGCCGACCTGGATCACATTATTGTTCGTCGTTGCGACCGTGTGACCCCCTGTCACCGTAATGTAGGCGTACTGGCCTCCATCGCAGCTCCAACCCGTGTCTGGGAAGCTGAAGGAGCCGTTACCGTCCGAAGTGGTCTGTAACAGCTGTTTGGCCGTCCCGGCATAGCTTGCTGTTGAGGCGTTCCACACGCCGTTCGACTGTGTCTCCATGAGTCTGATCGTTGCACCCTGGATCGGGTAAGCGCCGCCGTGCACACGGCCTTGAACCTTGAATCCCGGCGTTGGGGAGGGCCCTGCAAGCACACCTGCGCCACAACCGGTTAGCAGCGATAGACCTGCGGCAAAGAGCGAACCACACAAACTCCAATACCCGACACGCAGACGAACAAACATGGCAAGCACCTCGAAACCTCTCTGGTAAGCTGCTCTGGTGGAAGTCGCGCTCGCGGCTACCCGCAAGTGTGACTCCCTGCCCTGCCCGGATCCTCACTGCACCGTTCTGCAGCAGACGTGGTCCAGACTCCTGAAAGTTATCGGTCACATCGAGGGTCAAAAAGAATCCCACAGTACTCCATGAAGTCACCTCATCCCGGTTACCTCACGTTGCAACTTTCAGGTGCCGGTGTACCGCCCAAGAACAAAAGGCAGACCCGAAGGTCTGCCTTTTAAGCGGAAGGAGTGGTACGGAGGTGTTAGCGGTTTACCTGTTCGACATAGGCCTTTTGCGCGGCGATCAACCCTGTGCCAAACGTTACCTTGAGTTGCGGCACACTCTTGACGATGACTTGCTCCAACGCCCCGATCAGGGCGATGGTGTCCATGTAGTCGAAGAAGCCGAGGTGCGCGATCCGGAAGATCTGGCCTTTCATCTCCCCTTGGCCATTGGTGATGACCGCGCCAAACTGCTCCTTGAGCGCCTTGACGAAAACACCAGAGTCGACGCCCTGTGGAGCGTTCACTGCGGTTGCCGCGGCACCGGGAGCCTGCGAAAAGAGCGTCAATCCCATGGCCAGCATCGCTGCTCGGGTCATGGAGGCAATTACCTCCGCATTGTTGACCAACTTCCTACGCCCTTCCACCAGATCACCTTCGGGACTTTCTGGTGTGGCAGCCTGGGCCGCGATCCAGTCAAGCGCTGCCCCGAGGGCCGCAATGAGCGCCACTGCCGGCGTATAGGCACTTTCTCCGTTCCGGGCGTTCTTGCGTTCCTTGCGCAAATCAAAGTAGTAACGCGGGTTATAGGTTGCTTCCATGCGGTCCCACGCGCGCTCGCTGACCGCGAGGTAGCTCAGGCCAGGCGGGATCATCACAGCCTTTTGCGATCCGCCGATAAGGACATCGATGCCCCATGTGTCCATCTCTAGGTGGGTCGTCCCAAGGCCGGTAATCGCGTCAACGATGAGCAGCGCCTCAGAGTGCTCGTCTTTCAACAACTGTCCGATCGCCTGAATGTCATGGCGAGTTCCGGTTGACGTTTCGTTTGCCTGCACGAACACGGCACGTGTTTCGAGGCGTAGCTCTTGCTTGATCTCTTCCACGGTGAACGTGTCGCCGTAGGGCTTTGTGACCACATCAACCGGGCACCCGAAGGCCTTGGCAAGCGACACCCAGCGCTCGCCGAATTTGCCGGCGGAAAGCACCAGCACACGATCTCCAGGGGAGGTCAGGTTTGACACCGCGGCTTCCATCGCGCCTGTACCGGAACTGGATAAGACCACAACGTCGTTCTGCGTACCGACAAATAACTTAAGCTGCGCCAGAACACGCTTGAACAGAGCCCTGAACTCAGGTGTCCGATGGTGAATGTCGGCAGCCGCCATCGCAAACTGTGCGGCGGGCAGAAGGGGTGTTGGGCCGGGAGTAAACAGACGCGTCTTGCGGATCATAGTGACTATTCTATCGACGTTACCTGTCAGGGCTTCCTGCCTCTGCTAGCCGGTCGCCCACCCTGGAAGCTATCCGCTACTTCCTGAACAGCCCCTCAGGGCGAGGGGCTCACGATACTCTGTTAGCAACAGGAGTTTCCGATGCCTATCATTGCGGACCGTATCAACACCGACATCACAGCTGCTATGAAGGGACGGGCAGAGGCCAAACTGACGACCCTTCGCATGGTGAAATCAGCCCTTAAGTCCAAGGAGATAGACAAGCGTGAGCCCTTGAGTGACAAGGAAGAGCAGTCCATCCTGCAAACCCTTATCAAACAGCGGCGTGACTCCGCCGAGCAGTTCACCAAGGGCGGCCGGCCGGAGCTCGCAGAAAAGGAACGCGCCGAAATCGGCTACATCGAGGTCTACCTCCCCCAGCAGGCCAAGGAAGAAGACATTCTCCCGATCGTGCGTGGAGCCATACAGCATGTCGCTGCGGGTAACGGCGGCGAGCGCCCAAGCCCCAAAGACATGGGTCCCACAATGCGCGTTGTGCAGCAGCGCATCATGGCCAGTGGCCTTTTCGTCGATGCAAAAACAGTGAGCGAGCTGGTAAAACGGGAACTCGCCGGTGGTCGGCCGCTCACCGAGGAAGAAGCCAACGCGAACGGCGGGTACGGCGGCTGATTCTCGTTGATTGATTCCCTCATCAACTCGGTTTTGAACCTCCCTGCACATCGCCCGGGAAGTCCGATCAGATCGCCGTGTGTGGAGAAACGTTGCACGGCGCGCTGTGTTGTTCGGCTTCTTGGCCTGCTGACCACGGTGCTGTCAACCCCTTGCGTTGTGGCCCAATCCTTGCCGGCCACCCCTTTGCCGCATGCTGACCTTACGGCGCAGACAGCGACAGCGGCCTCCAGCCTCACGGGCCAGGTACTTACTCCGGACGGATCCACAATCGCCGGCGCCCAGATCTCGCTTAGGTCCAGTGCAGGTTCGATGCACCGGCAGGTCGTCTCCGATCAGGTAGGCGTCTTCCGTGTGCCGGACGTCCCCCCGGGCACATACACGCTTACGGTGGCGCTTCCAGGGTTTACCACCTCGACCCAGGAGGTCACATTGGTGAGCGGGCACAGCCTCGACCTTGCTCCCATCCGGTTGCTCTTAGCTACGGTCAGCATCAACGTTGACGCCCTCACCCCGGAACAGGCAGCCCTTGAGCAGCTGCACACCGAGGAGCACCAGCGACTCGTTGGTGTCCTCCCAAATTTCTTTGTCAGCTACAACTGGACAGCACCGCCGCTTACAGCAGGTCAGAAGTTCAGGCTCTCGACCCATAATGTCCTAGATCCAGGCAATCTCGCGCTGGTCGGCGTTGCAGCGGGCATACAGCAGGCCGCCAACGCCTTTCCTGGGTACGGGCAGGGCGCAGCGGGCTTTGGCCAACGCTACGGGGCGGATCTCGGCAATCTCGTTGTCGGCACGTATATGGGCGGAGCGGTTCTTCCCTCGCTCTTTCACCAGGACCCACGGTATTTCTATAAGGGAACAGGAACAAAGCGCTCCCGATTCCTGTATGCCATCTCACGTGCTGTCGTTACACGAGGCGACAACGGCCGCAATCAGCCGAACTTCGCCGGCGTTCTGGGTGATCTATCTGCGGGGGCGATCTCGAACCTGTACTACCCTGCCTCGGATCGGCAGGGCGCGACCCTTTTCCTGGAAAACAGTATTCTTGCGATCGCCGGTGATGCCATGAACGACTTCGTCCAAGAGTTCGTCTTCAATCACGTGACCAAGGACACCCGTAACAAAAAGAACAACAAGCAGCTGCCCTAGCTTGCTCCCCAGGCCGCTTACTAAGGTCGATCCACCCAGCCCTCACAGAGTGTCCTTGCCTTTGCCAAGGCGCTTTCTGCCTCCGCGGCACTTGGTTCTTCGTCTGCCTCCTGCCATCCGGTGGCATCGCCCTGAGCTCCCCACTGCACAACGGTACCGTCTCTTCGAGGAACAAGATTCAGGTCCTCCCAGACCAGGCTATACGGCAGATCCGCCTGCGGGGGCAGCCACGAAATCTGCCCTCGGATGGGCGTCAGCGATTCGTCGCCAAACAGCGCCCGTGCCCCATACCCGGTACAGTGAACAAGAACTGGTTCCGGTACTTGCAGCAGATCGGAAGCGGCGTGGAACTCCGCTTGATGGATCGTTCCACCACGGGCACGAAACTCTCTTTCCAGATGTTCGGAATACCCCGCGATATGGAAGCGGTACCCGCGCGTGTGCCGGCAATAAGCGGTTGCAAATGGATGCATTCGAGGGCCAAAGTCTTCGGTCGCTGGATACAGGTCCTCGATGCGGTGTTCCAGCCGCGCAAACCCGACCGCGTCGTTCCGCACCCTTTCTGCCCAGGCTTGATCAGGCGGTCGCTCGGAAAGCGTGTACCGGTCATGCAGTTCGACAGGGGTACCGGGCAGTTGCAGCAGTTCCTGATAGGCCGCATAGGAACATCGCGCGATCTGTTCCCACTGCTCGGCGAAGCCAGGCGTTACGCTCCGTTCCAAAGCCACACGAGCATCCGGCGTCCAGGTTCCCGTGGCTCGTGCAGACCGTGTCGCCGGCGGCAGGTCTCTTGCATAGATCCGCACCCGGACTCCGGCTCGTTGTAAGGCGAGCGCAGAGGTAAGCCCCATGGCGCCACAGCCGATCACCGCTACCTCGTTTGCCCCTGCCTGTAAGGCGAGCGGCACAACCAAAGCCGCACACCCCCAACTCAAGGACCAACCCGACCCACCGTGGCCGTAGTTGTGGACCAGCAGCTTATCTCCGAAGCGCTCCGCCTCCAGGCGTGGTCCCTGGGCACGGAACGGCCGGGTACACACGGTCACCTTCGTGAGCTCTGTAGGGTTGATGCGCAGTCGTTGCAAGCCGGTGAGCCTGTGCTGCAAAGTCGTAGGTTCTGGCATGGCTTTGGACAGAAAGGCCCTCTTCGCCATTATCGCAAGTCGGATCGCTTGCCACCCGGTATCGAGACCATGCGCAACCCGTAATGGCCTAAGCCCCGCTAGAGCACAAGCCAGGCGGAAAGATCCAAACCTGCTCTGTGTCCACGCTCCTGGATAGAACGACAAATCCGGGCCATGTTGCATAAGCAAACACAGAACCGCTCTTTTTTCAGGTCATCACGACCGCTTTTATTCCCGTCGCCTGTGTAGTCCTTGCCTCGCGAACTCTCGTCCATGAAAAAAGAAGCCGAGAGCACGCCGTTGGTTTTTCTGAGGGCCTCAAGCGTTCTCTCTCTTCGAATACGTAGGGGCCTTTCCTCGGGCTGGGGAAAGGCCTCTTCACTTTACCCTTTAGCTCTTCACCGAGGCCTTGATCATCGGTAGGTCCGAAACGCCGGCCTTGATGGGACCGTCCTTGCGCATGGCCTCCAACAGGCTTTCCGCGATGCGCTGGTCGACGTCCGCCGCATGGCTGATTTCCACAGGAAAGAGCACGGCAAACTGCAGCCCACCATCGGTCAGCTGCAGCCGTGATTCGATCTGTGGCGCAGGCAGTGCCGTCCCCATCCAGGCTTCGACCTGCTGGTGCTGTGCCTGGATCTCCTTGCTATACGTTGCGTAAACTCCGCGTATGATCGCCAGGACCGCTTCGGCCGCGCTTTGCGGATCGGCACCAGGGTTCAGTTTGGCCGTAAGTTCATGCCAGGCATATTCCGTTCCAGGCATCTGCTTGTAGATCGGCGTTCCTGTTTGAAACAGAACGGAATTGGCAAACACGGCAACACGCCCGGTGGAGTGGAGTTCCGTTCCCGTACCCACCAGCTCCATCATGTAAAAGCGCACCAGACCCACCTCAATCACTTCACC
>CAXTRM010000011.1:0-9202 GCA_964246625.1 uncultured Acidobacteriaceae bacterium
CACCATGAGTACCGACAAATCCTGGCCGCCCCCACCCGACCTCCACTCCATCCAGGAGCTCGTCGCCACCGCCGACGTCGAAGGCTTCATCGCCGACGGCTCCCCCGCCGATGAGTACGAGACCGAGGCCGCCGACATCTTCGCCACCCTCAAAAGCTGGCCCACCACCGACCTCACCACCGAGCGCGTGCTTCCCGTGATCGAGGAGGCCTGGACGCAGGGCTTCGGCCTCGACGACAAAGGCCTTGCGCAGCGCCGTGTGAAGCTCCGTGAGCTTGCCGCGCAGATCGAGCGCTTCTTCGGACCTGAAGCCAAACCGCAGGTCCGCGGGGCATGAGCGGTCACCAGGGCCTTTGGCGCGAAAGGCTGACCGGGTACGTGCAGGAGCAAGCCAGGCCTGTCCACAAGTACGGTCACCAGCCTGGCCTCTACGGCCTCACACAGCAGATCGCCGCCGCGGGCCCCAGCCTGGAGCTAGACGATGACGTCGTCTTCGCGGCCGCCTTCCTCCATGACCTCGGCGTCTTCGTCGGGCACCGCCCTGAAGACCCCCACGCTCTCACCACCTGGAATCACGTCACCTACGTCTGCCGGCAGGCGCCCGCGCTCCTCGAGCACGTCGGTTTTCCCAAGGGCAAGGTCGACGCGGTGCTGCAGTGCGTCCGCGAACACCAGCCCGGCGACGAGCCCACCAGCCCCGAAGCCACGCTGCTCCGCGACGCCGACATCCTGGAGCAGCTCGGCGCTGTCGGCATCCTGCGCACCGCCTCCAAGATCGGCAGCGACACCCGCTTTCACCGGTTCACCGACGCGCAGGGCTCCCTGCAGACAGCCCTGGACACACTTCCCGGCAAGCTGCGCCTCCCTGCCGCCCGCGTGCTTGCCCAGCCCCGCATCGAGCTCCTCCGGAGCTTCCTCGAAGGGCTCGCACGCGAAGCCGGCGAGCACCTCGGCTGACAGCGATGAGCCTCCTCCCGCACGACCACGCGCTCGATGAGCACACCAACGAGGCCTGGATGCGTCTCGCCCTCGCCGAAGCTCTTGCCGCCGAGCAGGCCGGCGAGGTCCCTGTCGGGGCCATCGTGCTTTCCGCCGCGGGCGAGGTCCTTGGCCGCGGCAACAACCAGGTCCTTCGCACCGCAGACCCCACCGCGCATGCCGAGATCGTCGCCTTGCGCCAGGCCGGCCGCACCCTGGGCAACTACCGCCTGCTCGGCTGCACGCTCGTCTGCACGCTGGAGCCCTGCGCCATGTGCGCCGGCGCCCTTTTGCACGCGCGCATCGCTCGCCTGGTCTACGCCGCGGCCGACCCCAAGGCCGGTGCCTGCGGCTCCGCCCTCCAGGTGCTGAACCACCCCGCCCTGAACCACCGTGTGGCGGTGTCGGCGGGAGTGCTTGGCGAAGAGTGCGGCGCCATGCTCAGCCGCTTCTTCCAGGGCCGCCGCGCCGCGCAAGTGCGACCGGCTACGGCATCGAACCCGCCAGGCGCATCAGACTAGCGGGGCGGCTCGTGGCTGCCCTGCGAGGAGACATCGACCGTATGGCATCAGGCAGGTTTCAGGGTAAGGTCGCAGTGGTGACGGGGTCCTCGTCCGGTATCGGACAGGCAATCGCAGTGCGCTTGGGCAGCGAAGGCGCCTCCGTGGTGATTGACTACCATAGCCATCCGGACGGCGCACAGGAGACCCAAAAGCAGATCAGCGACAAGCAGGGTGGCAAGACGGCCATTGTGCAGGCGGACGTGTCCAAGCCGGAAGGTGGACAGGCCCTCGTCAGCGCCGCCTGGGACCAGTTCGGCGGTTGCGACATCCTGGTCAACAACGCCGGCGTGGAAAAAGGCGCCGACTTCTGGGACGTCACCGAACAGGACTACGACACCGTTCTGGACCTGAACCTGAAGGGCGCCTTCTTCATCACCCAGGCCTTTGTGCGCCGCCTTCGCGACGCCAAAAAGCCCGGTCGTGTCATCAACATCTCGTCGGTGCACGAAGACATGGTCTTCCCTCACTTCCAAAGCTACTGCGCGGCCAAGGGTGGCATGCGTATGCTCATGCGCGACCTGGCCGTGGAACTCGGGCCACTCGGCATTACGGTCAACAATGTCGCGCCCGGGGCCATCATCACACCGATCAACAAGAAACTTCTCGACAACCCCGAGGAGCTCAAGCCCTTGCTGAACAACATCCCTCTCGGCCGCATGGGCACCTCCGAAGAGGTCGCCGCGCTCACAGCCTTTCTTGCTTCCGACGAGGCCGGCTACATCACCGGATCCACCTACGTCATCGATGGTGGTCTCATGCGCAACTACAAAGAGCAGTAGCGCGCGCCAGTTCACGCGGGGCCCTTTCGGGAGACAATATGAGCATGGAACTTCTGGTCTACACCGCGGATTGGTGTCGCGACTGCCGCGAAGCAAAGCGCTTTTTGAACAAGCACGCGATCGCTTTCAAAGAGATCGATATTGAACGCACGCCGGGCGCTGCCGACGAGGTGATAGCCCATACCGGAAAACGCGCCATCCCGCAGTTTGTTCTGGATGGGAAGTGGATCCAGCCCTACAAGCCAGGCCGTGGCTTCCTGTATGAGGAGATGAGCAAGCTGCTCGGCGTCGAAGAAGCCTGATCCCGTCGCATCGAGGCAAGAAAAAGGCTGGAGCCTCGTGCTCCAGCCTTTTCTCTTATGTCAAACTGTCTCGCTGCGCCGTGCAACACGATTACGTGGTCCCCTGACATCAACGGCCGGTCTCGGCCTAGCCCGGGGAGCGCTCCCTCGTGCCGGGCTCGCCCGCCTCTGCGCCAGCCGTCTCCTGCAAGGCGGCGAGTGAGCGAAGCAATCGCTCCCGGGCTCCTCCGTCCAGTTCCTCGAGGTGAGCAGGGATCAGCTTTTCCAGGATGCCCCGGCCCTCCGGCGTGAGCACCACAAGGGACCGGCGCAGGTCCCGCTCATCGGTCACCCGCCTTACGAGCTTGGCCCGCTCCGCCCTGTCGACCAGCTCCACAGTGCTGTTATGGCGCAGCACCATACGGTCAGCCAGGTAGCTGATGGACGCAGACTGGCCCTCCGGTAACGCACCGATCACCTGCATCAACTGGTACTGCTGGGGAGCGATACCGTACTTTTCCGACTCGGCCTCGCTGAAGTTCAAAAACCGCCTCAGTTGGTAGCGAAACTCGGCGAGTTGGGGGAGCCGCGAAAAGTTCAACGAGTCGGTCGTGCTGTCGTCCATTCCATCCACCTTTGTTTCGGCTGTCCGGCACACTGGCAGGATTGCCGGGCCGGAACGCCGGGGCGCAAGCCCCTATCATCATAGGAGGCCGAAGCCGCGACGCAAAGACCACGCGCTCAGCTTCTGTCGAGATACGACTTTTTTGGAGATGGCATGATTCCCCGCTACACTCGGCCGGCCATGGCCGCCCTCTGGTCCGACCAGGCGAAATTCAACCGTTGGCTGCAGGTGGAGCTTGCCGCCACCGAGGCTTTGGCCCAGGCAGGTGTGGTTCCCGTCTCCGCCGCGCAGCAGCTCCGGGCCCATGCCCACTTTGAGCTCGATCGCATCGACGAGTTGGAACGCGAGCTGCGGCACGATGTGCTTGCCTTCACCACCGCCGTCGCCGAATCCGTGCAAGCCGCCGGAAGCGATGCGGCCCGCTGGCTCCACTTCGGCCTTACCTCCACCGATGTGGTGGACACCGCCCAGGCCCTTGCGCTTGTAGAAGCTTCCAAACTCATCCGCGAGGGCGTTGTGCGGCTGCGCGCAGTGCTGAAACGTCGTGCTCTCGAGTTCCAGCACACCCCGGCGATCGGACGCACCCATGGAATCCACGCGGAGCCCACCACGTTTGGGCTGAAGCTGCTGCTCTGGTACGCCGAGATGGGCCGCAACCTCAAGCGCCTGGACGCAGCCACGGAGGATGTCCGGGTCGGCAAGATCTCGGGAGCGGTCGGCAGCTTCGGCCACCTCAAGCCCTCACACGAGGCCGCGATCGTCGCCGCCCTTGGCCTGCAGGCCGCCCCGGTCTCGACCCAGGTCCTGCAGCGCGACCGGCATGCGGCCTACATCACCACGCTGGCCGTGCTGTGCTCCACGCTGGACAAGATCGCCACCGAGATACGGCACCTGCAGCGCACCGAGGTGCGCGAAGCCGAAGAGTTCTTCTCGGCCGGGCAAAAGGGCTCAAGCGCGATGCCACACAAGCGCAACCCGATCACAAGTGAACAGATCTGCGGCCTTGCGCGTGTGGTCCGCGGCAATGCGCAGGTGGCGCTTGAGGATGTGGCCCTGTGGCATGAGCGCGACATCTCGCACTCCTCCGCCGAGCGCGTCATCCTGCCCGATACCACGACACTGGCAGATTACCTGCTCGACAAAACGGCAACCCTGATCGACCGGCTGCTGGTCTACCCGGAGCGCATGCTGCGAAACCTGGAGCTGACCGGTGGGCTGGTCTTTTCCGGCCAACTCCTGCTGGAGCTCGCCGGAGCCGGCATGAGCCGTGAGGACGCGTACCGCCTGGTGCAGGGGCACGCCATGGCGGCGTGGAACGACCCCGCCGTGGGTGCGCCTACCTTTCAGGAGCGCATACGGCAGGATGCGGCCGTCCAGTCCCTTCTGGACCCGGAAAGGCTGGATGCGGCCTTCGACTACCGCCGCCAGCTCACAAACATTGACGAAGTATTCGAACGCGTTCTGGCCGCAGACTAGATCCACTGCGCGAGGCGGGTTGCCGCATCGGGATGCCCGGCCAGGCAGGCTTTGGCCGCTGAGATGGGAAGACCGGGAATGGACAGCCAGCGAGGAGCGGGAGATGCAGGGCTGGCTGTGGTTCCGTCAGCCCTGCCCGTTGCCGTTGCGGCTTCCGTTATGCATCGTGCTGGCCATGGTGCACAGGTCGACGGTCTCGTCGGTGCCGTAAAGGAGGATGGCCTTTCCGGCTACCTCGACATAAAGGCATTTCTCGTCCAGAGTGCAGGCGATCTCCCCGAGGAACTGCTTCAGTTCCGGCAGCCCGCCCTCGCCTTTCAACGCCACGGTGAACTCCCGGTGCTCGCCATAGCTGAAGACGCCGGGCTCTTCGGTCCAGTAGCCGAAAAGATTGGCTGCCGTGGCTGTGTAGCCGTCGAAGTGCTGCATCAGGAACTCATGCACCATCTGCTCGGCGGTGGTTCCACCGGCGCACGGCTGCTTCAGCTTCAACGAAGGAAGAAGAAATCGAACGTTCTTCCCGAGCGCCTTTTCAACGTAGCCCATGGCCGGATTGTAGCCGCAGTTGGTTCAGGGGAAAAACGGCACGGCGTCGCCCTGGTTTCCCTCAGCGCCTGTTAGAAAGAGCGCCGGGACGTCTGTGCCGCCAGAGGCCGCGGACCCCTCAGGGAGGGCTGCCCCGGGCAGCGACAGGCTGGGAGGCACAGGTGAGCTTCCGGTAGCGATCCGCTGCTGCGCCTCGCGGCCGGGCACCTTTGTCAGGGCTGCCACATCCAGCACCGGCGCGTTTCTGGGTACTGCAAACCGGCCCTTGCCCACGTACGCCACCAGAACGAAAGCGGTCACGTGCGGCGACAGGATGGCCATCGGCACGCCATACCGCGTCAACAGGCTTCCCGTGACGCCCTGGATGCTCATGGAGCGCGGTATGGTGCCTTGGATCTGTGGAACACGAAACATCGCGAGCTGCAGTTCCGGACGCTTGCGCGCATAGTGCACCAGCTCCCGGGCTACAGACTTGGGTGTCGTCAGGCCGAAGTCGGCTATGTAGTTCCTGCCGATGGCATGGGGGTACAGGTGATTGAGTACGATCCGCGTGAAGTCGGCGCAGTTGCGGAAGGCGCCCTCGTAACGGGTCACGTTCGGGCGATCGTTGAAGTACGCGATGATCGAGGCGTCCTGCTCAGGGGTGGTGGTGACCTGGAAGCCGTACAGGGTGCGGTCAAAGGCGGACCCGACGAGTTCATACCAGTTGCCCTGCGGCATCCCGCCCTCCGCCGTATCGGGGGCGACCTGCTGGAGGTGCTCTCGCCGGTACAGGTCGCGCATGCGAAGCGCGGTGAGCCGGTCCATCGTTGCCGGGATCTGGTCCGTGGACTCGACCCCGTACAGGTAGGGCACCAGCGGGACGGCGACCCAGTCGACCTCGCCGATGCCGTCATATCGGCTCAGCACCACGCCTGGCTCGCCCGGCGCGCAGGCCCTAAGCTGCAGGGGAGATGCCGCGCAAACGTGATCGAAGTAGAGCGCGGCGTGCCCTGTCGGGTTGAAGGTGCCTAAGCCGCCGTAGGGCATCTCCAACAGCACGGCGACGGAGCCGCGCGCCGGCATGGCCCATCCCAGCATCAACAGCACCCAACTGAGGAAAAACGCAGAAAAACAGGAGTTGACCGCTCGCTGCGGCGACACCGAGGGCTCTGCTGCCGTGAGCAGGCCAGGAGGACGTACCGCTGTACCATCCCTCTTTCGATGGAAACACTCCATACCAAAGTGTAAACACCGACTACGGCAAATGTCGCGCCTCATTGCGTGGACGAACTGCCTGAGATAATCCACTCATGCGCGCTCTGCCCCAGGCTGCCGACCTCACGGTGACTCTTGCCATCACCGGGGCAAGCGGGTCTGTTTTCGCCGTGGAAGCGCTGCGCCAGCTGGAGGCCGAGGACCGGGTCGGCCGCATCTGCCTGGTCGCCAGCCCCAGTGCCCTGCGCGTGCTGGCGGAGGAAGAAGGGCTCAACGGCCGTAACGATTTGGCAGCAAAGCTTTTAGGGACAGCGGCCGCAAAAACGGTGACTTTCGCCCATGAGGATATCGGGGCCGCTATTGCGAGTGGATCGTTCCCGGTGCACGCGATGCTGGTGGTGCCGTGTTCGATGGGAACGCTGGCGGGCATCGCCCATGGACTGGCGGGAAACCTGATCGAGCGGGCCGCGGACGTGTGCCTGAAGGAGCGGCGTCCGCTGGTGTTGTGCACACGGGAAACCCCGCTGAATCTGATTCATCTGCGCAACATGGCAGCCGTTACCGAGGCCGGCGCCACCGTGTTTCCGATTACGCCGAGCTTTTATAACCGGCCGGCGGACGTGGCGGAGATCGTGCGCAACTTCACGCATCGCGTTCTCCAGCATGTAAATCTGTCACAAAAAGATGCGTACAAGTGGGGTTTAAGCGAGGTTTAGCGTCGTTTAACGATCTGCGTGCTTGCCCATGTTTGCCAGGGTGCGGATGCCACCGGCGGGCGCGGGGGTGGACTTCAGGAAGTCTGCCACCGCCGGCGCAACCCGGGCGGCACACAGCTCCGCGGCAAGGTGCCCGCAGCCTTCCACGATGTCCAGCTCCGAGCGGGGGTCGAGCGCATGCATCTGCTGGCCGAGCCCAAGCGGGGTGAGCCCGTCCCGGCTGCCCCAAACGATGAGAAGCGGCTGGGGCAGGCTGGGCAGGATGCTATCGACGTGGGTTGGCGCGTTCGACATGGCGGCCATGCCTTTGCGCAGGACGGCCTTGTTGTCCGCCAGCGTGCGGATCAGGTCTTCGCGCACCGCTTTGGGCAGGGGCTTGGCTTCCGGCTCCATCATCGACCACCAGCGCTGCACGTCATCCGGGTTGTCGAGGTGAAAGCTTGCAAGCCGGTTATTGGACGGAAACGGGAGGCCGGCCGAGTCGAAGATCACGACGCGCTCGACGGTCTCGGGATGGGCATGGGCCAGATCGAGGGCAACCCAGCCCCCCATGGACCAGCCGCCGACATGGGTCTGCTGCAGACCCAGAGCCTGGATGAAGTCGTAGACGAACTTGGCCTGGCCCTCCATGGAGTAGTCACCTTCGGCGGGCTTGGGCGAGCGGCCGAAACCGAGCAGATCGGGGGCGTAGACGTGGAAGCCGGCCCGCTTGAGCCGTTTCAGCATGGGCGCCCAGCTTTCGCCGCGGTCGGCAAAGCCATGGATCAGCACCAGGGGAATTCCACCGCCCGGGATGCGTGGCTCAGCCTCGTAGTAGTGGACGCGCCCCTCGGGGGTGAGCACGTAGTTGCTCTGCACACGGGCGGCAAAGAGGCCGAGGTGGGTCGCCTGCTGGCCGAGCCAGATGGGCCGACGGAGGTACAGGAGGCCGAGTACCAGACCCAAAAGAAGTCCCACCAGCAGCAATCGACCCAAAGCTCTCATCTCAGCGTTTCGCTCCCCATGTCGCGTTGCGTGCCGGCCAACTCAGCGCAGCGGTTTGCCGAACTCTTCACCAAACACAGTATGGCTCAGGTCGAAACGGCCGCCGTTGAACTTGTCCTGACCCTGCACGTGGCCAATCGCGAGCAGGGCCACAACGAAGTAGCTGATGGGTAAGCGCAAGGTTTCGCAGACTTTGCGCTGCTCGAAGCCTTCCATCGGCGCGGTGTCATAGCCTAGCACCTCGGCCATAAGCATCATGTGCGTATAGGCCAGCATGACCTGCTTGGTCAGCCAGCCGATCATCTGATCGCCGGTGAAGCTGGACAGGTAGGCAGGCACGCTTTCCTTGGCCTGGGCGGCGTAGCTTTCCGTCATCCCGGCGACGCGGCCCATGCGCAGCATCTCGTCCAGATCACGCCGCCAACCGTCCCGGTCGCCGCAGGCCACAATGACCGCGGAGGCTTCTTCCACCTTTGCCTGGTTGTAGCTGGCCGCACGCAGCCGCCGCTTTTGCTCAGGGTGCTGCACCACCACGAAGCGCCAGGGCTGGAGGTTGTACCCGCTGGGCGCCTGCAGGCCGGCATCGAGGATCTGACGCAGGTCGCTGGCGGGGATGGGATCGCCCGCAAAGCTGGGGGTGGAGCGACGCTCCCGGATGGCCTGGGCCAGTGACTTCATCTCGGTTGCCATTGGCGCTCCCTTTGTGTGCCCGTGCGGACATGCTGACCCGGAGGCGTCATGGCTTCCCTGCCGCGATCTCCTGGATGGGCCGCTGGAGGGTGACAGGGTTGCCCCCTCCGCCCTCGGCGACGATCCAGATCTTGGTGAAGCCCTCGCGCAGCTCCGGATGGGCTGTCAGGAGAGCCCGCGCGGCCTCGAGGCCGCGCTGTGTCGCGGCTTCTCCCGCAAGCGGCGAGGTGAGCTGCAGATGCATCCACAGGTTGAGACTTTTCCCGTCGTCCGAGGCTTGCGCATTGAGCTGCGACACCTGAAAGACGACGCCACCCTGGCCCTGGAGGGAGAGAGGCGCATCCGCACTCAGACCGTTGCCCAGGGA
>CAXTRM010000011.1:9212-10264 GCA_964246625.1 uncultured Acidobacteriaceae bacterium
CTTCCAGGCGGTACCCTCCTGTTGCAAAAGAAAGGCGAGCAACCAGGGGCTGCTGCCACGCGCTTCCACCATGGCGAAGGCGAAGCGGCCTGAGGGCAGGCCGTTGATGCCGAAGTCGGTTTCACTCGCGCTGCCGGTCAGCGGGCAGGCGAACTCGGCTACCCCGGTGTCGCCAGGCTTGCGCGTGGACGCGTCGAGCAGGTAGACCTGGGTAACCGCGAGGGTGTCGGCGTGGATATGCTCGCCGGTGTTGCGGACCAGATAGGCCGTTTGGTTCGGGTCGCCGGCGTATTGGGCCACGGTTGCGGCGCGAACCGAGGCGAGATCACCGGTTTGGACCGCGGAGGCGATGCCATAGGCCGCGGTGCCCAGCTCGGTCCGCTGCCCGGCGGTGAGCTTGGCCTGGGTGGTACAGGTTTCGGCCACGGCGGCCGAGGCCGAAAGGCAACACCCGACGATCAGGCAGACCAGGCGACGGCCAGGGAGCGAGGGTGGCGCGGAGCTATGCGGTCGCAGGTGTCGCATGTTGCCCAGCATACGGAGCACCTTCCCCGTCGTCCAGTGGTCCGGGGACGCTTTGCGGCGCATACCTCTTTTGTGTCAAAAAGAAATCTCACTTCCGTTGCAAAAGAAACGTCCCATACATCATGAGAGCGCGACCCTTGTGTATTTCGGCATTGCCCCTGGTGGCTCCCCTGCTGTTGGGGGCGGCAATGAGCGGGGCGCAAGATGCGCAGACCACCCTGCCGGCGACCGCTCCGACCAGCCAGGCATCTCCCAGCGGCACGGCTCCCCTGGCCGCGACCGCCACGGGGCACCAGGGCAACCGGGCGCACGCCGCGGAGGTGAGCTGTGCCGGGGGTCAGCTGGAGGTGCGAGCCCAGGATTCCAGCCTGAACCAGATCCTGCGCGCGGTTTCGCGCTGCACCGGCATGAGGGTAAGCGGACGGGTGGCGGACCAGAGAATCTTTGGCAACTATGGACCGGCAGCCCCGGCGAGCGTATTGGCAACGCTGCTCGACGGCACGGGCACGAATATGCTGTTGCAGGAG
>CAXTRM010000011.1:10274-15726 GCA_964246625.1 uncultured Acidobacteriaceae bacterium
GCCGCCCCAAACCAGGCGCCACCGCAGGCGGGAAATGGATCGGCCGTGACCACGCCGCCCTCCATTCCGCAGCCGACCAATAATCCCCTGGGCAGCCCGAACAACACATCCCCAACCGCGTCGACCTACCCCACGGCGAACTCTGTTCCACTGGATAGCGTGTCGACGCCCTCGACGACCCCGGCGGTGAACGGCATTGTGGACGCGCCCAATCCGCCGCCCGCGGGATCAGACACCGCGGCAACCCTGAACGGGGCGCCCAATGGGACGCCAGGGACCACAAACATCAATCCGGGCAGTACAGGCGCCACGCAGACCCCGGGCGCGACCAATCCGAACCTTCCCCTGTTTGGCAGCAATCCGGAGTCGGGTCAGCAGCCCTCCGACCTGACCCCGGAACAGATCTTTCAGCAACTGCAGCAACGCCAACAGCAGCAGCAGCAACAACAGCAACAAGAGAACAATCCGCAGTAGAACAGCGCCTCACAGAGAAAGTAGGCGGTGCCCCGTTTAGCCGCGAACGGCGCGAAGGGTTTGGCCTGCCGAACGGGAGCGCGCCGCGTTTTCGGCATGGACGCGAAAGATGCGAAACATGGTGTGGCAAAGGCCGTACGCCACCAGAACACCAAGAGCCAACGACGCCAGCACCGCACAAATCAACATCAGCGTAACCATCTTCCCAGCACCTCGTGCGCTCCCTGGTGAACGTCTGCCCGTACCAGAGGAGGACTGGGCCATCTTCGCCTGAAATGCCGGGGGCGGATCTGCAATCTTCGTTGCAGTCTGTTACTCAGGCGGATACCTCCGCGGCCTGGGCGAGCGCGAAGCGCCTGTGCAACCGGTTTGGGGATGGCGCGGTATCCTTGGAGTTGGCCGATTTTGGCAACCCAGCTATGAGTCTTACCCACATCAACGTTCGCGGTGCCCGTCAACATAACCTCCGGGACATTTCTGTTTCGATTCCCCGGAACTCCCTGACGGTGGTTACCGGGCTTTCGGGCTCCGGGAAGAGTTCGCTGGCGTTTGACACCATCTATGCGGAGGGCCAAAGGCGCTACGTGGAAACGCTGTCGGCGTATGCGCGGCAGTTCCTGGACCAGATGGAGCGCCCGGATGTGGACTCGATCGACGGATTGAGCCCGGCCATCTCGATCGAACAGAAGACGACGTCGCGGTCGCCGCGCTCGACCGTGGGCACGATCACGGAGATCTACGACTACCTGCGGCTGCTGTGGGCGTCGGTAGGCCAGCCACACTGCCCAAACTGCCACCAGCTGATCTCGCGGCAGTCGGCGGACCAGATCGTGGGGCAGATCGTGGAGCGCAACCAGACGGAGTCGCCGGGGGAGCGGATCACGGTGCTAGCGCCGATCGTGCGCGGGCGCAAGGGCGAGTTCCGTGAAGAGCTGGAAGGGCTGGACCGCAAGGGATACCGCGTCCGCATCGACGGCGAACTCACGGAGATCGAGGAAGGGATGCGGCTGGAAAAGCGGAAGAACCACACGATCGAGGCGATCGTGGACCGCATCATCCTGAAACCGCTGCCCGAGCCGGATGCCGAAGGGCGGCTGCAGTTCGATACCAAGCGACTGGCAAGTGCGGTGGCGACCGCGCTGCAGCTGGGCAACGGCCTGGTGCTGATGGGTTTGCAGCCGGCCGGAGGCGTGTATACCGAGACGCTGTTTTCCTCGTCGATGGCGTGCCCGGACTGCGGGATCAATGTGCCGAAGCTGGAGCCGCGGTCGTTTTCGTTCAACTCGACCTATGGGGCATGTCCGGAGTGCCATGGACTGGGGTCGATCTTCGACTTCGACCCGGGCAAGGTCGTAACGGACTGGTCCAAGCCGCTGCTGGATGGGGCGTTGGGGCCGGGAGCCTCGTCGCAGTATCTGCAACGGGCTGTAAAACTTGCAGCCGAAAAGTTCAAGATCCCGGTGAAGCAGCCGTTTGAGGACCTGACCAAGGAACAGCAGGATCTGCTGCTGTACGGACCGCCACGGGCCGAAGGTGCGCGGCTAGGTTTCCATGGGGTGTTCCGGTACCTGCGGGACAACATGGAAGAGTCCAAGTCGGAGACGTATCGCGAGTACATGATGGGGTTTATGTCGGCGTCGGAGTGCCCGAGGTGCCATGGGGCGCGGCTGCGGCCGGAGTCGCTGGCGGTGACGCTGCCGATCAACGCGGCAGCGGTGCATCCGCCGGTGCACAAGGAAGAGGACGACACGGAGCCGATCGAGAGTGCCTCGGCCCGGCGCGATGTGTCCATCGCGGAGTTTACGGGCTTATCGCTGGAGCGTGCGCTGGGCGCGGCGCAGTCGATGCACTTTACCGGGCGGGACCGGCTGATTGCGGACCGGCTGCAGCGTGAGGTGATCGAGCGGCTGGAGTTTTTGAACGCGGTGGGGCTGGGCTACCTGTCGCTAAGCCGGTCGGCGGCGACACTGAGCGGTGGAGAGGGCCAGCGGATCCGGCTGGCCACGCAGATCGGCTCGCGGCTGCGCGGCGTCCTGTATGTGCTGGATGAACCCTCGATCGGGCTGCACCAGCGGGATAACCAGCGGCTGATCGAGGCGCTGGAAGACCTGCGCGATATCGGCAATACGGTGCTGGTGGTAGAGCACGACGAGGACACGATCCGCAAGGCGGATTATGTGCTCGACCTGGGACCGGTTGCGGGAAAGAACGGCGGCCAGCTGATGGCTGCAGGCACGCCGGCGGAGATCATGGCGAACCCGGCGTCGGTGACCGGCCGATACCTTGCCGGCGAGATCGACATTGTGACGAGGCCGACGCCGGACAAGGCGCCGCGTCCGCTGGACGGGCGCTGGCTTTCGATCGAGGACGCGACGTCGCACAATCTCCAGCATGTGACCGCGCACTTCCCGCTGGGGGTGATGACGGTGGTGACGGGGGTGTCGGGTTCCGGGAAATCGACGCTGGTCAACGACATCCTGTACCGGTCGCTCGCGCGGGAGCTGTACAAGAGCCGCGAAGAGCCGGGCGCGCACAAGGCGGTGCATGGGGCCGACCAGATCGACAAGGTGATCCAGATCGACCAGTCGCCGATCGGACGGACGCCACGGTCCAACCCGGCAACGTACACCGGGGTGTTTACGGCCATCCGCGACCTGTTTGCCATGCTGCCGGACAGCCGGGAGCGCGGCTACAAGGCGGGGCGGTTCAGCTTCAATGTGCAGGGCGGCCGCTGCGAGGCGTGCCAGGGCGAGGGGCAGCGCCGGATTGAGATGAACTTCCTGCCAGACGTGTACGTGCTGTGCGAGGTGTGCAACGGCCGGCGCTACAACCAGGAGACCCTGGCAGTGAAGTTCAACGGGTACTCGATTGCCGACATCCTGGATTTGCCGATCGAGGAGGCCGTGCCTGTGCTCAAGGATATCCCGGCGGTGCACCAGCGGCTTTCGACGCTGGTGGATGTGGGTTTGGGATACATTCATCTGGGCCAGTCAGCGACAACGCTGAGCGGCGGCGAGGCGCAACGCATGAAGCTGGCCAAAGAGCTTTCCAAGCGCCAAACCGGCCGGACGCTGTATCTGCTGGACGAGCCGACCACAGGACTGCATTTTGACGACGTACGCCGCCTGCTGGAGGTGCTGCACCGGTTGACCGATCTGGGCAACACGGTGGTGATCATCGAGCACAACCTGGACATTATCCGCAATGCCGACTACCTGGTGGACATGGGGCCGGAGGGTGGCGAGGGCGGCGGCCGCATCGTGGCGCAGGGCCCGCCGGAGCTGGTGGCGCATGCCCCGGAGTCCCACACCGGGAGCTTTCTGGCACGGTACTACGAGAGTGGCGGTGAGATCACGGCGCAGCTGTCGTTGCCGCCCATCAGCCTGCCCGACCTGGCCAAGAAGCCGCCAAGAGCCAAGCGGGACGCGCCGGAAAAGAAGACCGGCGTCCCGGTGGCTTCCAAGGTGAGGCCGGCCGAGGGCACCGCCAAGGCAACGAAGACGAAACGCACGGCAGCCAAAGCGAAGGCAGCCCCGAGCGCATGAGTGAGATCCGCACGCCCGAGCCAGCCGTGGAAGGAGCGCTCGACCTCCAGCACGATCCATACCCGGCGCAGGACGAGGGCAACGCCCGGCACATCCCGCATCTGGGCCATGTAGCCGTACTGTTTGGGCTGATCGCGCTTTCAGCGCTGGTTGCCGTGGCAGCCTTTGCGCTGGTGCTGAAGGGGCACGCGCAGTGGAAGGACAGTGTGGCGGCGCAGCTGGCGCTGGAAGCAGTGATCTTTCTGCTGACCCTGGGAGCCTCCTACAAGGTGTTTCCCCTGCTTTGGAAGCGCAGCTTTGCCAGCGGCGTGGAGTGGAACAGCCTGCCGTTGCGAAGAAACCTGCCGCGGCTGCTGGCCACCGGTGTACTGTTGTGCGGACTGGCGCAGCTGGGGCAGCACTTTGTGAAGGTGCCGGAAAATACCGAGGTCGACCAGGTGCTGAGCACGCCGGCGGGCGCGTGGGGCGCGCTGCTGTTGGGCGTGCTGCTTGCCCCGATGTGCGAGGAGATCCTGTTTCGAGGTTTTTTACTGCCGGCGTTTGCAATCGCGTACGACTGGCTGAGTCTGGACCGGACCCCGGCGGGGCTGGAGCGCTGGCGCACCTCGACACAGTACACCGTGGGCGCCAAAATCTTCGGCGCGCTGCTGTCCAGCCTGCTGTTCGGCGTTATGCACGCGCCGCAACTGCGCTACGCGTGGGGGGTTGTGGTTGTGATCGGCTGCGTGGGGCTGACACTGGCCTATGTGCGGCTGCGAACGCACTCCGTGGCCTGTTCCACGCTTGTGCATGCGACCTACAACGGGACGCTGTTTGCGGCGATGTTGCTCCAGACACACGGCTTTCGCCATTTGGAACGTTTGCACACCTGAATTTTTCATAGGCCGGCCGGTCGGTTCTGGCCTACAATCGCCTTACGAGGAGAGCCGAGGAGATCTATGGCAGATGCACGCCGATGCCCCAAGTGCCAGTCCGAGAACGTGTTTCGTTCCCGCCGGCGCACCCTCGAATACCTCCTTCCTTTCTTCCGGCCCTACCGTTGCTACAGCTGTGAGCGCCGCTTCCTGATGCTGACACGGGAGCCCTCGGACAGCCGCCGCGTGCGCCTGCAGAACCGGCACGCTTCGGGCAAGCACTCCAGCTAAGACCGGTCCTTCTGTGTGCCGATCGGGCGGGGGCTATAAGTCCTGCAGGTGTGTGCCGCGCCTGGTGTGTGCCGCGCCAATTGGGAACACAGGGACCCTGCGTTACGCTTAGAAATGGACGGCCAAAGGCGAACGATACCTGGTTGCGCTCAGAATCACGGCTGAAGGGCTAAAGAAGGTTGCGTTGCGGCCAAAGGGCCTGCGGTAGGGCTCTCGGCTTGCGGGAGACAGAGCGGCTGAGCTGCTATATGGGGTCGCTTGCGAGGGGTCCCATGCTTTTGTGGCTGC
>CAXTRM010000011.1:15798-20841 GCA_964246625.1 uncultured Acidobacteriaceae bacterium
ACCATCCTCTACACTGAGAAGGATGATTCCTACGCTGCAATGGACGCCGGACGGCGTCAGCTTTCTTGACCAGACCAAGCTGCCTTTGGAAGAGACCTATGTTCTCGCCCGCAACTACCAGGAGGTCGCCACAGTGATCCGCGACATGATCGTGCGCGGGGCGATGGCAATCGGGGTATCCGGGGCGATGGGGGTCGCGTTGGGAATCCAGCAGTCTTCGGCAGAGACGCTTGCCGCATTGAGGGCCGAGGTCGAGGTGATCTGCGACACGCTGGCCAGGACACGGCCGACAGCCGTCAACCTGTTCTGGGGAATTGGCCAGATCCGGGAGCTGTTCAACGATCTGGCGGCCAGGGAAACGCCGCTGGAGGAGATCAAGGCGCAAGTCGTGGCACGAGCCCAGGTGCTCTACGACGAGGATATCGCCAACCTGCGCAAGCTGGGTGCCTTTGGCGCGGAACTGCTGCCCCAGGAAGGCACGGTGTTGACCCACTGCAATGCGGGCGCGCTGGCGGCGTGCGGGTATGGGTCGGCGCTGGGCGTGATTCGGGCGGCGGTCGAGCGGGGGCAGAAGATCGATGTGTTTGCCGACGAGACGCGACCGTTCAACCAGGGGGCACGCCTGACGGCCTGGGAGCTGCTGAAGGACAACATCCCGACGACGCTGATCTGCGACAACATGAGCGGATACTTCATGGGCCAGGGCCGCATTGCCGCGGTGATCGTGGGAGCGGACCGGATCGCGGCCAATGGCGATACGGCCAACAAGATCGGGACGTATTCGGTGTCGATCCTTGCCAAGGAGCACGGCATTCCGTTTTACGTTGCGGCTCCGTTCAACACGATCGACCCTGCGACGGCCACGGGGGCGCAGATCCCTATCGAGCAGCGCAACGCGCGCGAGATGACGCACACCCTGGGACAACAGGTGACCCCGGATGGGGTCGGCATCCAGAACCCGGCCTTCGATGTCACCCCCGCACGCTATATCAGCGCCATCATCACCGAGCGCGGCGTTCTGCGGGCACCCTTCGCCGAGGCGATCGCGGCGATGTCGCGGAACGAGGGCGAAAGGATGACGCCCGAGCTGGCCAACGCGTAGCCTCGCGTACTTCCCGCGTTGATCACCCCAACAGCAGGGTGGTGCGGCTAGCACCCACACGAACCTGCGGGGTGATGCGGGGCGGCGCTGAACGGTAAACTACCCGTGAGCGGGTTGCGCACGAGCTGGGGCATCTCGCGAGCCTACCGCTTTGCTGACGGCCTTTCTCAACCCGCGTCTGCGCTCCCTGCCTCGGGCCAACGTGCTCGTGCTGGCTTCGTTCGCCGCGGCGCTGCCGTTGTCGCACTTTCCCCAGCTGCGGGAGAACTACTGGCTGACGCTGCCGCTGCTGGGCATCACGCTGGGAACCTTTGACACCATGCGCTGCATGCGCACGCGATGGAACTTTTACCATGGCGGCGTCATTCTGTGCGTGTACATGGACCTGATGATCTGGATCCTGGTGCTGTTTCTGCTGCTGTACCCAGTGCTGTCGTAGGGCGAGCCGAGCGAGCTATGCACTGTGGCGGGTTTCGGTCCGCTATGACGCGACTACGTGCGGCTTAACTACGTCGGGTGTTAAGCCGTAGACTGTGGACTTAATGCCTTCTGAAAGCACGCAGCCGAGTTCGACGTTTTACGTCACCACGCCCATTTATTACGTCAACGCCCGCCCGCACATCGGCCATGCGTACACGACGATCGTGGCGGACGTGCTGGCGCGCCGGCATCGTTTGCTGGGCGACGACACCTTCTTTTTGACCGGCACGGATGAGCATGGGCAAAAGATCGAGCGCTCGGCGGCTGCCGCGGGCGTGGCCCCGCAGCAGTTCACCGACCAGGTGTCGGCGGAGTTCCGGACGTTATGGGACCGCATGGGCCTGAGCTACGACGCATATATCCGAACGACTGACCCGGTACACAAGCAGGGTGCGCAACGGTTGTTTGCCGATTTGTATGAGCGCGGGGCCATTTACCTGAGCTCCTATACCGGACAGTACTGTGTTTCCGAAGAGATCTTTGTGGAAGGCCCCCCCGGAACGATCGGCCCCGACGGCAGGCCGACGGAGACCGTGACGGAAGAGAACTTTTTCTTTCGCCTGAGTGCCTACCAGCGGCCCTTGCTCGACCTGATCGAGCTGGACATCCTCCAGGTGACGCCGGAGGCCCGCAAGAACGAGGTGCTCAGCTTTCTGCGCGGCAACGTCGCTGAGGCCGAGCGGGCGGCCAGGCCAGAGCCGAGCCTGATCGAGGGAGAGGCGCCCGTGAGCGAGAAGCCGATCACCGTGGCGTACTCCGACATGGGACACCCGTATGTGCCGGGCGCGCTGCGCGATCTGTCCGTGTCGCGCTCGAGCTTTACCTGGGGCATTCCGGTACCGGAGGCCATTCAGGAGGCAGCGGGCGCACAGGAAAAGCACGTGATGTATGTATGGCTGGATGCGCTGGCGAACTATATCACCGCGATCGGCTATGGCGACCCCCGTCCGGAGGCGCAGGCGCGGTTTCAGCGGTACTGGCCCGCCAACCTGCACATCATGGCCAAAGAGATCACGCGGCAGCACTGCATCTACTGGCCGGCGTTTCTGCTAGCAGCGGGTTTGCCGCTGCCCAAGGCGATCACGGCGCACGGATGGCTGCTCTTCGATAACGCCAAGATGTCCAAGAGCAAGGGCAACGTGGTGCGTACCGAGACGATCCTGGAGGCGTTTGGCGACCAGGTCTACGGCAAGCAGTTTCCAGAGTCGAGCAAGCGGGAGCGGGACCTGTTTACGGCCGATGTTTTGCGGTACTTCCTGTTGCGGGAGATCCCGTTTGGGCAGGATGGGAGCTTCAGCTTCGATGCCCTGGTGACCCGGTATAACGCGGAGCTGGCGAACGGGTATGGGAATCTGGTGAGCCGGACGTTGAAGCTGCTTGCCGGCTGCTTTCCGGGGGGCGTGACTCCACGGGCGGCAGCGTATTTCTCATCGCCCCTGAACGAAGGTACAGATGGTGAGGATCCCCATTGGTTTGTGGGAGACCGGTCGGTGGCGCCCAGTCCCGGTGCTGACGACATGCCACTTGAGATGTACCTCCAGGAGTTGGCGCAAAAGAGCGACCAGTCCGGCATCTTGCGGGAGATCGCCAAGCTGGTGGCGCTGATCGATGGTTTCCTTTCGGCGAAGGAGCCGTGGAAGCTCGCAAAGCAGACAGGGGAGGCGTCGCGAGCTGAGCTTGAGCGCATCTTGTATATCGCCGCCGAGGCAATCCGCATCATAACGGCCCTGCTCTACCCTGTTCTGCCCTATGCGACGGCCAGGGTCTGGGCACAGCTCGGTCTCGGTGATCTCGAAGCCGCGGCGAAGGCAGGCGAGCTCAACACCCTCACGTGGGGTGGTCTAAAGCCGGGCACCCAACTAGGCCCGCTCAGCCCCATCTTTCCCCGTGCCGACAAGGCACTTGCTCAGGTGATGATCGATATGGAAGAGAAGCGTTCCCTGCCCCTCCAAGAGGCCAGCAACATCCCCATGGTGGCCGAGGCCGGCCTGCCCGCGGTCAAAGCGGGCGACATGTCCGGTGCCGATGCCGAAGGCAGGGCATCGACCGACCCCGGGGCGGCTCCACGGACGAGTTCGCTCGATGAGCCCTCGGGTGTGCTGACCGTGGGCGGAAGCACGGCGGCGGGAGCGACCCTGCCGACGACGCCCGGGCCGCACACCGACGCCCCGGCAAGTGGGGTGTTCGCCGGTGGCACGGCGGGCGGGGCGGAGGGTTCCGCACCCGAGGAGGCGCCTGTCATCACCATCGACGACTTCATGAAGGTGGAGCTGCGAGTGGCGCAGGTGCTGGTGGCCGAACGAATACCCAAGGCCGATAAGCTGCTGCGGCTGGAGGTGGATCTGGGCACGGAGAGGCGGCAGATCCTGTCCGGAATCGCGCAGTGGTATGCGCCGGAAGAGTTGATTGGCCGGCGCATCGTGGTGGTAGCCAACCTAGCGCCACGCAAGATGCGCGGGTTGGAATCGCACGGGATGCTGCTGGCGGCTAGCGAAGGCGCGGACGGCAAGCCGGTGCTTGCGACCTTTGGCGAAGAGATTGCGCTGGGGGCGCGGGTCCGCTGAACCCGGAAGCCATGGTTCCCGCCGCTTTGATCGATTCGCACTGCCACCTGGATGGCTACCCTGACCTGCCCGGCGTGCTTGCGCGAGCGCAGGAGGCAGGGTTGCGGGCCTTGCTGGCCATCGGTATCGGGGACGGCCCGGAGACGATGCACCGTGCGCTGGAGATTGCCACCGCGCACACAAGGCCGGAGCTCGAAATTTATTGCTCCGCGGGCATTCACCCGCAGGAGGCCCACCAGGCGACGGCGGGAGCGCTGGCCAAGCTCGAGGAGATCACACAGGATCGACGCTGTGTGGCTGTCGGGGAGGTCGGGCTGGACTACTACCACCTCGACAACCCGGACCCAGAGGTGCAGCGTACGGCGTTGGTCGGGCAGATGGCTCTGGCTGCGCGGGCGGGTAAGCCCATCACGATTCACTGCCGCACCTCCGAGTTGGCAAGCGGCAAGGTGAAGGAACGGTTCGGCTTCCGCGATGCCTGGGAGGATCTGCTGGAGCTCATCGGCGAGCACTGGACGCCCACAGGGCTGCCAGGCATCATGCACTGCTTTTCCGGAGACCAGGGCCAGGCAGAGCGCTCGCTCCAGGCTGGCTTTTTCCTGTCCTTTGCAGGAAACCTGACCTACCCCAAGAGCGCGGCGCTGCAGGAGGTAGCGAAACGGGCGCCGGTGGAGCGCATCCTATTGGAGACCGATGCGCCCTTTCTTACGCCGCAAAGCCGCCGCGGCCAGGAAAACGAACCTGCGTTTGTCGCCGAAACCGCCGCGTTCCTTGCCGGGCTTCGCGGCATCACAGAGAGCGAGATCAGGACGCAGACCACGGCGAACTTTCACCGGCTGTTTCCGTCCACAGCCGCCTAGCGGCGTCCCGCAGGACGTCGCGCACCCATTTCCCAGG
>CAXTRM010000011.1:20851-29915 GCA_964246625.1 uncultured Acidobacteriaceae bacterium
TCCCAGGAGACATGCATGCCCGCAGATCAAAGTTTCGACGTTGTCAGCAAGGTGGAGGTCCAGGAGGTGAAGAATGCCCTCGACCAGGCCTCCAAGGAAGTCAATGCCCGTTTCGACCTGAAGAACTCGAAGTCCACGATGGAGCTTGAGGGCAATGAGACCATTCAGCTAGCGAGCCAGGACGAGTACACGCTGAAGTCGGTGATCGAAATCCTGTCGCAAAAGCTGGTCAAGCGCGGCGTGTCGCTCAAAAACCTGGAGTACGAGAAGATCGAGCCCGCGGCGAACTCTTCGGTACGCCAAAAGATCAAGCTGAAGCAGGGCATCAGCTCGGATGCAGCGAAGAAGATCGTGGCCATGGTGAAGGAGTCCAAGAAGAAGGCACAGGCTTCCATCCAGGGCGACACGGTGCGGGTGACCAGCAAGGACCGCGACACGTTGCAGGAGATCATGACGATGCTGCGGGGCAAGGATCTGGGGCTGGAGCTTCAGTTCACCAACTTCCGTTCCAGCTAATCACAAAAGGTGCCCTGGTCTACAGCGACGTACCGCGGCCCTGCTCCCTCAAAGCCTTCCTGCTACTCTAAGCAAGCGTGGGGTCATTTTCCATCTCGACGGCGGCTGAAGTCTTTGATCTTGTTCGGGATGACCTCGCTGCGGTGGAGGGCGAGTTTGCCCGTCAGTCCGCCTCGCCGGTGGAGGTGGTCACCGAGATCGCAAGCTACCTCATGGCGGGCGGCGGGAAGCGGATTCGCCCGATGCTCCTGTTGCTTTCCGCCAAAACGTGCGGCAGCGACTCGGAGGCGCGGTTGCGACTCGGCGCCGTGGTGGAGATGCTGCACACCGCCACACTGGTCCATGACGACATCATCGATGAGGCCAGCACGCGGCGCGGCCGCCCGTCCTCCAATACGACCTGGGGCAATGCGAAGTGCGTGCTTGCGGGCGACTGGCTCTACATGCAGGCGTTTCAGAGCGCCCTGGCCGAGCGAAACTTCCGGGTACTTGATCTGCTGATTTCGCTGACACAGCAGATGGTGGAAGGCGAGCTGTTACAAATGCAGAAGCTCGGTCACCTGATCAACGAGGAAGAGTACTTCGACCTGATCTTCCGTAAGACGGCGTGCCTGTTCCAGGTGTCCATGCAGCTGGGCGCGGTGATCGCAGACGAGACGCATCGCCGCAACGGCGCGAATGCGCGGTACGAGGACGCCCTGGGCGAGTATGGGCGCAACCTGGGGCTGGCCTTCCAGATCGTCGATGACGTCCTGGACCTGACCGCGACGGACAACATCCTGGGCAAGCCCTCGGCCTCCGATCTGCGGGAAGGCAAGGCGACCCTCGCGGTGATCCATGCCCTGGAGCGCGGCACGGGAGCCGAGCGCGAGTCGATCCGCACAGTCCTGGCCGACCGTAGCTTCGCCCATGTGGCGCATCACCAAATCCTTGAGATCCTGCGGCGGCATGGATCGCTGGCCTATGCTATGGACACGGCCTGCGCTTATGCCGAGGTGGCGCGCCAGTCGATTGCGGAGCTGCCGGACAGCGACTACAAGCGTGCCCTGCTCTGGGTGCCTGGCTTTGTTACCTCGCGGGATCGATAGCCTGCGGGCCGTTTTGCAGGCCGCCTAGGCAGGCGGGTCAGTGGATGAGTCTTCCTCATCGTCTGGCAGGGACAATGCTTCGGTACGTACCGGTCCTCGTTCACGCGGATTGAGCAGCACCTGAATACGACTTTCCGCGGTGGCGAGTTGCCCTTTGCAGGATTCGCTGAGCTGCATGCCGCGCTCAAAGAGCGTGACGCTGTCTTCCAGCGGAAGGTCGCCCCGTTCGAGTTGCTCGACGACCTTTTCCAACTCTGCCAACTGCTCTTCAAAACTAGCCAACGACGGCCACCTCATCTTGTAGTCCGAGCACCTCAGCCGCGGCAGCGTACTTGCCGAACGGGGCGCTCACCTGCACACCCTGTACGCTGCCGCGCACCCCGGCAAGCATCTCCTGGGCGATGGCGAGACCTTCTGCCAGCATGGCCTCTTTCTCGGTGTGCCTGGCCATGCGGCTCAGGATCTCCTCTGGCATGGAGACCTTCAGCTCGTCGCGCATGAACAGGGCATTCTTGAGGCTGGTGAGCGGCCAGATTCCCGCGATCACAGGGATACGAAAGCTTTCGACCCTGCGTAGAAACTCCTCCAATAAGCGCATATCGAAGACGGGCTGCGTGATGGCGAACTCTGCCCCGGCCTCCACCTTGTAGGCGAAGCGCTGGATCTCGTGATCGATGTCGGGCACGCCGGGGTTGGCTGCCACGGAGATGGTGAACCCCGTGGAGCCCCCGACCGGGCTGCGCGCGATATCCATGCCGTGATTGAGCCCTTGCACGATCTTTGTGAGCCCAATGGCGTCCACGTCAAAGACCGCTGTAGCGGCGGGACCGGCACCCATCTTGGGCGGGTCGCCGGTGAGGCAGAGGATATTCTTGAGTCCGATCGAGGCGGCCCCCAGCAGGTCGCTTTGGATGCTGAGCAGGTTGCGGTCACGGCAGGTGTAGTGCAGCACGGTCTCCACGCCGACCCTGGTTTGCACCTGGACGCACAGGCTCATCGCGCTCATGCGGGCGCTGGCCCGGGGCGAGTCCGGGATGTTGATGGCATCGACCCCGCGCCGGGCCAGCAGTTCAGCCCCGGCAAGTTCCCGGCTGCAATCGAAGCCCTTGGGCGGTACGATCTCCACGAGCGTGACCCACTCCCCACGGGCGATCTTGCGGCCAACCAGGGAGCGCTCTTCCAGGGCAGGCGGCTCCACGCCGCGTGCCTCCTCCTCGTCCCGCGACGCGCCTGGAACGGTGGCGGCATGGGCGCGCTCCATGGCATGTTCCCCGAGGGCTTGTGCCCCCAGCGCACGCAGGCGGCCGCGCATGGCGCGAATGTGCGCCGGGGTGGTCCCACAGCAGCCACCCACCCAGTTCGCGCCGGCCCTGACGAAACGCGAGGCAAAGCTGCCCATGTACTCCGGCGAGGTGAGATAGATGTGACGGCCTTCGACGTTGCGCGGCATGCCCGCGTTGGGCATAGCCACCAGGGGCAGCTCCGTGGCGGTGCGCATCTCCTCGATGACGGCCAGCACGGCTTCCGGCCCACTGGAGCAGTTGCAACCTACCGCTGCCGCACCGGCCGCGGTCACCCGCCGCGCGAATTCTGCCGCCGAGTGGCCGTCCAGGCACCTGCCTTGCTCGTCCACGGTGGCGAGCACGGCGATCGGCAAGTTGGGGGTCGCCTGCATGGCAGCGCCAACCGCCTGCACCGCTTCCTCGACCGACATCATGGTTTCGGCGATGAGCAGATCGACGCCCCCTTCCGCCAGCGCCGCGATCTGCTCCCGAAAGACCTCGCGGATCGTTTCGGCGGAGAGCGAACCTGTAGGGCCAAGGGAGCCGACGGCCCCTGCCACGACGGCCTCGCCACCATGCTTTTCACGGTGGGCCTGGACGGTGCGGCGAGCCAGGGCCGCACCTGCCAGGTTGAAGTCGCGTACCCTGTCACGCAGGCCAAAATGCTCCAGCCGAATGGCATTGGCGCCAAAGGTGTTGGTTTCGATGATCTCCGCGCCGGCCTGCAAGTATTGCTCATGGACCGAGCGCACGGTGTCCGGCTGGGTGACGTTGAGCTCGTCGTAGCTCTTGTTGATGAAGACGCCGCAGCCGTAGAGCATGGTGCCCATGGCGCCATCGCACAGCACCGTTCGTCCGCTGAACAGCTCCTGAAGAGCCTCTGCCGTCATGGGTCGCGCCGCCTCCCTGCTCCTTCATCCTAACCCGCATGAAACGGGCCGATTCGCGCTGCGTCAAACCGATACAGGACAGGAACGGGCGGCGTCAGACTGGTATACTCCCGGTTGACAGCAGATTGCCGAAACCGTGCCGCTGTTTGATGGGAGCCGTTGCCGTTGAATCGTCGAAGTGTGTCCGCCCGGTATGCTCTGGGCCTGCTCGTGACCCTGCTCACGGTTCTCGGAGTATCAGGCTGCCGAGCCCCGCTTTACTACTACACACAGAATCAGTTTGCCGGCCGCGCGATCCCGCCGTCCGGTCTGCAGCAACGCGTTCTGGCCACCTACACGGCAACAGGCACCAGCGGCGGCGGAGCGGAGATCCTGGACGGGCTCCGCGATCTGCGCAGCAACATTCAGAACACCCATCCGGCCTACTTCGTTACCGGTTTTTCCGGCGGCTACCCGGGCTACATCATCAACTTCCCGGAACAGCAGTACGGCTACGTCCTCGACCAGACGACCGGGGCGGTGACCGGCGTCAACTATGCGACGGAGACGGGAACAGGGGCTGTCCTCACCCTGGGCGCGAACGCATCCTCGGCGGCTGTGTCGCCGGACGGCAGCCGCGCTGTGGGGTCGACCACGACGCAGAACCCGACAGCGCAGACCGCCAACTCCGCCAACCAGGTGATCGTTCGCGGCTCAGGCGCGCAGGCCGGGCCGTACTACCTGAACTTGCCCAATGTGAACCGGGTGATGATGAACCCGGGGAACAGCGTCATTCTCGCGACGACACGGAACTCCAACGCGCTGTACCGGATCATTCAGCTGCCCCAGGCGGACACCACCACCGTGGTTCCGGGTGCTGTAGACTGCGAGCCGTTGCTGCTGCCGGTGTACTGCATCGTTCCGGTCAAGGGAACCTTCGACCGGCCGACCAATGCCTATTTCTCGGTGGATGGATCCACGGCGTACATCCTGAACTGCGGGCCTGAGTGTGGCGGCACGACAGCAAGTGTGACCGCGCTCGAGGTATCGCAGCTGACGTACAACAACATCCCCACGGTGAATCCGCTGGACGCCAGTGCCCCGCCGTCCATGACGGCGTTGCCCGTGGCCAATCCCATACCCATTCCAGGCGGAGTGACTACGGCGCTTTCAGACGGCACCAGCCTGTACTTGGCCGGCCAGTCCCTTTTCCGTGCCACCCCGGGCGGCGCGCTGACCACGACGCCCGCCGCGGATGGTCTGTTCACCGGCTTCCTTACCGTTTTGCCGCTCTCAAGCTATGTGCCGCAGAACCCGGTGGCTATCTCCGACGGCACTCACAACCGGCTGCTTTTTGCGGACGACGACACGCTTTGGGCGGGCGCCACGAACTGCGCTGTGGGGGAACGGGCCCATACCGGGGCGAACATCAACTGCCTCACCATGGTGAAGTTGGGCGCCACGCCGACCGCGACGGTGGTGCCTGCGGTCACCCCCGGTGGGTCGACCACGGTGGCATACCCCAACACCAATGGCAACTTGTACTACTATGGCGACCTTACGGGAATCTGCTGGGTGCAGAACTACCATAAGGTGTACACCGCCTATGGTGGCCAGATCCATATCTTCTCCACGGCAGACGGCTCCGAGATCAATAACGGCAATGTCACCGTGCAGGGGATCGTTCTGGATGTGGCCTACATGGACGCGCTGACCAACACCGCGAACTAGGTTCAGGCATGACCTTCTCTCCTCAGGCCGGCACCGGTGCCGTGGATGTGCTCGCGATCGCCGCGCACCGGGACGACGTGGAACAGACCTGTGGCGGCACCTTGCTGGTGCAGCAGGCGCTGGGCGCACGAACCGGCATTCTGGATCTGACGCAGGGCGAGGGCGGTACCCGGGGCTCGGCTGCGGAACGGGCTGCGGAGGCGGAGGCCGCGGCAGCCATCCTACGGGTCAGCTACCGCGAAGCCCTCGATCTTCCCGATTCCAACGTCCAGAACACGCTTGAAAACAGGCTCAAGATCGCGGCGGTCCTCCGGCAACTGCGACCGCGCGTGGTGATCCTTCCCTATTGGCAGGGACGTCATCCGGACCACTACACCTCGGCCACGCTGGGCTACGAGGCCTGTTTTGCGGCAGGGTTGGCCAGCCTGGACCTGCCTGCGACCGCAGGCTCCCCGCATCGACCCTTCAAGATCCTGTATGCCTCGCTGTATGCGGACGTGCGTCCCAGCTTTGTCGTGGACATCACCGAGCATATTGAACAGCGCCAGCAGGCCTTGCTGGCGTACAGGTCGCAGTACGGCGGTCAGGTCGCTGGAAACGGTCTTTTTGTGCCGGAAGAGGATATTCGGGAGCGGATGTTTTCGACCGCGCGGCACTTTGGCCTGCTTGGCGGCGTACGCTATGCCGAACCTTTCGTTCAAAAAGAGGTCGGCCTGATGCGCGATCTGATGGCCCTGCCAGTCCGAAGTCTGTAGGCCTAGACCGTGCCGCTTGCGAGCTGCTCGCGAACGTAGGCAACCAGCGAGGGTGGACAGTAGAGGGGCGGAGCAAAGAAGTAGCGCGGCTTGCCCCGCACAAGCTGCGGCGACACCCCGGTCCACGCACCTTCCTGCTCACTTCCAACCGGTAGAAGCAAGGCATCCACACGATCCAGGTAGCGCAACGCGGATGGCTTGAAGTCCGCGACCTTTGGATCGAGCACGCTCAGAGCCAGCTGCGGCTTGAGGAAGCGGAGGACGCTGTTGGATTCGACGATCGTCATGGCAGACTCGGCGAGCAGCTTGCGGACGCGTGGCATGGCCTCGTGCAGCTCACCCTGCTGCGTCCGGACCCAAAAGGAGCGTTCCGCACCGGCGGCCAGGTACCGGGATGAATCCGTGCCACTGGCCCTTTGACGCTCTTCGCTCACCGCGATGGTGTGATCGGCGGTAGCGCAGTCGCAGGGCTCACCGTTCGCCGAACAGATGCCGTGGCCGTATTGCGTGATCTTTACCGCGGTCCAACGGAATTCAGGCAGCGCCGCGATGAGGCCGGCGACGACGCTGGTCTTGCCGATATTCCGCGAGTGTCCACCCACCACGATGACCGCCATACTCGGTTACCGCAGCCTCCTCAGCCGAGCAAGCGACCGCATCTGGTCCCGAAGCGGCTCTGCCGGGGTGCCGGCGAAGACCTCACCGGGACCGCTTACAGCTTTGCCGCGGTAAACACCGGCTTGCCCACCGAGGATCACCCCCGGGCCGATATGGCAATGGTCGGAAAGGCCAACCTGCCCCGCCAGGACAGCGCCGTCCTCCACGACGCACGAGCCGGAGATGCCGACCTGCGCAGCGATGATGACATTTCTGCCGACGCGGCAGTTGTGGCCGACATGGACGAGATTATCGATTTTGGTTCCAGCGCCGATCCTGGTCTCCTCCAAAGCGCCGCGATCAATGGTGGTGTTTGCCCCGATCTCTACGTCGTCCTCAATGACAAGGCTGCCCTGCTGCGGAAACAGGAGGTAGGCACCGGTTTCGGGATGGCGAACGTAGCCAAAGCCTTGCGACCCCAACACCGCACCAGCCTGCACCACGACCCGGGCCCCGAGAACAACACCGTCATGGACGACAGCGTTGCGACCGATCACGACATCATCTCCGAGCTGGGCACGGGCTCCTACAACAGCCCCGGCCTGGACGGTCACCCTTTGACCGAGATGTGCCGTCCCGTCGACCGTGGCCGATGGATGGATTTGCGGCTCCTCCGATGGGTTCACAGCGCGGATCAGCTCCCGGGCACACAGGGCAAAGGCGAAACGGGCGTCTCGAACCGACAGAACCCGTGGGTCCGAGGTCCGCGCAAGATTGCCGGACGCGAGGATCGCCCCCGCATGGGAGTCAATAGCGGCCTGCAGACTGGGGCTGTCTTCTGCAAAAACGAGCGCCTCGCTGTCTGCTGCGGCGAGGCTGCTGACGCGCAGGATCGGGCGCTGCCACGCGGCTGAATTGACTGAAAGGGTCGTCTCAGCATCCGTCAGCTCGGCGATGCGTCGCAGCGTCAGCGAGGACCGGCTCATGCGTAGACACCCTGTTCGCCTGCGGGTCTGGTCTTCCAGCGGCGGTGCACCCACAACCACTGCTCCGGATAGCGCCGGATCCAGGTTTCCAGGGTGGCAGTGAAGAGGGCCGTGTTGGCCACGGCATCCGCTTCGGGGTCGTCTGTTTTGACCAGATCGAGGGCTGGCCCGAAGTGCAGGTGGTAGCGCCGCTCCTGCTCTTCCCAAAGCAGAAAGCCGGGCAGCACCGCGGCATCAGCTCGCCGTGCCACCCGCGCCAGCCCCGAGGCCGTGCACGCGTCGGTCCCGAAGAACGGCACGAAGACACCCTGCGGGGGCGTCATGTTTGTGTCCATGAGGATGCCTACGGTTTCGCCGCGGTGCATGGCCTTGAGGAGGCCGCGGGCGAAGTCGTCCTTGTGCAGCACCCGGTTGCCGTGCATGGTGCGGATGCCGTTGACCCAGGTGTCCACCAGAGTGTTGTCCAACCGCCGGATGACCATGCCCATGGTGTAACCCATGAGCGAGTGAAAGAAGCTGGAAAGCTCCCATGCCCCGAGGTGCCCCGTGAGCACAAGCACGCCTTTGCCGCGAGCGCGGGCATCCAGGTAGTTTTCCAGCCCCCGGTACTTGATGAACCCTGCCGTCTTCTGGGCCGTGTACCGTCGCATCTGCGCGAACTCCGCCAGGTGGCGGCCAAGGTGGGTGAAGCTTGAGCGGAGGATCTGCCGGCGCTGCCGGGGACTGCGCTCTGGAAAGGCCAGGGTAAGGTTCCGGGTGCCCACGGCTCGGAGGCGTTTCGCGAAGAGGTAGGAGGTGAGACCGATCGCGACCCCGATGCCCCTGGCCAGGGCGCGCGGCGCGTGGCCAAGGACGCCGGTGAGACCGCGAACGGTCCAGTACTCAAGGCGTTGCGAAAGCAACGGACTCTGCTTGGGCGATCGTGCACGCACATTCAACCGTTTCAGTGTACCGAGAATGGCAAAGGGGCGGCCTAAGCCGCCCCTCCCTTGCCCAACTGTGGCTTACTGCTTTGAGGCGACGAAGTACTTGGCGACGGTGCGCACGAAGGGCTGCGCATCCGTGGGCACCGGCACATCGCCACGCAGGACCGACTCGTACGAGACACCCGGGCCGTAGAAGTTCTTCATATCGTCATCATTGGCATCGAGCACATCACCACTCAGGTCAAGACCAGCGAACAGACCCTTGCTGCGGGAGTAGGTGAGGAAACCGGCGTTGGCAATGCCTCCCTCGCTG
>CAXTRM010000011.1:29925-31943 GCA_964246625.1 uncultured Acidobacteriaceae bacterium
GCATTACGGCCGACAGGACCTGCCGAGGCGGCAGCGTCGGCGCCCAACTTGAACTTGTTATGCAGCATGTGCTGCATCCCGTTTTGATTCATCGCGATCAGGACCAGGTCCGTTGCCTGCCCACCTGCTTGGAACCCGAAGCTGCCGCCCGTGAGCTTTACAAAGGTCGGTGCGCTCCAGCCATGTCCGGTGCGGCAGGTAGCGACACCCTGGCCGTACTGGGCACCCACGAGAAAGGCCGCTTTCTTGTAGGACGGAATCACCACAACACACTGAGCGCCGGCTAGGATGCTTTGTGGGATGGACTTATCCGGCGTCGCCATCACCTCTTGAATTACCTGGGCGCCACTGTTCAGCCGCTCGTCCATCTTGCCGTGGTCCGCGGCTACCGCGGGGAGACCCATCCCCAGCATGAGCGCACACCACTCCCTTTATCTTCGCCATTGCTCACCGTACCTTTCAGGTTCTCAAATCCTGTGACCCTTGGTTGCCGTGTCACCAAAGCATCAGATGGATCGACAACTTTGATGGTTGTACCCCCGGGACCTCTGAGGTGACCAGAGGCTCAGGCCTGTTCGGCCAGAACACGCAAGGTGAGTTCCACCCTGTTGGTCGCTTTCGCCTTTCGCAACATCCTGCCCAAGTGGGCCTTCACCGTCGCCTCATCGATGTGCATGGTGGCGGCAATCTCCCGGTTCGACCGGCCCTGGGTGAGCCACTGGAGAACCTCTTTCTCCTTGGGCGTGAACCGACTGGACAGATTGGTCCCGGGGGTCGCGATGGCTTTGCTCAACAGCGCGACATGTTCGGCTTCCGCCGGTAACCAGGGCGTGCCTTCCAGAACGCTTTCCAGGCACGAACGGATGTCTTCAACACCTGCGGTTTCCGGAAGAAAGCCAAGCGCGCCGGCAGAAACCGCTCGCTCCAGGACCTCGGGCGTGCCGGTACGGGCCAGCACCACGACCGGGGCCAGGGGAAGCATGCGACGGACGTGCGCGACAGACTCCCCGAGGGTGGCGTTGTTATGCAAACCGGCATCGACCACGACCACATCGGGCCGACAGTTCCTGGCCATGCCGCCTTCGGCCATCACGGCCGTGTCCAGGTGCAGGTTCTCTTGGAGAATGGCTTGCAGTCCAATGAGGCGCAAGGGGTCGGAAGCAAGAACCCCCACGCAGATAGGACGCAACGGATCTTCAACTCTGGGCGCGGCTGTCACAGGCGGCTCCACCTCTTCACGATTCGGCTCGCTCCCTGCGCTTCCGCGCCCCGTACCGCTCTAGAGCTTGGGAAGAACGATGCCCTGCTGTTTCTGGTACTTCCCTTTGCGATCGCCGTAGCTTACCTCACAGGATTCATCGCTCTGGAAAAACAAGATCTGACACAAGCCCTCGTTGGCATAAACCCGTGCCGGCAGAGGAGTTGTATTCGAGATCTCCAGCGTGACAAACCCTTCCCACTCCGGCTCAAAGGGTGTGACATTCACAATAATCCCACAGCGGGCATATGTGCTCTTTCCGACACAAATCGTTAGTACATCGCGAGGGATACGAAAGTACTCAATCGACTTTGCTAACGCAAAGGAGTTCGGCGGAATGATTACCGATTCCGCATGCACGGTTACGAAAGATCGTTCATCGAAGTGCTTTGGGTCGATCACCGCGCTATTGACGTTGGTGAAGATCTTGAACTCATCAGAGACCCTGAGGTCGTAGCCGTAGGAGGACAGGCCGTAGGAGACCACCCCATCGCGTACCTGCTTTTCACTGAAGGGCTCGATCATGCCCCGTTCCGTTGCCTGTGTACGTATCCATTTATCGCTCTTGATAGCCATTAGTTCAGAACAACTCCGGGCACGTAAGGCACCGGTTTCCTTTCCCTGTGCGACGTTGTCTTGAGCCTACAGCAACCCACCCTGCACGTTGACATTCAGCAACGCCCTACCTACCATCGGGAAGTCAACGACAGACACGATCGGCCGGACTGTCTGAATACGAAAGGTGTGCCCGCTTGATCAA
>CAXTRM010000012.1:0-24395 GCA_964246625.1 uncultured Acidobacteriaceae bacterium
GGGAGTGGTTGCCGATGGTGTAGCTGACGGTACCGGCGTACTGGAAGGTGTTGTCGATGTCCTGGAGCGGAACATAGGCGCCGTCGCCGATGTCGTTGAAGGGACCGAAGGCGATGGGCGTCAGTTCGTTGGAGATCGCGTCGAAGTTCATGTTGGAACCGAAGCCGACGGTGGTGTCCGCATTCGCGCCATAGTTCAGGGGCGCGGAGAAGTTGTTGATGCGCGTGTAGGCGGCCCGCAGGTCCAGCACAAGCCGTGGCGAAAAGATATGTGTGAAGCCCAGGCCAAGCTGGCTGGCGTAGTCGGTAGCCGGACCGGAGAAGTTGTATCGGCCGCCGCTGATCTGCAGACCACTGACTGTGCCCAGGCCGGCAGGCGTGAAGGTGTTGACCTTGTTGTAGTCATACCGGCCGAACAGGATGTTGTTCTGGTTGAAGTGATGATCTACGCGAACGTCAAAGGTGTTGCTGGACTGGGTTTCGTTGGGGCTGATGATGTAGTTGTTGGTGAGGCTGGAGTTGGTTGGCGCGGGAAACAACTTGAGGTAGTTCAGCGCAATGGGGTCAATAGGCAGCCCGGCGGTGCCGTTGCCGGCGGCGACAAGCGCTTGGGGGGAGCCGCCGTTCAGGCTGTTGATGTCGTTGTATTCGCTGATGTTCGGGACGGTGTTGGTGTAGGTGACACCGGTGACCAGACGGAAGCCTTCGTAGTCGCCGAAGAAGAAGGTGCGGTCCTTCCAGATAGGGCCGCCAAAGCTGCCGCCGAACTGGTTCTGCCGCAGCTCCGGTTTGCGCCCCGAGGTTTGCAACACGTTGCGGGCGTCGAAGATGTCGTTGCGGAAGAACTCATACGCGGAGCCGTGAAACTGATTGGTGCCCGTACGCGTAACGATGCTGACGACGCCACCGGCCGTACGCCCGGCTTCAGGCGCATAGCTGTTGGTTTGAATGGTGATCTCGTTGATGCCCTCGACGTCAGGGCGAACACCGATGGCACCGATGATGCGTTCGTTGTCATCAATGCCGTCGATGGTGTAGTCGTTCAGGACGTTATCCTGCCCGTTCACGGAGAAGCCCGAGGTTTGGCGACGATCGTCGGGGCGGCCGCCGCTGGTGAGGCCGTTACCGGGGCCTTCGTTTGCGCCGGGCACGATCTGAACGAGTTGGACGAAGTTACGGCCATTCAGCGGGAGGTCCTGCACGGCCTGGGCCGTGACGGTGGAGCTGACGGTGGCATTGTCTGTCTGCAGCAGGGGTGTTTGCGCTTCCACCGTAACCGTTTCCCCGGCCGATCCGGCTTCGAGCTTGACATCGGCACGGGCACGATCCCCGGCTTCCACGGCCAGGCTATTGACTGAGGCGTTCTTGAACCCGGTCAGATTTACCGAGACGGTGTAGGTGCCCACGGGGAGCAAGGAAAACGTGTAGTCGCCGCTGCTGCTGCTTGTGGTGGTGCGCTTTTCATGCGTTCCGTTGTTCACCAGGGTCACGCTGGCACTGGGAACCACCGCACCCGTGGCGTCCGTGACGGTGCCGAGAATATCGGCCGTGGCCAGCTGCCCATATAGGGGGCTGGTCAGGGCGAAGAAGGGGACGGCTGCAGCTAACAGAAATTTGGGAGAGAACGCCGAACGAACGAGGGCTACAGGTTCAGAGCGTGAAACAGGCCAAGCTGTCGAAGGGCGGCCACCTGGCTGCGCCATGTTGCTTCCGGAGGTTTGCCGAACTCGTCGATTACGGGCAGAAAACATCTCAACTCCTCTGATCAGTTAGGTGGGAGGCATGGCAGCTGATGATGCCGCCGATACGCACGAAAGAACGTGGCATCCAAGATGGGTCAACTGTCACGGGCCTGCCAGGCAGGCCACGCGGGCTGGATGAGGCATCTTCACGTTGCTCGGAACCGGAGAGATGGTTCCTGTGTTGCGAGTGGTTTTTACCACGGTGACGGGATGCCATGTCAAACCTCTCGCCTCGGGGACAGCAGGCGGAAACGAGGCGTAACGAGGATGCAATCGGTTACAGGGATGCCGCATGAAATCGGCGGCGTTAAGTCAAGGTTTGCCTAAGAAGTTTATCAACATGGTTCCCACCAACGGAAAGCGCCCCCAACAGCACGGCGCGGGCAAGCAGCACAAAGTGCGAATGGCCGGCGTCGGCCGAAGGTAAGCGCTTCGACGCGGTTTGAGCACATATGGGAAAATAGCCCGCATGCCGACGCTGCGAAGATTCGTCACGGTTGCCCACCTGACGAAGGCGATCCTCGGCGCAGCGCTGCTCGGCTTGGCCCCGCATTCTTCGGCACAAACTCCTGCCCCTGGACCTGACCCCGCTGCGTGGCCAAGTCCTTCCGTGTGCGCCGCGTGGGAACCTGGCGGGTACATGCCGCAGATGGAACGGGAAAGGTTCTGGGAGGGGAGCCCTGCAGCGTCGCGGTATGTGCCGGGCGTGTGGCTTCACCCGGGCACCCACAGGAGCACCGTTTTCGACCTGCGTGGAAGCACAGGCCTGGCCACAGCGGGCGAGGACCACGCCACCTATCTCGCACCGCATCCCGATGTTGTGCCAAGCTCCGTACAGAAAGGTTCGACCCAGTAATGGCCATGGCAGGCGCGCAAAACACGGGAACCGCAGTTGCCCAGGAGACAACCAGCTACACAGTGCCGCTCCTGCTGATGCTGGCGTTGTACTTCGGCATAGGCTTCATCACGGCGATGAATGACGTCCTGGTGCCGCACTTCAAGGATCTGTTTCACCTGACGAACGTTCGCGCGCTGCTGGTACAGTTCGCGTTCTTTGGCGCTTACTTCCTGTTGTCATTGCCTTCCGGGTGGATTGTTGGACGCATTGGCTACAAGCAGGGCATTGTGGCGGCACTGAGCACCATCGGCGTCGGCCTGCTGCTGTTTCTGCCGGCGTCCCTGCTGATCACATACCCGCTGTTTCTGCTGGCGCTATTTGTTGTGGGATGCGGGCTCGCCTTGTTACAGGTGGCAATCAATCCTTACCTTGGAGCGCTCGGCCCGGCAGACAAGGGCGCTTCCCGGCTGAATCTTGCGGGGGGCTTCAACTCCATCGCAGGCACCATCGCTCCGAAGGTGGGCGCGGCGTTCATCTTTATCGCTGCCGGCGCAAGCACAGCGCAGCTTGCGCGTTCTGTGCGCACGCCCTATATGTTTCTTGCGGGCCTCGCGTTTCTGCTGGCCCTGGTAACACAGTTTGTGCACCTACCGATCGTGTTCGGGGATGCCGGTGCCGAAACAGGGTCGATGGCGGGCGCCTGGCAGTTCCGTCAGGTACGCCTAGGAGCGCTTGCGATCTTTACCTATGTGGGCGCGGAGGTAGCCATCGGCAGTTTGCTGATCAACTACCTGGGCCAACCGTCCATGGGCGGCCTGAGCCATGCCGATGCGGCGCGCTATGTTTCGTTGTACTGGGGTGGGGCGATGGTTGGCCGTTTCATCGGCTTTGTCGCGTTGCGGCGAGTGCCGCAGACGACAGCACTCACCTTTGTGTCCATCATGGCCGCGGTCTTCATCGCGACGGCCGTCTTCGGCCATGGCCCCCTTGCGCTTTGGACGCTGGTCTCCTGCGGCCTGTTCAACTCGGTGATGTGGCCGTGCATCTTTCCGATGTCGCTTGAAGGGGTCGGCCGCCATACCAGCCAGGCTTCCGGCATTCTGGTAACGATGGTGGTTGGCGGCGCCCTCATCCCAGAGTTGCAGGGGCTGCTCGCCGACCGCTTCGGCTATCAGCCGAGTTTCCTGATTGTGCTCGCCTGTTACCTGTACATCCTGTTCTTTGCCACCTATGGTCATCGCGCCTCGGCTCGCGCCCAAGCGACGTTCGCGCCCCCTCAGGTGGTCTAGACCATGGCACCTGGGCGATGGTTATGCGGGGATCCTGACTCCGTTCAGCCACATGCCCAGGCGTTGGCCGTCGCTGTCGTAGATGTTGAAGTTCGCGGCTGCCCCCACCCTGATGTCACACACCTGTTGCATGCCCAGCATCTCTGCGGGATTATGCGAGGCCAGGCGGACGGCCGTAGCCAGCGAAGCACCGGTCATGGCGCGGAGATTGCTGACGGCGCGGTCCATGGTCAACACGCTACCCGCAAGGACGCCCCCGGAAAGGCAAACGCCCTCGCGTACGTCGACTACCAGGTCTCCCAGGTGATAGGTTCCGTCGGGCATACCGGCAGCCGCCATACCATCGGTGACCAGGATGGCCCGGCGATCGCCTTTCGCCTTGAGCCATAACCGCACCATGGCAGGATGGACGTGCACACCATCCGCGATCAGTTCGGCGAAGCCTGCCTGCTGGTCTAGCACGGCTGCGGCGAGACCGGGCTCGCGATGATCGATGGCGCGCATGGCATTGAAGGTGTGTGTGGCGCTTTTCGCCCCGGCCTGCATGCCGGCGAGCGCTTCGGCATACGTCGCGTTGCTATGCCCCAGGCTGGCGGCAACACCGTGCGCCGTCATGTGCTCGATGAGGGGAAGGGCTCCCGGGATCTCGGGTGCGAGAGTGACCAGCTTGATGTGCCCTTCCGCGGCCTCCTGAAAGCGTTCGAACAGCTCGATGCTGGGCGCAAGGATGCGATCAAGCGGGTGAACGCCGCGCTTTGCGGGGCAGAGAAAGGGCCCTTCCAAATGGATACCGACCATGCGGGCCGCGTGCAAGGCACTCCCTTGCCGCATGTAAGCTGCCAGCCGTGCAAGACTTTGCAACGTACTGTCTACCTTTGCGGTAACGGTAGTGGCCAGGTAGTGCCCCACACCCTTCCTGGCCAGGAAAGCCCCGACAGCATCCATCTGTGCTGCCCCGGCGGACATGAAGTCGTGCGACACAGCGCCATGCACATGGATATCGAAGAAGGCGGGGCTTAAGAGTTCGACAGAGCCGGTCTCCATCCCCATGTCGATCGACGTGATCTGGCCCTCGTCGACCTCGATCGAAACACCACGATGTTCTCCCGAGGGCGTAAGGAGGCTTTGGGCGGTGATGCGCTGCGACATGGTGACTTGACCTCTTGCCACCGACTCAGCAGGCGTGCGTGCGACCTGCTCGATGATGCGTGGTGGTCATGATGCTTTTGGACTGCGAGCTCCCAGTGAGGAGCGATGGTATGAGGGTACAACCAGAGTGCGCCATCTGCGTTTTGCGCAGCGAGCCTCAGGCTCTGATCGTCTCTATCGGTCACAGCCGGCGGTATGATGAGGTGAACCCTGAACAGTCACTCTGGCCGAGGAGCCCCGATGTTTGACCCGCAAACGCCAGCACCGTACGCCCACTGGATGCTGCGCGAGATCTTTGAGCAGCCAGACACGCTGGCCGCCACCCTGAACCGCTACGTCGAGGGCGAAACGTTCCGACCAGAGGTGTGTGATCCTGTGCGCCAATGGCTGCGCGCCGCCGAAGCAGAGATTGTGATTGCTGCCAGCGGCTCCAGCCGGCATGCCGGCCAGGTCGCCGAGCTGTTCATTGAGGACCGAAGCGGCATTGCTGTGGATGTGGAGTACGCGAGCGAGTACAGTTATCGATCGGAGCGAGCCCTGAAGGACGCTTCGGTGTTGGTGATCTCGCAGTCGGGCGAGACGGCTGACACCCTGGCGGCTCTGCGTAAGGCGAACGCGGTCGGCCACCAGACGATGGCGGTGACCAACGTTGCGACGTCCTCCATGGCGCGCGAGGCAGGGGTGTCGTTTCCCACCGAGGCTGGGCGCGAGCGCGCCGTTCCCGCGACCAAGAGCTTCACCGCGCAGCTACTCAATCTGTACCTGATCGCCTTGCTGGCTGGCGAGGTCCGCGCGACGATCGTCGGGGCAGAGCAGCAGCGGCTGCTGACCGAACTGGGCAAGCTTCCAGATCTGATCCGGCGCCAACTGGATTCCTGGCAGACTCGCGTTGAGGATGTCGCCACCCGCTACCAGGATGTTTCCAGTTTCCTGTTTCTGGGCCGTGGCGTGCACTACCCTGTTGCACGCGAGGGTGCCCTGAAGTTGAAAGAGTCCTCCTACCTGCATGCAGAGGGCTACCCAAGCGGCGAGCTCAAGCATGGGCCCAATGCCCTGGTGAGTGACAAGACCCCGCTTGTGATGCTGGCAACCGTTGACCGGCAGGACCCGGAATCCATAGAGCGTTACGATCGCGTGCTGCAGCTGATGCGTGACATGCAGCAGCAAGGGGCCAGGATCGTCGCGATCATCAACGCAGGGGATCGTGCCGCAGCGCAACTCGCATCAGACGCCATCGAGGTGGAGGCCGCAAGCGAGGCTTTGCTGACCATCTGCGAGGTGATTCCGATGCAACTGCTTGCGTACTACATGGCGGTGAATCATGGCATAGACGTGGATCATCCCCGCAACCTGAGCAAAGCGGTCCTGGCAGAGTAGCCACGGCACATCGACATGCACGCGGCGACGGCTACTCCGAAAGAGCGACGAAGGCGTACCTTGTCCGGCAACGTTGCGGTAGCGCAGTGCCTGCGAGTGGCTGCGGCCATGTGCCTGGGCTTGTTGCTGCCGCCTTCGCTATCGCGTGCGCAGAGCATGGAGGCGAACCGCTGCTCGAACCGGCTGACCCCAGCGCAGATCGAGACACGGCTGCACCAGCTGATCGCGCAGCTGACGGTTCCGGAGCGCATCGCGCAACTGCAAGATCGGGCCCCTGCTGTTCCCCGGCTGGGGTTGCCGGCCTACAACTGGTGGAATGAAGGTCTGCATGGCCTGGCACGCAACGGGTATGCCACGGTCTTTCCGCAAGCAATTGGACTGGCCGCAACGTGGGATCCTGAGCTGCTGCGGCAGGCCGGCGAGGTGGTAGGCACCGAGACACGTGCCAAGTTCAATGCCCATGGGCGCGACAACACTCCCCGTTACGGCGGGTTAACCCTGTGGTCGCCCAACATCAACATCTTCCGGGACCCACGATGGGGCCGGGGCCAGGAAACCTACGGCGAAGATCCTCTCCTGACGTCGACCCTGGGCACGGCCTTCGTGAAGGGGATCCAGGGCGAAGATCCTTTTTATCTCCGGGCAGACGCAACGCCAAAGCACTTTGCAGCACACAGTGGACCGGAAAAGGGCCGGGACAGTTTCAACGCTGGCGTATCTCCTCACGATCTTGAGGACACCTACCTGCGCGCCTTTCATTCGTTGACGGTGGAAGGCCATGCCGCCGCACTGATGTGCTCGTACAACGAGATCAATGGTGTGCCATCCTGTGCCCGGGAAGGCACCCTGAAGGAGACACTGCGTGAGCGTTGGGGCTTTCGCGGCTATGTCGTCTCTGACTGCGATGCCGTCGGTGATGTGTCCAACTACCACCACTTTGCCGAAGACGAGATCCATGGCGCTGCCCTGGCGCTGAAGGCAGGAACGGACCTGGACTGCGGGACGACCTACGCCGCGTTACAGCAGGGATACCAGCAAGGGCTTGTCACCGAAGCGGAGCTGGATCAGGCGCTCCTTCGATTGCTCCAGGCCCGGGTACGCCTTGGTCTGCTGGACCCGCCTGGCTGTACGCCCTACGACGGTCTGGCGGGCAAGGATGTCGACACCGAAGCAGACCGGCAGCTCGCCAGAAAAGCGGCCGAGGAGTCACTCGTTCTGCTCCGCAACGACGGTGCCCTTCCCCTGCCTCGGGAGGCTCGCCTGGCAGTTGTCGGTCCTACCGCGGACATGCTGAAGGTGTTGGAAGCCAACTACCATGGCACGGCCAAGGAGCCCGTTACGCCCCTGGAGGGCCTGCAGGCGATCTTCAAGCATGTTGGCTACGCGCAGGGCAGTTTACTTGCCGACGGGGTTGCTGCGCCCGTCCCACGTTCGGCATTTCACAGGCGCGCGGACAGCGGTGCACCGCTTGGCCTGAGGGCCGAGTTCTTCAGCAAACCTGATTTTGATGGCCCCCCTCAAGCAGAAGCGACGGTGCCAAAGGTGGACCTTGACCTGGACCGTGTGGGGCCGATCCCTGCCATCAGTAGCAATCAGTATGCCGTTCGCTGGAGCGGCTACCTCGTGCCACCTGCGCCCGGGACCTACACGCTGCGTGTCAACGTAGAGCGCTGCTGGGATTGCACAGCACATGACGCGTTCCGTCTCTTCCTCGATGATCGTCTTGTTCTGGACAACCACGGAGCGAAAGCAGACAGCGACCACGTCCTGGTTTCGATGCAGGACACCGCGCCCCATGCACTGCGCCTGGAATTGCTGCACACCGGCGAAGACGAAGGGATTGCGCTGGAGTGGTTGCCGCCAGCCGATACCCTGCTGCAGGCAGCCAAGCAGGAGGCGATGAAGGCGGATGCTGTGGTGGCCTTTCTTGGGCTTTCGCCCGATCTGGAAGGGGAGGCACTTCAGCTTGTGCTTCCTGGCTTTGACGGTGGCGACCGAACCAGCCTGGCTCTTCCCGCGAGCCAACAGGCACTCCTGGAAGCGATGCTTGCTGTAGGCAAGCCCGTGGTTTTGGTGCTCACTTCGGGCTCGGCGGTGACCCTGGGTCCGCATACCAGGGGGCCGGCGGCAGTGTTGGAGGCCTGGTATCCAGGAGAGCAAGGGGGACGAGCCGTGGCCGAGGTCCTTGCCGGCATCGTGAATCCATCGGGCCGCTTGCCCGTGACCTTTTACCGCTCTGTGGATGATCTCCCCAGCTTTTCCGATTACAGCATGGCTCGACGGACCTATCGGTACTTCAATGGCCCGGTCCTTTATCCGTTCGGCTATGGTCTCAGCTATAGCCGCTTCATCTATGGGTCGCCCACCCTTTCAACCCAGGCGGTGCAGGCCGGCCAGCCCCTTGCGGTGAAGATTCGCGTGCGCAACACGAGTCCCCTCGCCGGGGACGAGGTAGTCCAAATGTACCTTCAACCGCCCCACACCCTCGGTAATCCCAGGCTCGAACTCGTCGGCTTTCAGCGGATCAGGCTCGACGCAGGCCAAAGCAAGGAAGTCTCCTTCCCGCTGGAGGCGTTGCAGATCAGCACGGTTGACGAAGCAGGCCGACGGGCAGTGCGCAGCGGGAGCTACCGTGTCTTTGTTGGCGGCCATCAGCCGGATCTCAACACGGAAAAGGGTGCTTTCTTTACCGTCTCTGGAAGCGTGGGTCTGCCCTTCTAGGGGCTCCGGTTTCGGTCGGCTTACCTTGCCCATTCCATGCAGGTTCAGTCACACTGTTGCCTAGACCGTCCGCGCGGAAGCTATCCGTAGAGCGCGGCGATGGAGTTACCTCACATGATCTCTCGCCGAAGCTTTTTACAGACAGCCAGTGCAGCCTGCGCGTCCGTTGCGTTGCCGCTGCCTACCTTCGCGGTGCCGCAGGGCGAAGCCGCCAACGATCCCCTGCGCTGGGTGGATCCACGGATCGGCACCGGTGGGCACGGCCATTGCTTTCCAGGGGCAAGCGTTCCATTTGCCGCTGTGCAGCTCAGTCCGGACACCTTCAACGATCAGTGGGACTGGTGCTCGGGATACCATGTGTCAGACAACTCGATCATGGGTTTCAGCCATACGCATCTGAGTGGGACGGGCTGTGGTGATCTGCTGGATTTTCTTGTGATGGCCGGCACAGGTCCAGTCAAACTGGTACCCGGGTCGCGGACGCATCCAGAGGAGGGGTACCGGTCGCGATTTTCACACGCGAGCGAACACACGGAGCCCGGCTACTACGCCGTCATGCTGGACGATCCCAAGGTGCACGTGGAGCTTACCGCGACCGAAAGAACCGGACTGCATCGCTACACCTTTCCCGAGAGTCAGGAGGCATGGCTGATCGTCGATCTCACGCACAGCTACCTCACCAACGGCAGCTCTTCGGTCTACTCTGCCGAGCTGATGCAAACAGCGCCCGATACCCTTGCGGGCGGCCATGTCACGCGCGCCTGGGGACATGACCGTCACTGCTACTTCACGATGCAGGTCTCCAAACGACCCACGGAGATCGTGCTCTACGCCGATGACAAGCCGGTGACCAAACCCGATCAACTGCAAGGCGACAACCTGAAAGCGGTGCTCCACTTCCACACAAAGAAGAATGAAACCATCCTTGTGAGAACGGGTATCTCGGGCGTGAGTGCCGAGGGCGCCGCAAGGAATCTGCAAGCCGAGCAGCCTGACTGGAACTTCGAGAAGACACGAGCCGCCGCGCAGGCAAAATGGCGTGAACAGATAGGGCGTGTACAGGCCGAGATCGCCAGCCCGGAGCAGAAGCATATCTTCTGTACCGCGCTCTACCATATGTCGTTAGGGCCGCAGCTCTTCGACGATGTCGATGGACAGTACCGCGGCATGGATAAGCGGATCTATCACCTTCCCGACGGGCAACGGAACTACACGGCCTTTTCCCTTTGGGACACGTTCCGGGCCGCGCACCCCGCGTATACGCTGATCCAGAGCGAACGCGTGCCGGACTTCGTGAACACCTTGATCCGCATGGCAGGGCAGAGCGAGGAGGGCATGCCCGTGTGGCCGCTCCAGGGTTGTGAGACCGGCACCATGACGGGCTACCACTCGGCAAGCGTAATTGCGGAGGCCATCCACAAAGGCTTTAGCGGCATCGACACGGATGCCGCATACAAGCTCATGGCGGAAAGGGCCCTTGTGCAGAACTTCGAAGGCCTGGGCTATTACCGCGAACTCGGCTTCATCCCTGCCGATCGTGAGGGCGAGTCTGTTTCGAAGAGCTTCGAGTATTGCTACAACGACTGGGCGGTGGCGCATGTTGCCCAGAAGCTTGGGAAGCAGGACGAAGCAGAGCGCCTGCGAGCGAGATCAAAGAACTACCAGCACTTCTTCAATGCCAGCACCCAGTTCATGACGCCCAAACTCGAAAACGGTGAATGGGCCACGCCGTTCGACCCCATCGAGATGGGGCACAGCAAGCGGTGGCGTGATTACACCGAGTCCAACGCATGGCAGACCAGCTTCGGCATCCAGCACGATCCAGCGGGGCTCATCGAGCTGTACGGGGGGCGCGACCCCTTCATCAAGCGCCTCGATATGCTCTTCACTGTGCCCTCGACGCTGCCGCCGGATGCGCCTCCGGACATTGCGGGCATGGTCGGCCAATATGCCCACGGCAATGAGCCGTCGCACCACATCGCGTACCTCTACGTTTACGCCGGTGCGCCCCACAAGACGCAGGCACGCGTGCGTTCCCTGATGGACACCATGTACCATGCCGACCCGGACGGCATGGCGGGGAACGAAGATGTTGGTCAGATGTCGGCGTGGTTCCTGCTGTCAGCGCTGGGCTTTTACCCCGTTGATCCCGTGAGTGGGAACTACGTGATCGGCTCCCCTCTGGTCGAGGCGGCGTCCGTCCGCGTGGCAAACGGAAAACGTCTGGAGATCCAGGTGAAGCGTCGCAGCCCGAAAGACGTGTACGTGCAGCGCTTCAGCGTCAACGGCGTTGCCCAGCAACGGGCCTGGTTCCATCACTCCGAGATCGCCTCAGGAGGTCAGCTCGTTTTTGAGATGGGGCCTGAACCGAATCTGGAGCTCGGTACGGCCCCGGACCACCTGCCACCTTCACTGGTACTTTAGCCAGCGGAACGAAGCCATCAACCGAACTCCCGATGGCTTCGTTTCCGCCTGACTCCACTCCTGGTCAAAACTGATCTTGCCGCGCCTCCGTAGGCTCGTTCCTACCTTAGTCGTAGTCGAGGTGAGCCCGGACCGACGCTAAAGTCCGCAGTTGCAACACTCCTGGCGGCTTGGGCATGTTTGTTACAACTTTTGCACGATTTACCCTCAACAGCAGTAACCACTAGGGTCCAGAGAGCACAGAACTCCTTCGGCAGCCGCCAGGGAGGCCAGTTCAAAGCTCATGCCCTTTCGGACAAGACTTCAGATCGCGACCATACTGCTGGCAACGGCCGGCGCAACGATCGTTGCGGCGCGTTCGACCTCCGGCAACTGGTTAGGGTTTTGGTCTCTGCTCTTCGTGGTCCTCGTCACCTCAGGACTCAAGGTGTCCTTGCCGCGCGGCGATGGCACAATGTCTCTGAACTTCCCCTTCATCCTGCTTGGCATCATGCAGCTCTCTCCCGTGCAGGCAATGATCATTGCGGGAACATCGGTCGCGGCACAGTGCCTCATCCGCGTGGAGCAAATCTTCTCTGCGGTGCAGATCACCTTCAACATCGCGAACGCGATGCTTTCTACGGCCTGCGCTTACTTCACGTTCGCTCTTTTACGACTTTACGGCATGGCAACAGCACCGGCCCTGGGACTCGCGTCAGTCTCTTATTTCTTGTGCAACACGATCTCCCTTTCGCTGGTCATCTCTTCTTCCAAGGGCGAGCGATTCACCCGCTTCTGGCGCGGTGAGTTCCCCTGGTACTTGCCCTTCTACCTGGTCGGCGCCGCGTTGGCCGCCACCGTGCACTGGATGAGCCATCGCTTCGGATGGGGAACCGCGCTGCTTCTGGTTCCTGTCGTCTACACCCTGTACCGCGCCTACATGGGGCAACGATTGCGCATCCAGGAGCGGCAGCAACACCTCGAAGAAACTGAAGCGCTTCATCTGCGAACCATCGAGGGTCTGGCCATGGCCATCGAGGCCAAAGACCAGAACACCCACGACCATCTGTTCCGGGTGCGGCACTATGTAAAGGCCGTCGGTCAGGCGCTCAGGCTGGACAAGCTGGAGATGCAGGCCTTGGAGACGGCAGCGTTCCTCCATGACATAGGCAAACTCGCGGTACCAGAGCACATCATCAACAAGCCGGGCAAACTCACGCCCGAAGAGTTCGAAAAGATGAAGATCCACCCTGTGGTTGGGGCGGACATTCTGGAACGCGTCCGGTTCCCTTACCCGGTTGTCCCGGTCGTTCGTTCCCACCACGAGTGGTGGAACGGAACCGGCTACCCAGACGGCTTGAAAGGTAGCGACATCCCGATCGGGGCCCGCATTCTTACCGGGGTGGACTGCTTCGATGCCTTGGTATCGGACCGGCCCTACCGTAAAGGGCGGAGCGGAACTCAGGCACTCGACATGATCCGCAACCTAAGCGGGAAGCAGTTTGATCCGACTGTGGTGGAGGCTTTTGAACGGTGCCGTGCGGAATCACAGGTACCTGAAACGCCGGTCCTGCCTTCCGCTTTCACGCCCTTGAACATGGATGTCGACGTTTCACGGGGGATCGCGCCTGGAGCGGGATATCAGTCCGGTTCAGAACCAGTGCACTCCGCGAAGGCCTCCGTAGTGCCAGAGCTTCACGCGGCCGGTGAACCTGGTCAGGAGCAATCTCCTGCAGTACCCACGTACGAAGCTGAGATTGCATTCGACGATCTTCCGCTTCTGCGGTCTTCATTAACACCACACGATCTTGTGGCGGTCACCACCTCACGTCTTCAACGGTTTGTTCCCTTCGATGTTTGCGCTCTGTATCGAAAGACGGGGAACACCATTGAGCTGAGCTACGCGGTTGGGCACCAGAACGAGACGTTCCCTGCACCGGTGATCCAGCTCGGAGAGGGTATCTCGGGCTGGGTCGCCCAAAGTGGCAAGCCGATCCTTAACGGCAATGCTGCCGTGGAACCTGGCTCCCCCTCCTCTGCTGATGGCCAACCCTTGCTGCGCTCCGGCCTCTCGATTCCCCTCCTAGATCCTCATCGTGAGGTGTTTGCTGTCCTGACGCTTTACGCTGCGAAGCTGGACCCTTTCTCGCGCGAGCACCTCCAGTTGTTGGTAGCACTTGAGTCTCGGATCTCCCTGGCCTTGCACTCTGCCCTTTGTGCTCCTTCGCCAAAGCGAGATCCTGAAGTCGACAAGCTGACACAGCTTCCTGGTGCGGAACGCTTTTTCGTTCAGATGGAATCGCAGTTGGACCAACCCGAGGGCCGTGAGAACCCTGTGGCCGTGGTGATCTGCGGTTCGGACCTCTTCATGGCCTCTTTTGAAACTTCTGGTTCGGTTGAGCAAGGTCGCGTCATCCGCTTGGTGGCTCACCAGTTGCAGCAACTCTGTGTGGCTCCTGAGATGGTCACGCGCTTGGGAACAGGTGAATTTACGTTTTTGCTGCCCGGGTCGACACAGGCAGATATCGCCATGCGGCAACGAGAGATACGAAGCGCTGTTCTCCGTGCAGTCCGCAGCGCCACAGGCAAGCCTGATGCGAACCTGGCGATCGGGTCCGCCTTCTACCCTGCTGATGGAACGACCACCGAAGATCTTCTGGGTGTGGCAAAACGTCGCATGCACCTGGAAAAAAGACAGCACGAGCATCGCAAGGCACTGGTCCCCGCGACACTCCAATCGACGGTTCCGGCCGTCTAGGAGAGCGTTATGCAGATTCTTTGGCGTTTCGCACGTGTTCTGTCCCTTGTCCTCTTTGCGGCACTTGGAACCTCCATCCTGACCTATACCGCACCAGGCTACTTTTCCGATGTGCGGGAGCTTGATGCGCAACATGCGGCTGTTACCCGTGGGAGCCTGGACCAGCTACGTCGAGACCAACACGCCCTTGGGCCCTTTCTGCAGGCCGAACTCCAGCGCTGGCGCCATGGCGATCTAGGGGTGTCGCGCCAGTTTGGAACGCCGGTGGCCACCCTGCTACGCCAGCGCTCCTGGTCGTCGGCTCAGTTGCTTCTCGTGTCCATGGGATTTGGTTGGAGCGCGGCTCTTTTTCTCGCGGTTCCGTTGAGCATGGGCCGTAGTGCGGCTATGGACACTGCGATGACTCTGCTGACGGTTACGCTCTTAGCGGTTCCCGTCGGAGGTCTCGCCATGATCAGCTTGTTAGCAAACGTGGAAAGACCGGCCTGGGTGCTTGCCTCGCTTATTGCTGTCCGCGACTTCAGGGTGCTTCACCGCAGCCTGCGATCTTTGTGGGCCGAGCCGTACCTGCTTCAGGCACGCGCCTCAGGAGTTTCGGCAAGGGGCCTGCTTACAGGTCATGTTTTCCCTTCCATTCGGCGCGAGTTACTCAGCGTCGGAGTCATGTCGTTCACCCTGGCCCTGAGTGCTCTGATTCCCGTCGAGGTCGTCTTTGACCGTCAGGGACTGGGCCAGCTTGCCTGGGGCGCAGCCATGAATCGGGATGCGCCTGTACTTGTTGCCGTCACGTTCCTCTTGGCGGTTTGCGTGGGCATCGCAGGATTCAGTCTGGAACAACTTCGCGGGACGGATGAACTGGAATGCGCACAGTAGCTTTCTTTGTATTGTGCTGCCTTCTGGCCCTTGCCATGGGCACCGTCGTCAGAGCTCCGCACCGCTTCGCAGAACAGGATCGCGATCACGTCGCAGTTGCAACGAGCACCGCTCACCTGATGGGGACCGACGAGTTGGGACGCGACCGCGCCGCTCGTGTCTCCTTATCCTTTTTGCTCGCGTTGGGTGGTGCCTGTTGCGCAAGTGCGATCGCAAGTTTCTTGGCTTCCACGCTGGGGTATCTTTCTGCCATCTCTCCACGTGCCGTCAGTGCCGCTCTCCTCTATGCGGCAGACCTTTCGATGACATTGCCGTGGCTCTTTCTGCTCATGCTGGTGCGTGCAGCTTTGCCCCTGAACCTGCCTCCATTGCAATCCGAGGTGGTTACCTATCTGTCGCTGGCCCTACTCGGCGTACCCGTTTTTCTTCGGACGCACGGGGAACGCGCAAGCAGGGTGATGACGGCCGAGTGGATGCTTCAGGCCCGGGCCGCAGGTCTACGAGGGCCCCAGCTCGGTCTGCAGCTCTGGCCGCATGTACGACCTCTGCTCTGGACTCAGTTCCTGCTGTACGTCCCCGCCTGCGTCATTGCTGAAGCCAATCTGGGCACGATGGGCCTCGGCCTCAGCGATCCCTTGCCCTCGCTAGGAACCTTTCTCGCAAACCTGCCCAGCGAAGTCCTTCTTGGCAGCTCCTCGCTGGTGTTCCTGCCGGTCGCCATCCTGGTTGCTGCCCTTGTCGCCCTTGAACTCTCCATCTTCGGAGCCAAGCCTTGAAAAAGCCTTCGTCGACCCCCCTCGGCCTGATCTGTTCCACCGCCCTGATTTGTTCGCTGCTCTTTGGATCTGCCAGCACGGCACAGACCATCACAAATCAGAAAGAGGTGAGTTGGGCGCTCCACTATGATCCGAAGACTCTCGATCCGGCGAAGGTGGACGACCAAGCCTCGGAGATTGTGCGCTATCTCACGGCAGGCGTGCTCATCCGGCTGAACCGCACATCAATGGCCCTTGAGCCTGATCTGGCAGATCGATGGCAGCAGAGCAAGGATGGAAGGGTCCTTACATTGCATCTGCGGCAAGGGCTACGCTTCTCTGATGGATCGCCTTTGTCGGCGGCTGACGTCGTTAGCTCTCTTCGGCGCATACTCGCACCCGCAACGGCTGCACCCGTGGCGGAAGAATTCCTCGAACCGGCAAAGGTGTCCGTACGATCGCTCGACAACCAGACCGTGGAGCTACGCTTCCCTGTTCGGCTGAACCAGGCCCCGGCGATCCTGGATGAGATCGCCATCGAGCCAGCAAATCGATTCACTGAATCCAGGGTGACTGCCGGTGCGTATGCGGTCTCGGACTATAGCGCAGGTCAGTTCGTCCGGCTCCGCCGGAATCCGTACTTCTGGCAAAAGGGCACATCAGGAAGTGCTATGCCGTATCTGCCCTCCTTGAAGCTGGATGTCCTCACCAACCCGGACACGGAGGAACTCCGCTTCATGCGAGGCCAATATGCCGTCCTCGATAGCGTCCCGCCTGAGAGCTTCGAGGCACTCAATCGTCGTGTGCCTGGCTCCACGCACGACCTTGGTCCGTCCCTGAACACGGAACAGATGTGGTTCAACCAGAACGCCTCGGCTCCGCTGCCTGCCTACGAGAAGGAATGGTTTACCAACACACACTTCCGAATGGCCGTTTCGCTGGCCCTGCATAGAAAGGACATGGCCAGGATCGCTTTCAATGGCCATGCCACGCCAGCGAATGGCTTCGTCTCTCCGGCGAACACCACATGGTACAACCGAGCGCTTCCCCCCGTTCAGGAGGATGCACAAGCGGCACTCAGACTCCTGATGAAGGACGGCTTCCAAAAGCACGGAGCGCAGCTGGTCGATCGCGCGGGTCACCCAGTGAAGTTCTCGCTGGTGACCAACGCCGGCAATCGAGCCCGGCAACGCATGGCAGCGCTGATTCAACAGGACCTTGCGGGCATCGGCATTCAGGTCAACGTTGTCACGCTGGACTTCCCTGCCCTGATTGATCGATTGATGCACAGCAGCGACTATGAGGCAGCCCTGCTTGGGCTCAGCAACGTACAACCGGACCCAAGCGCGATGATGAATGTCTGGCTGAGTGACTCACCCAATCACCAATGGAACCCCAACGAGAAGACACCCGCAACCCCTTGGGAAGCTGAGATCGACCGCTTGATCCGCGCGCAGGCGGAGGTAGGGGAGCAGAGCGCTCGCAAAGCCGATGTGGACAGGCTCCAGGAGATCGTCTCGACGCAGCTGCCATTCCTTTTTCTCGTCTATCCCAACACCCTTTGCGCAGCTTCACCCTCGTTACAGGGCGTTCACTTTTCGGTGTTGCAGCCCAACGTTGTGTCGGAGATTCAGACCATCAGTTTCAAAGGGGAGGCACGATGAACGAGCCTGTTCTCGTTGTCCGGCTCAGTGCCGGGTACGGCAAAGCTGAGGTCCTCTCCAACCTCGCGTTTGAGCTGCATGCCGGCGACCGTTTCGGTCTCCTTGGGCCCAGCGGCACGGGGAAAAGCACACTCCTGCTCGCAGTTCTGGGTTTACTCTCATACCGCGGCGGATGGGCCCAGGGTCAAGTGCTGATCGAGGGAAAAAATCTCCTCACGCTTCCAAAGCGCGAAGCGCGGAAGCTGCGCGGCCGAGCCTTGGCCCTTGTGCCCCAAAGCCCCATGGCGGCCCTGAACCCGGCGCTGACCCTGCAGGCCCACTTTACCCAGTGCTGGAAGGCGCACAACAGGTCGGACCAGCAGCTGCGGTCGCGAACGACAGAGCTCCTGGAGCGGGTTCATCTTCCAGCAACAAGCACCTTTCTACAGCGAAAACCGGGTGAGATCAGTGTCGGCCAGGCGCAACGCTGTGCGCTCGCCCTTGCCCTGCTGCACAAACCGGCTGTGCTGATTGCCGACGAGCCCACAAGCGCACTCGACCCTGTAAGCCAGACCGAGGTGCTTGATCTTTTGCGGGACGTGAGCGAAGAAGAACAGGCAGCTGTTCTCTTCGTTTCCCATGATCTGCTATCCGTCCTCAGGCTCTGTTCCACCATTGCGATCCTTGCCGAGGGTCGCCTCGCGGAACAATTGCCCGTACAGGATATTGTCCTGGCGAAGAGCGAGTCCTTGAAGCAGTTGCTGCGAGCCCTTCCGGTGCCCGCAGGCATACTGATGCAACACATGCAGACCGCTTCACGCGCCAGCGAGGAGAACCCGCAACTCCAGATGCGCTAGGGCGGGCTCGCCAGGCCGGCAACAGGTAGTCGACGTACGCCCTAGGGCATGGAAAGAGTTTGCTTGAGGGGCAGGTCTCGCGAAGAGCCGCCAAGGGAGACCGTGTACGAGCCGGAAGGCCACTTCCAACTCTCCGACGATGCGTCCCAGGTCGCCAACGCAAGCGATTCCATGGGGATACGTATCGTTTTGCTCTCGCCCGGTGCTAAGTCGACACGTTTCCAGCCTGCCAGCCGACGGAACGTCTCTCCGGAACCCTGGGGCAGCTGGACATAGACCTCCGCTGTGTCTGTGCCGGCGCGCTGACCTGTGTTTTTTACCGTGACAGAGGCCGTCTTGGAGCCCGCGTCCACATGCAGGTCCGAGTAGCTGTAGGTCGTATACGACAGGCCGAAGCCAAAGGGGAAGAGCGGCTCCTTGCCCTCGGAATCGAACCACTTATAGCCAAAGCGAACGCCTTCTGTCAGCTCGGCCGGAAAGGTCGACTTTTTTTCCTCCGCCACCCAGTGCTCCGGCAAGCCGCCATTGGTGTTGTTGTAGGTCATGCCAAAGACCCGCGCATGGGGGAGGTCTGCTTCCGTTTTTGCAAAGGTGATAGGTAGCCGTCCCGAAGGGTTCACCGTTCCGAACAGCAGGTTGGCGATGGCTTGCCCTCCACCGATCCCTGGATACCAGGCCTCCATTACGCCCCCAACCTGATGCAGCCACGGCATGCTTACGGGGTTTCCGGTGATCAACACCACCACCGTATGGGGGTTCGCCTTTGCAACCGCTGCAATCAGTGCGTCCTGCCCTCCCGGAAGCGCCAGCGTCGGGGCGTCTCCCCCTTCGCTCATATATTGATCGGCAAAGACGATCGCCACATCACTCTTGGCGGCCAGGGCTGCGGCTGCGTTCACATCTGTTCCCGGATCGAACTGCACCTGCGCGCCGGGGGCATGCTCCCGTATGTACTTCAGCGGGGATGACGGGAAGTACACCGCCTCACCCCACTTGGTAGGGGTTCTGGGAGAGATCGCGTTGCCGCCGGGCGCATCCACCTGTGCCGATCCGCCCCCTGACATCACCCCGACATCCGCGTGCGCCCCGATGACGGCTACTGATCGCAGATTGGCTGAGTTCAACGGCAAAAGGCCGTTTTCATTGCGCAGCAGCACAACGCTCTCTTCGGCGATGTGTTGCGCATCTTCGCGGCCCTTGAACGGATCCACCACAAAGCGCCGCGTCGGTGGATTGTCGATCACACCAGCCGCAAACATGGACCGCAACAGGCGATGCACCATGTCATTCACCCGGCTCATCGGCACTTGCCCGTTTTGCACGGCGTCCATCAGCGGCTTGCCAAAGTGCTCGTCTCCCGGCTGCTGCTGATCCAGGCCCGCCATCGCGGCTTTCACAGTCGTGTGGGTCGCCTCCCAATCCGAAACCACGAATCCGGGAAACTTCCACTCGCCCTTGAGCACCTTGTTCAGCAGGTAGTCATTTTCACAGCTCCAATCGCCATTGACCTTGTTATACGAGCACATCACCGAAGACGGATGACCGATGCGGATGCCGATCTCAAAGGCAAGCAGGTCGCTCTCATGCATGGCCTTGTGATCGAGCTGCACATCGACCACTGTGCGCCCTGTTTCCTGGTCGTTCATGGCGTAGTGCTTGATGTCGCCCATGATCTGGTTGCTTTCAAGCCCGGCGATCAGGTGACCCACCGTCGTACCTGCCAGGACCGGATCCTCTCCGGGGTATTCGAAGAGCCGGCCGTTGCGGGGATCTCGCGCCAAGTTGACCCCACCTCCGATGGACTGGTTGTACCCCTCAGCCCGAAGCTCTCGGCCGATCACGTCGCCATACAGGTGCGCCGCCTCCGGATCCCAGCTCGCCGCTGCCCCCAGAACGCTCGGCAGCAGCGTGGCATAGCGGCTTTCCTGCGCGGCCATACGAGCGCCCACCGCGGAGTCGGCCTGCTGTACCGACGGAATGCCGAGGCGAGGCACCCCGAGCACCTCCCCCGCGCCGCCGTTGTTGTCCTGGGGAACAGGGTCGCCCTCCCGCAAGGGCCCCCATCCGATCCCGTGCACCAGCTGAATCTTTTCTGCGAGCGTAAGCTCCTTCAACACAAGATCCGCCCGCTGATCCGGAGAGAGCGCAGCATTCATCCAGGGGCGGGCCACCTGAGCCCCCGGAGCCTGAGCGGAAGCCACCTCCCCCCAGGTGAGTGCAACGGCCAGCAAAGAAGCGGCAGCAAAAGACCTACGCAGCATGAAAACTCTCCCGTGAACGTCAAGTGAATCGTTTAACTAAAGGATCTCTGAGCTATATAGCGCTTTGGGGATACCGTTGGCAAGCACAACGTGAGTCGTGCCTTCGAGGCTCATGCCTCGCCCGCAAGCCGGTGCAGCAACTCCGCCTCGTCGATGACTTCCACGCCCAGCTCCCTGGCCTTTTCAAGTTTGGATCCGGCGTCTTCACCCGCTACAACAAACGAGGTCTTCTTTGATACAGATCCGGACACCTTGCCCCCGGCCTGCTCGATCCGCTCCTTGGCGGCCTCGCGTGTCAGGCCAGGAAAGGTCCCTGTCAGCACCGCTACCTTGCCTTCCAGGGCGCCCCCGCTCCGCTTTTCAGGAGCAGGCATGGTCAGACCCACCTCCCGAAGCTCGCGAACCAGGGAGCGGTTGCGCTCTTCGGCGAAGAACTCAACGATGGCCTTGGCCACACGTGGTCCCACTTCATTTACGGCCTCCAGCTGGTCGGCCGAAGCCGACTGCAGAGCTTCGATCGAGCCGAAGTGCTCCGCGAGCAGGCCTGCAGTGCGCTCGCCGACATACCGGATGCCGAGTCCAAAGACGACCCGCTGCAGGGGCGCCTGCTTGGAACGCTCGACCTGCGCCAGCAGCGCCTCTGCCGTCTTTGCACCCACGCGCTCCAGCGAGACGAGTTGGGCCTTGGTCACGCGATACAAATCAGCGACCGAACGCACCAGAGGCTCTTGCTTCTGGACCGGTGCGCCATCTTCCAGCTCCTCGCCCGCTGCGTCCTGCCCCAGGAGCTGCACGACCATCGCTTCCCCGAGGCCCTCGATGTTCATCACGCCGCGTGCCGCCCAGTGCAGCAACTCTTCCCTCACGCGCGCGGGGCAGCGCGCATTGATGCACCGCAGATCCACCTCGCCCTCGGCCTTCACCAGCGCACTCGCGCAGACCGGGCAATGCTCCGGCATCACGATCTCCCGCGTGCCGCGCGGGTGTTGCGCATCCTCGATCACCTCGGTGATCTTGGGAATGACGTCCCCACCACGCTCCACGGCGACGAAGTCACCGATGCGCACCCCCAATCGCGCAATCTCATCAGGGTTGTGCAGGGTGGCCCGCGTTACCGTGATGCCGCCGATGGATACAGGTGCCAGAGCGGCCACCGGCGTGACCTTGCCTGTCCGTCCAACCTGAAACAGCACATCCTCCAACCGGGTCGTGCCGCCCCGTGCCGCAAATTTGTATGCGATGGCCCAGCGTGGCGCCTTGCCCGTGAACCCGAGCCGGCGTTGTTGCGCAACCGAGTCCACCTTGAGCACAACGCCATCGATCTCATACGGCAGCTCCTCCCGGAGCGTCTCCATCTTTCGGATAAACGCCAACGCCTCGTCCACGGTGTGGGTGGTGGCCACGTTCTTGTTCACCCGGAAGCCGGCTCGGCGAAGCGCTTCCAGAGCGCCCGACTGCTCTGCCAGCAGCATCTCGCCGTCCCGCAGCAGAAAGTATGCAAACAACTCCAGCCGACGTTGCGCCACCACATTCGGCTCCAGCGTGCGGATGGTGCCTGCCGCGGCGTTGCGCGGATTGGCTGCCGGGGCCTGCCCCGCAGCTTCCCGTTCCGCATTCATCTTTTCAAACGCCTTCTGTGGCAGAACCACCTCGCCTCGCACCTCAAAGGCCTGAGGCAGGCCCGCATCGGCCAGCCGCTCCGGCGAAATGTGGAGGGGCACGGAACGGATGGTCCGCACGTTGGTGGTCACATCCTCACCGGTTGTGCCGTCTCCTCGGGTAAGCCCCGACCGCAGCACAGCTTCGCCGTGTTTGCCTGCCTCGTACTGCAAGGCCAAGGAAAGCCCGTCCAGCTTCAGCTCGCAGGTGTAGCGAACGTGCTCGGGGTCGTGAAGTGCGCTGCCCACGCGCTCCGCCCAGGCCCGCAGCTCCCCTTCGTCGTAGGCGTTGTCCAGGGACAGCATGGGACGAGAGTGCTTCACCTTTGCGAAGCCTTCCTTGGGCTTGCCGCCCACACGCTGCGTGGGCGAGTCCGGCGTCAGCAGATCCGGATGCTCGGCTTCCAGGCGCCTGAGCTCATTCATGCGCGCGTCATACTGCGCGTCGGTCCACTCCGGGGCATCCAGAACGTAGTAGAGGTACTCATGATGCCGAAGTTCGGTGCGCAGTGCGTCGATTAGTTGGTCAGGCGAAAGGGATTTCACGGAAGACATCGGGTGTGATTATAGGCAGTCCTCTCCTTCGGCTGACAGCCCCGAAACCGCCTGCCGCTCGGCAACGCGCTACACTAAAGAAAGGGAGAGTCTGCTTCATGGCGCACATGGTGTTTTGCACGAGGTTCAAGGCTGAGATGGAGGGTCTGGATGAGCCTCCGTTCGACTCCGACTTCGGGCAGAAGATCTACAAAAACGTGTCCCTCAAGGCATGGAACGAGTGGATCGAGCGGCAAAAGATGCTGCTGAACGAGTACCGCCTTCAGCCGTGGACACGCGAAGCGCAGGAGTTCCTTGTCGAGCAGATGAACGACTTCTTCTTCGGCAGTGGTGGTGACCTGCCCAAGGAGTACGTGGCTCCCACGAGCTGAGGCCTGTGGGCTTCAGGGTCGGAGCGCACCTCAGATCCTCAGACCCGAGCGGCAGCCGTACTCATAGGCAGGCCCCGTATCGCCGGTGTACACTGAGGGCACCCCGCGCGGACTGAAGGGTCGGCGCAGTTGTACAAGTCGGGACGTGGCTCAGCCTGGTAGAGCGCACCCTTGGGGTGGGTGAGGTCGCTAGTTCGAATCTAGTCGTCCCGACCATTCATCTTCCATCCTGATCCTGGCCTTCGCGTACAGCGCTCGGAGAGGCGCGCCGCAGGGCGGCGTAGGACGAACATCGTTCTAATCTCACCACTTACTGGCCATCCCGCCGATCGGCATCTCGGCCCCTCTCGACCCGCGCCGCGCGTGTAACTATCTGCCGGCAGCCGGCGCGCCGGCGCTTGCAGTTGCCGGCATCGCGGCCCCGGCCTTGATCCAAGCGGCTACCACGGCGATGTCCGCGTCCGAAAGCTTCGGCTTAGGGTCCGGCGGCATGTTCATCGGATCGTCTGCGGGTCCCTGGTGCCGGATCAGCTTAAGGAGCAAGCTCTGTTCCGGCAGCCCCGGCACCAGCGCAGGTCCATGGTGGCCGCCTTGGAGCAGGGCCGCTCGGCTATTCATGTTGAAGCCGCCACGATGGTTCAGGCTCCCGTGGCAGCGAAAGCAGTTTGCCTGAAAAATCGGCTGCACACTTTCTGTATAAAAAGCTGGTTGCGCCGGATCAGTGGCAGCTTCGACAGCCCTGGTGGAGGTGGTTGCGCACAGGGTGGCTCCCAAAGCGAGGGCGGCTGCCGCAAACCCCGAAGCCACGGCTCCGGCATGCACACGAAACCTGATCAAACTTGCTCTCCTTGCAGCCCCACTGCGCCGGGTCGCCCGCGCTGGACCAACCCACTCGTCGGATCAACTGCTTAAGAATACTAGGCGCGAGTTGATCGGCCCGTAAGGGGCCGGAGACCTTGGGACAGGGTGCAAAGAAAGGCGTCGCGCATCCGGATCAGCTTGGCTTACGGCCCGCGAACTGCCCGGCTCCGTCCACCCCGCAGCGGCCCTCTGCCCTGCGTCTACCGTGAGCCCCCCAGGGACCGGGATCGCCGCGCTAGAATAGCGCCACCGCGATGCGCATGGTTTGCCGGTTTCCCTCAATGC
>CAXTRM010000012.1:24405-28005 GCA_964246625.1 uncultured Acidobacteriaceae bacterium
CCTCAATGCTGCTTCTGCTGCTGGTCCTTGTGGTACCGGGGTCGCCTGGTTCCCTGCGGGCCTTGTCGCGGGAGCGGGCCAGGGTTGGTGAAAGGCCACAAACCGTCGAAACAGCCAAGGGGAAGACCGAGGTGGGCGTGCTGCTCGGGGCGGAATACCGGATCGATGTGCCCGCGGACTGGAACGGATCCCTTGTCCTCTGGTATCACGGCTACTCCGAGCACGGCACGACGTTTCACATCGCCGAGCGGGTTGGGCCCGACCTCCAAAACTTCCTGGATCGCCACTATGCGATCGCGCAAAGCGCCTACTCCGAGCCCGGATGGGCACTGCAACAGGCGTACCCGGAGACCGAAGCGCTTCGCCACTACTTCGACCACACCTACGGTCATCCGAAAGAGGTCTTCGTCGTGGGCCGCTCCATGGGGGGCGCGCTGGTGATGGTCACCCTGGAACTGAATCCCAAGCCATACCAGGGTGGTCTGGACCTGTGCGGAGCCGTTGGGCCTACTTTTGTCTCCTTTGATCGCCGTTTCGCTCTCCGGGCGGCCTTTGATCACTATTTTCCCGGGATCATGGGCCCGCTCGTCCCCGTGCCGGCGGACTACGACGACACCCTCACCGTTCGGCAACGCATCCTGGCGGCTTTGAAGGCCAACCCCGAGAGCGCGGAAGAGATGCGGGACCTCATGGCACTGCACAATGACCAGCAGGTCGCCCGCGACGTGTCTTACTTCACCTTCGTGATCGGTGACCTGCAGCGTCGTGCGGGTGGCAACCCGTTCGACAATCGGAACTGGATCTACTCAGGAGCCAGCACCGCCACCAGCGCCGCTGACGAGGACTTGAATGCCTCGGTACGCCGGTACAGCGCCAGTGCACGGGCCCGAGATTACCTCGTGCGGCACTATACCCCAAGCGGTCGTCTTGGCCGTCCCATGCTGGCCGTCCACACAATCTTCGACCCCTATATCCCTCCCAGCCTGCTGACGCTGTACAACGAGATGGTGCAGGGTGCAGGACAGGGCGAGCGCCTGGTCCAGCAGTACGTCCCACATGATGGCCACTGCGCTATCACTTCCGAGGAGATTGGCCGGGCCTTCGACGAGCTCGTCTCGTGGACCCACGGCGGCGCTCGTCCAGCTTCCGGACTCCTGCACTCCCCGACAGAGAACCTAAAGATCTCGCCAAAAACGGTCGATATAATGAAGCATGGGACAACCCCGCAGTGAAGCGTCAGAGCTCGATGCGCTGAGCAGCAACTCCGCCACATTGGGTTTACCTGGTGAATCCGACTCTGGCCTGCGGCTTGAGGCTGCCCTGGCCTCCCCGTCCTCCACGTCACGCTTGGCTTCCGCCCTGGATGAGCCCTCCGGTGCCTTCAGCGGCACTGCCGCAGCCGCACCCTCGCCTACCCCTCCTGATCCCACCAGGGAAGACGCGGACGGCTCCCTGCACCTTGGGGAGCGCTTTGAGATGGTGCTTACCACCCTGCACCACAACCGCCCTCACGACGACCAGGCTCTCGTCCGTGCCGCCTGGGCCTTTACGCAAGAACAGCACGAAGGTCAGAAGCGCGCCTCCGGCGAGCCTTACATCATCCATCCCCTTGAGGTCGCGCAGGTCCTCGCCGAACTCAAGATGGACGCCACCGCCATCGCCGCCGGCCTCCTCCATGACGCCGTCGAAGACACCGATGTCACCGCCCCGGAGATCGCCAAGCGCTTCGGCGAGCAGGTCGCCCACATCGTCGATGGCGTCACCAAGCTCGACAAAATCAAGTTCGCCAACCGCGAAGACCACCAGGCCGAAAACATCCGCAAGATGCTCCTCGCCATGGTCACCGACGTCCGCGTGGTCATCATCAAGCTCGCCGACCGCCTCCACAACATGCGGACTCTCGAGCATCTCCGCCCCGAAAAGCAGGCCCGCATCGCCAAGGAGACCCTCGACGTCTATGCCCCCCTTGCTCACCGTCTCGGCATGGGCAAGCTGCGTGGCGAGCTCGAAGACCTCGCCTTCCGCTACGTCGATCCCCTCGCCTATACCAAGCTCACCGACGAAGTCGACTCCCTCCGCGGCGAAGGCGAAGCCTTCCTCGACCGCATCGTCGCTACCCTTGAGTCCAAGCTCCACGAGGCCAACGTCCACGCCCGCGTCGAGTCGCGCATCAAGCGCCTCTACTCCATTCAGCAGAAGCTCAACGTCCATTCCATCCCCGTCGAGCAGGTCTACGACCTCTTCGCCGTCCGCGTCATCACGCAATCCGAGCAGGACTGCTACGCCGTTCTCGGCCTCCTGCACGCCACCTGGCGCCCTGTTCCTGGCCGCTTCAAAGACTTCATTGCCATGCCGCGGCCCAATCTGTACCAGTCGCTGCACACCACGCTGATCGCCGAGGGCGGTCATCAGTTTGAAGTCCAGATCCGCACCGAAGACATGCACCGGGTTGCCGAGGAAGGCATCGCGGCACACTGGAAATACAAGGCCTCCGACAACGTCAGCGCCAAAGACGAGCAACGCCTCGCCTGGGTTCGCCAGCTCATGGAATGGCAGCGCGAGATGACCGACCCCAACGAGTTCATGTCGACCCTGCGCATCGACCTGTACCCGGAAGAGGTCTACACGTTCACGCCCAAGGGCAAGGTCATCGTGCTGCCCAAGGAGGCCAGCCCGGTTGACTTCGCCTACGCCATCCACACCGACGTCGGCCACGCCACTACCGGGGCCAAGGTCAACGGCCGCATTGTCCCGCTCCGCTCCCGGCTGCGCAACGGCGACATCGTCGAAATCCAAATACAGCCCGGCCACGCACCCTCCCGCGATTGGCTCAGCTTCGTCAAAAGTTCCCGCGCCCGCAACAAAATCAAGCACTGGCTCAACGAAAACCAGCGCGCCCGCGCCATTGAGATCGGCAAAAAGCTCGAACCCGGCGCCACCCACGCCACCGCTCCCGAAGCCAACCCCGAAGAGCACCCCGTTGCCAACGCCCTTTCGCACATGAGCGAGGCCGTCAAGCGCGTCTTCTTCGGCAAGGGCTCGGAAAGCCTTCAGGTCGAAGGCCAGGACGACCTCCTCGTCTATCGTGCCCGCTGTTGCAACCCCATCAAGGGCGAAGAGATCGTCGGCTATGTCACCCGCGGCAAAGGCGTCGCGGTCCACGCACGGGTCTGTCCCAACGTACAAAATCTCCTTTACGAGGCTGACCGCCGCATCGAGGTGGAATGGTCCAGCGGCCTGGCCGCCCCTGCCAACGGCAACACCCCCAAGCCCACCACCTACCCCGTCAAGCTCACCGTACTCGTCGACGACCGTCCGGGCCTGCTCAAAGAGTTCGCCGCCATCATCTCCGAAGACGGCACCAACATCCGCAGCGTCGACACCCGCCCCACCGAAAGCGGCGAAACCAACGTCGACTTCGTCATCGAAACCGTCGACCTGCGCCACCTCACCCGCCTCCAACAGAACCTCCGCAAGGTTCCCGGCGTTCGCGACGTCCACCGCGTCCAAAAGCTCTAGCGGCCAGCACAAGCGCACACACGCGGTTCCCGAACCACCCTCCCAAATCGGCCACAGACGCCCTTGTAGGGGCTGCTGCAG
>CAXTRM010000012.1:28015-31755 GCA_964246625.1 uncultured Acidobacteriaceae bacterium
GTACGTGGACAGCCCATCAGCGGGTCGGCGGTACCTGGAGCGAATATAAGTTGCCGATGCCCACCCGCGGCTCAATCAGCGGCGCCCCGGACGGCGTGATGCCGCTGAAGAAGTAGTTCGGGACAGAGGGCAGATCGAGGCTGGAAAGGTCTGCGATGTGCTGGAGGCTTCCCTCGAGCGACAGTCGCAGGATCGCCGAATCAGGCTGCGAAAAGGCATGAAAAACGATGGATCGGCTGTCGCCATCCCATACCGGGTCAGCGGCACCGCCCCGAAACATGGTCTTCCACGTGTTTCGCTGCACGTCATACAGCAGCAGACGGCTTTGATCCTCCGAAAGCGCCAGGATCCAGCGACCGTCCGGCGACCAGCGCGGACTGAACAGCCGTTCGGAGCCAGGCACCGAGTGCACCTGGTGCGTGGCGACATCCAGGATCTGGATGTTGTACGGCCCGCTCTCCTTGCCCATCAGGTCCGCCTCGCGACCAAAGACAATCTGCTGCCCATCGGGCGACCAATCCGGGTCGGCGAGGTTGCGTGTGTCGTGCAACAAGCGGTGGGCTACGCCGCCGGCCGCACTGACGGTATAGATCTGCCAGGCCTCGCCGGGTTTTCGCGCCATCAGCACCAGTTGCTGGTCATCCGGAGACCAGTGCATCAGAAAGATCTCCAAATCCTCCTCGGAAAGCCGAAGCCGTCCTGAGCCGTCCGCGCTGTGCGCCCGCCACAGTCTACCGCTTGCATCGGTCCAGGCGACCCAACGGCTGTCGCGGGAATAGGTCACCCGCCGTGCATGGCTCAGAAAGGACGGTGCCGGGGTGAACCGGCGCAGCTTCGCGTCGAAGATCTGTAGGTTTGCCGGCTCGTCCAGGCCCAGAAAATAGATGGTCCGATCGCCCCGCGAGGGCAAGGGTGACATAAACGCCAACGGGCCGTTTGTCAGCTCCATCAGTTCTGGATGCGCTCCGGTGCCCATCGCCCACAAATTGCTGCCCTGCGCGTCGCTGGCCTGAAAGACATAACTCTTGCCGTCGAAGGTCCAGGAGCCGCAGCACACGGACATCCCGGCCAGCTCCGGCAGTTGCACCTGGTGCATGCGCCGGGTAGCGGCGTCGAGCTGCCACAGGGACGTCATGTGGCTCGCTGGGTCTAATAGGGTAAAGCGCAGCGTCGCACCATCGGGCGACCAGCGCGGCCAGAAAGCCCGTCCCGGTACGGTGGCATAGGGCGTAACCGCTCCTGTGTCCAGCTGCGCCAGCCCAAGCTCCTTGCCGCTCGCAAACAGGATGCTGTTGCCCTTCGGCATCCACGTGGCGTCGTGGGCCAGCACCTCGCCCACCCGGGACGCACTGGAGCCCGCCGTCGGCAAGATCCAGAGCGGCTGCTCGGAGTCGCGGGATAGCCAGCTTCGGACGATCAGCCGCGATCCATCCGGCGAAATATCCGCAATCGAAACCGAGCCAAGCTCCTCCGGCGACGACACCGCCTGCACCTGCGTGCCGGCAAGGTCGATGGCCGAGATCTGCGTCCGCCCGTTTGCCAGCACCGAGGTATAGATACGTGGCCCGTCGCTGACCAGGGTAAGCAGGTTCTCCGGGTTTGGTGGCCCGGAGTAGATCATGCTCGACTGCGTCAGCTGCTCGAGACGCGGCGGCCGCAGTGTCACGGAGGGCCGGCTCGCCAGGTAGGTGATCCAGGAAGCAACAGCCATCAGCAGCACGACGGCAAGCGCAAGCCCCCACACCACCATGCTTCGAAAGGCGCTCCGGGCCGGGACCTCTGCGGCGGAGGCAGCCGGTGGAAGCACTGCAGCCGGAAGCAACGCCTCTGTTGGCGCAGGCAGGGCTGGCGCGGTCAGGGATGCCACAAACATCGGCGGCACAGGCGAAGGAAGCAGGGGCGCTTCTGCCTCAGGGGCTTTCTTCCATGCCGGGTCTTCTGGGGCTGGCATCGCCGGGAGAACCGGCGGCGGCTCAGGGAAGGACACCGTTGCCGCTGGAAGCGCCTCCACACTGACGGGGGCAACGAAGCGGTATCCGCGCTTGGCCAGGGTCTCAATAAAGCGTGGGTTGTCTGCGGAGTCCCCCAACGCCTCGCGAATCTTGTTGATCGCGCTTGCGATCCCTCGTTCGAAATCGACGGTGGTGTTCCGTCCCCAGATCTCCTGCTGCAATTCATCCCGGGTAATAACCTCGCCTGGACGCGACAGCAACATCACCAGGACCCGAAAGGGCTGCCCCTGGAGCTTGATCCGCAGCCCTGCCTTTCGGATCTCCAGGCTATCGAGATCCACCTCAAAGGTGCCGAATGAGAGGTGCGGTCGCCGGGGAGCAGCGATCATGGGGCCGTTTTCTCCTGCAAGGAAATCCTACTCAGCGCTTGCCGCTGCGTAAAGAGAGGCCGCATCATGCACATTTGAAATTGTTTACAAGGTGAACCGCAGGGGAGAAAGAAGTAGGACACCCACCATTGCGGTGAACGGCCCGCCTGGAAGAGGGTTCCAGCATCACCAGATTCACAGCAGACCTACCGCTGCCCCGCGGTGGGCTGCTTCAGGTCTGCTTGATCCTTTGAGGCCGATTCATGAACATCTTCTCTTCGTATTCCAGGCGTAACCGGGTGCTCTTACCCGTTATGGCCGGATGTCTCGCCCTGCATCCCGTGTACCTGTACGGTCAGGCCGAGTCGGGCCGCATTACCGGCTCAGTAACCGACACCACGGGCGCTGCAATCCCCAATGCCAACCTCACCCTGGTGAATGATCAGACCGGGTTCAAACTGACCGGCACCACCAACGCAAACGGCGAGTTGAACGTTTCGGCCGTGCCACGCGGCAGCTACAAGGCCACCGTTACCGCCACCGGCTTCCAGGCGCAGTCGGAAGATGTGACCATTACCGTCACCCAAAACCTCACCCTCAACTTCCACCTTTCCCTGGGCGAAGCCAACACCACCGTTGAGGTTACCGGCGCGGCTGCCCTGGTCAACACCGCCGACCCCACCCTCGGCGAGACCATCGAAGGCAAACAGATCACCGAACTGCCCCTCAATGGCCGCAATGCCCTGACGCTCTCCCTGCTCACACCCGGTGTCACGCAGGGTGTGGTGGGTGAAGGGGGGCGGGATACCGTACAGCGCAACGGCGACAGCGGCGGCGACGCCATCTCCGTCAACGGCACCCGCCCCCAGGCCAACAACTTCATCCTGGACGGCGTGGACAATAATGACGGCCTCCAGAACATCATCCTCTTCTACCCCAATGTGGACGCCACCCAGGAGTTCCAGGTGGACACCAGCGTCGCCCCGGCCCAGTACGGCCGCGCCGGCGGTGCGCTCATCATCAGCTCCTTGCGTTCCGGGACCAACAGCATCCACGGCTCCGCCTTTGAGTTCTACCGCAGCAGCAAGTTCGACTCCAACCCGAACTATCGCTTCCTGGGTGCCCCCGCCGCCGCCAACCCACCCTTCAACCGCAATCAGTTCGGCGGCTCGGTCGGCTTGCCGCTCATCAAGGACAAGCTGTTCCTCTTTGGCGACTACTCCGGCGACCGCGAAAGCCTGCCCGGCAACGCCTCCTATATCACCGTCCCCACGCTCAAGATGCGCACCGGCGACTTCAGCGAACTGCTCGACAAATCCCAAACCTACGGCAACTTCCAAACCACCTTCCCGGCCTGCGTCCCGGGCGGCTACCTGCTAAACAACAACGTCGCGGGCAACAGCAAGGGACAGATCTACGA
>CAXTRM010000013.1:0-31568 GCA_964246625.1 uncultured Acidobacteriaceae bacterium
ACGCCACTGTGCTAACGATGTTGACTGACAGTACTGAGGGTGTTCGTCTCGGGGACAAACTGGTAGGGCTGGGCTGCCGCCCCTCCGTCAGAGGGGGCGAAAGTCTCCTAGGCCGCGTCATGGATGCAAATGGCCACGCTTTGGACGGAAAGGGACCATGCGGAGACGCTCTTACGTATCCTATTGATGGCAAAGCTCCGAAGCCTTTCGATCGCTTGACGATTCGGGAACCGCTTGGTTCCGGTGTGCGATGTCTCGACGCCTTTCTCAGCTGCGGCCGCGGGCAGCGCCTCGGAATCTTCGGTGGAAGCGGCGTAGGCAAGAGCACGCTCTTGGGCATGATGGCGCGAGGTACCGCGGCCGATGTCATCGTGATGGCGCTCGTAGGCGAACGCGGCCGGGAGGTGGGTGAATTCCTGGAGGTCCTCGGTGCCGAGGGACTGCGACGTTCCGTGCTGGTGGTATCCACGTCCAACGAACCACCCTTGCTTCGCCTGCGTGCGCCATTGGCAGCGACAGCGATCGCGGAAGGTTTTGCAAGCGAAGGCAAACACGTCTTGCTTGTGGTTGACTCGCTTACTCGATTCGCTATGGCGCAGCGCGAGATAGGCCTTGCTGCCGGCGAGCCGCCAACCGTCAAAGGGTATACACCTTCCGTGCTGAACAAATTAGCATGCCTGGTGGAGCGCGCAGGTCGCTTTCGACACGGAAGCATTACGGCGTTCTACACGGTGCTCATGGAGGGAGATGACCAGCAGGATCCCATCGTGGACACCGTGCGGTCGCTTCTGGACGGCCACGTCGTGCTTGACCGGGCACTTGCGGCACGCGGGCACTACCCTCCCATCAATGTGCTCGATAGCCTGAGCCGGTTGATGTCGGTGATCACCACACCTGAACATCGCGAGAAAGCCAGATCCCTTCGTGCACTGCTGAGTGCTTACGCGCAGTCGGAGGACCTGGTCCGTATCGGGGCCTATCAACCCGGGCACGATGCGCTACTAGACCGTGCGATAGCGGTCCTTCCCTCACTCAATACCTTCCTACGACAAGAGGTCTCCGACCTTCCCTCGTTTCCAGAGATCGAGCGCCTTCTGCTCACCTTGCCGTCATGAGACAGGGTAAGCATGCCCCGTATGCTGTGCTCTTGCGGCTGCGAGAACGAACGGAAGCCATCGAGGAACGCGCTCTGATTGCTCTTCGTCGTGAGATGGACGGACATCGGAAGGAACTGTCTGCCCTAGCACTTGAGGCTGAGCAGCACGCGGGACGTCGCCTCGCACAGGTACAGCAGGTCGCCAGCGCCGCCCAGCACAGGGAGCTTGCTGCGCATGGAGCTTCATTGCGCGAGCGCCAGGCCTCCCTGCGCAAGAAGCAGGAGATGCTTGAGCAGCGATTCGGACAGCAGCAGATTCGCTTTCTCGAGGCGCGCAAAGAACGGCAGACCGTTGCTGAACTCCATGAGAAGAATGAGAAACTGCGCGCTATCGCCCTGGCTGAAGCTGAGCGCAAACTCATCGACGGTCTGGTAGCAGCACGGCACCAGGCCGCAAAGCAGACCGACTGATGCATCACTCAGGCAATCTTTGCCGGGTCGCGTCTTGCTTGCAGGCACATTTGGGAGAGACAACGAGACACTCGAGTGCTATTGAGCAATCTTTTCCGCTTCTCATGCTTTGGCAGGAAGCTTGCTTTTTGCAACGACGTGCAGACGACGCTCCTATCGGGACTTCAAATGAGTGGACATCCTCCTACTTTCACCGGTTCGACCAGTGAGGCACCAGAGGAGCCAAACTTTCTAGAAACCCTGGGAGCCCTGAACCAGGACCAAGCTCCTCACATCTCACTTCGTCACCAATTAAGCAAATCAGATTTGAAGTGCCAGGCTGCGCGTAAGGACAAAGTATCAGGATCTCAGGTCGATGTGGCGGCACAGAACTTTTACGGCGTTCCTGTAAAACTGTCGCTTCCGTCCCTCCTTCGAGATCTGTCGTGTCCGATTGTGGGCCCGGTACGTACAGGAGCCGAGCCGCAACCGGCCTCTACGGACAGCAAAGCGGCTGTGGTTGGTGAATCTCTAAATCTGCCCGCCGTCACCTTCCAAGCGGTCACAGCTCAGCCCACAGAGCCCCCTGTCGCGGGGACGGGCTCCCCTGCTACAACGGCGGCTCAAGAGGCACCTGACCCGCTCCAGGCCATCGCCATCCCAGGGCAGGCCGTTGCAGGTGACAAAGTCAAAGTGGACGTCGAAGCCACTTTGCAGAAGTCCTCCGAGGAGGAAACCACATCGAGTTCCCCGGATGCGGCAGCTGCCTTTTCGGCTGGTCCAAGCGGCCGATCGTTGACCGCAGCCGTTGGTAGTGGAAGTTTGCCCGTCCTTACGTCATCCGAAGCACAAGCTGCAATCGCCCCGAACAGGTTTCACGGCAAACCCGTTCCTGCGATGAAGAACGAGGCCGAGGCAAGTGGATCCGGCCAAAGCGCAGCTTCCCACTCCGACTTGAATGTTAGCGCGCGTGCTCCGCAGAAGGTCACGTCCCTCGTTTCAGGGGACGGCTCTCTCGCCGCAGCGATGTTTCCTAACAAAACAGCGCAGATTGAGAACAGCACAAACGCGAACCCAACCCCATTGAAGGCTGCAAGCCGTTCCGCCTCTCCTGCTTACACGGGTACAACCAGCCAAGCTACCGAGAAGGCCGCACCTGGTCTCATTGTGGAGGTAAGCCCTATAGACCTTCAGCCGAGCTCCGCGGACGATACCACCTCTTCTGACGGCTCGCTATCCGGTTTGACAGGTCATCTTCCCACTGTTCGTGATCCAGGTAAGGTGGACTCTTCTGACGCTCACCAAAACTCAGGAGCGGACGAACGATCAGTTCCCTTGGCCATAACGCCGGTACCCAACGAGGCTCCGACAAGGCCTCTTTCTGCAACGGCAGCAGGGGTGGGCAGTGAAGGGACTCATACGGCCTCGTTCAGTTCGGAAATCGAGCTTGCCGTGCAGGCGCATACACAGTTGTTACACAGCATTCGAGGATCTGAGCTCCAGGTGAACCTGACCTCAGAGGAACTTGGCCGCATTTCCGTGCGTGCAGGGCTTGTTCGAAACGAAATCTCCGCTCAGATCTCAGTGGAAAGCTCGCAACTGGGAATGACCCTGCTGTCTCATGTGCCCGCAGTGGAACAGAAGATCTACGGGGAACACGGCGTTCTTAGCAGTATCACAGTGTCGACCCTAACACCGTCCGCCTCTTCTGGCGGGCATGCAGAACCAGACCACAGAAGCAGAGATGCTTCTGGAAAGCTGACCTCGTCAGCAAAGGGGGGAGGCAGGAGCCTGGGGCTTTCTGTAGATTCGGCGCCTAGCTTAACGCTCCTACCTATGGGGAAGTCAGGACGCCTCAACATACATATCTGATTTGCAAAAGGAGACTGAATGTCACTCACGCTCGATCTTGTACACCGCTCCGATGTAAGTGCAGGCACTCGCACAGCATCAACCGCCAACACCACTGCCTCCGGTGCTAGTACGTCAAGTCAGACGAGCTTGGACTCGCTTGGCTCCACCTTTATGCAGCTTTTGGTGCAGGAATTACAAAATCAGGATCCAACCGCTCCCATGGACAGTACACAAATGGTGGGGCAGATGATTTCTCTCAACCAGCTTGATCAAATTGCAAGCATCAACCAGTTGCTTACCAATACCCTGACAAGCAGTGCCGCGTTGACTGGAAACGCGTCCGGCACGACAAGTCCCATTCAAGGCTAGACCTGAGCCTGGGGAAGCGTCTTTCCTTCCACACGAACAAGATCGTACAGGCAGTTCACTTATTCACTACCAACCGTATCGACGGAGCAAACATGTCACTCTTCTCAACGCCCCTGTCTGGTCTCAACGCCAGCTCCAGTGCACTTCAGGCAATCTCAAACAACTTGGCAAATCTCAACACGAACGGCTACAAGGCCCAGACGGCAATATTTTCTGACGTCTTCTACCAGAGCCTTGGGAGCAGCGGCAATGCAGATCCCATGCAGTTAGGGTTTGGGGTCAAAGTCGAAGGCATGTCCCAGGATCTGACCAATGGACCCGTGTCTTCCACGGGTGTCAGCTCAAACATGGCACTCGATGGGTCAGGCTTCTTTGTGACGGCCAACAAGGATGGGGCTCTGAGTTATACGCGAGCCGGTGACTTCACCACCAACATCAATGGTCAGCTGACTACCCTGAGCGGCAACCTGGTAATGGGGTACCCGGCCGTTGGCGGTGTGGTCTCTACGAACGCAAGTCTGCAAGCCCTCAATGTGGGCCAGGGTACCACCACAGCTGCAACCCCGACCTCAAGCTTTTCCTTCACGACAAACCTGAACGCGTCCTCGTCTGTAGGCGACACTTACGCCCCTACACCGATTAATGTGTATGACTCACTAGGGCAGGCTCACTCGCTGTCAGTTTCATATACCAAGACGGGAACGAACACCTGGGACTACAACATCTCTGTGCCCTCAAGTGATGTTCAGGGCGGAACTGGTACAACGACCTCAGTCGGTTCAGGAACTCTGACCTTCAATAGTGATGGTTCGCTTGCGTCGCCAACTGCTCCGGTCTCTTCTATCTCCATCGGTCCCTTCTCTGACGGCGCTGCCGCGATGTCCCCTACCTGGGACTTGGCGACGGCTAACGGTAGTTTGATCACGCAGAACGCCAGCTCCAGCAGCACAAGTGCTGCAGTGCAAAACGGCTACGCCGCAGGAACCCTGTCTACCTTCACCGTCCTCAAGGACGGTACGATACAGGCTACCTTCACCAACGGGCAGCAGCGTGCCATTGGCCAGGTCGCCGTAGCTGGCTTCGCCAACTCAGAGGGTCTCTCCTTGTCCGGCAACAATCAATACCTGCCGACTGCAGCGTCCGGCCAAGCTGTCATCGGTGTCGCAGGAACAGGCGGACTGGGAACCATCGTCGGTTCCAGCGTGGAACAATCGAATGTTGACGTTGCGACAGAGCTCTCGGATCTGATCGTCGCGCAGCGTTCCTATGAAGCCAACGCGAAGGCGATCACGGCATTTGACCAGGTGGAGCAAGACACGATTCAAATGAAGAGCTAAGAACCGCCTCTCCTGGAAGGTCTGGTCTTGAACCCAGGAGAGGTGTTCTCTAACAAACTTCTCATAGTTGGCCGGAACTTTCGGAACCGTGCTCGCGCGGCGGGGTTCATGCTGTTGTCTGGCGTGCCCCGCAGAAGCAAGATGCCACCAATGGGTTAGTTCCAGAAAAACGGCACCATACCTGCCCACTGCATGATCATCGACCTCGCCTGCCTCGGGCGCTGTGATGGACGGAGATCATGTTAGGAACTGTTGACGGCCAAACTGCCCTAATCCCGGTCGTCCTCCCGCCAGGAGGCGAAAGCGGAGCAGACCCTCTGTCGCGCGCTTACGAGATCCCGTGCACCCTTGTGCTGGAAGTTCCCGTAGTTGACTTCAGCGTGGGGTCGCTGATGCGCTTGCACCCGGGTACCATCCTTCGAACGGCGGCCCAACATAACGAAGATCTGACCCTTCGCGTTAACGGGCAGATTGTCGGAATGGTCGAATTCGACGTCATTGGAGACACACTCGCTGTGCGTCTGACGGGGGTGGCATGATCGTCGTGGCCTCTGACCCACAATCAGGTGTTCCTTCCGCTGAAAGGCCGGAAACGAGAGAACTCCTAGAGAAATCGCCGTCGACCTCATCGCTCAAGTGGGATGGCATCTTCCGGCCTGGTCTGCGGCATTTACACCGCCTTCAAGGCCTGCTCGCCCGCACCATCACGGCACAGAGAAGCCGCAGACTACGCGTTATCGAAACCGTATCCCTTGGTGACAAGCGGTTTGTGTCCATTGTGAAGGTGGACGGGAGGGAGTATCTGCTGGGAGGCGGAACCACGGTCGCTTTGCTCGCAAAGCTTGGCGATCAAACTGAGGATCGATCGTTTAGCCAAGCAGTGGACACTGCCTGGAAGGGAGTTCCAGCCGAGTGAAGCCATCCCTACTCCTGCCAGCACTGCTCCTAGTGTTCGCTTCGACGCCTTGGCCAGCCCAGGCTGGAACTCGTAAAGCTACTCCCAAACACTTGCTCGCGCACCCGCCGATATTGCATGCGGTTGGAAAGCGCGGGCCATCCAACTTGCGTCAGTTAGGCTCTGGTCGAGTGGCGACTCACTCTCAAGCGGCGTCCACCTTGCCCCCGATGGCACCAACGGTCGGGAAGGAGAAGGAAACATCGCCACAACTTCAACCTGGGATGACCTTAAAAGGGCCAGCCAAACCCGGTCACTCATCAAATCCACTCTCGGCAGCAGAGGTCAGAACACAAACCGCTCCATCCGAAGCTGCTCCACTACGTCCAGCAGGAGCTGATCCTCGTGGAACTTTGCCCAAAATCGATGGAGATCCGAGACCCGTAGACGGGCAGGCACTGCTGCCTGCTGCAAAGGGCGGTCCTCAGATTGCTGGGCCTGCACTCCAAGCACCCTCCACGGGGCCACGGCCCAAGGAAAGGCAGGCATTTGCGCCATCTATCGACACTCCTGCCGCCGTGGTTGGGGCAAACTCCACCTTGGCCACGCCTGACGTGGCCAAGGCAGGCGGCCCCGCGCCGAAAGAGAGTACCCTGCCGCCTGGTCCTCTCACATCGCTTCCCTTAAACATCTCGGCAACACCAAACGAACTGCGCATCTCCGGCCTTGGAAGCAGCTCAGCTCCTTGGAGCATCGTCCTTCTCTTGACGGGCCTCAGCCTCCTTCCTTCAATTCTGATTTGCGCAACGCCCTTCGCACGCCTCCTCGTTGTATTTCACTTCCTTCGGCAAGCGCTTGGACTGCAAACAACCCCTTCAAACCAAACGCTTATCGGCCTTACGCTCATCCTTACCTTCTTCATCATGGAGCCGGTTGGCAAACAGATCTATGAGCAATCCTTGCTGCCGTTTGAGAACGGGCAGATCACTGCCTTTCAAGCCATTGCACGGGGGGAAGAGCCCATGCGCGACTTCATGGTGCATTTTGTGCGTGAAAAGGATGCCGCGCTCTTCCTGGAGATCGCGAAGGAACCTCGACCTCGCGACATTCACGATCTTTCGATGCGGGTGTTGTTGCCTGCTTACATTGTCTCCGAGCTGAAAGCGGGATTTCAGATCGGCGCGGTGCTGTTCTTACCGTTCCTGGTAGTGGACATGGTCGTGGCTTCGATCACCACCTCTGTGGGCATGATGCAACTGCCCCCCGTTGTGATCTCCACTCCATTGAAGTTGTTGCTCTTTCTCATGGTGGATGGCTGGCATTTGCTGATTGGGTCCCTTGTGAGGAGTTTCACCTGATGGGTACCGACCAGGTAGTCACGCTAGGCAGAACGATGCTGGTGGAAACAGCACTTCTGCTCGCACCAATTCTTGTAGTCGGCATCGTCGTCAGCTTTCTTTTGAGCATCGTCCAGGTCCTCACCTCCCTTCAGGATCAGACGCTTGTGGCTGTGCCACGCTTGCTGGCCACGGGTCTCACCCTATTTGTGCTGATGCCTTGGATGTGGCGTCACTTAGCCTTCTACACCATCAGGATCTTCTCTGATTTTCATGAGGTGCTGCGTTGAACGGCTTTTCGTTGCAGGAATGGCTCATAGCGTACTTGATCATTGCCATGCGCATGTCAGGTCTTGTCCTGTTCGCACCCTTCTTCGGAAGCATGGCTGTTTCCCCAAGGCTTAAGGCCACCCTCGTGTTAGCGACAAGCGCACTCTTCTTCCCTATGCTCTTGCCGTCCATGGCACACCTGCGTGCTTCTTCCTGGCCTACCCTGGTCCTTAGCGAAACGGTGATCGGCGCTGCGCTCGGTATCGCCACCAACCTGGTCTTCGACGCTGTGCAAATGGCAGGGCAAATTCTTAGTACACAAATGGGGTTTTCGCTTGTAAATCTCCTGGATCCACAGACACAGGTCGAATCCACCGTTATCGCGCTCTTTCACCAAACAATTGCGATGCTGGTGTTTTTGAAGCTGGACGTACACCTGTGGCTCCTCCGTGCCGTCGGTCGCAGCTTTGAGCTCCTGCCACCTGGGTCTGCCCACATCTCGGGCCTCTTCACCCTGACGGTTGTTCGAGCTGCAGGTGAGATTTTCACGCTCGGCATCCAGATGGCGGCGCCAGTGCTTTCAGCTACGTTTCTTACGGACATCGTCTTGGCTCTGCTCGGAAAGGCATCCCCCCAGGCTCCCATCATGCTGATCGGCGTACCTATAAAAACCATGCTGGGGCTTTGCCTTCTCTTCTTTTCCTTACGCTACTGGCCGGCTATGCTGGACCGTCTCTTTCTTCATTCGATGGATCTTTCCGATCGTTTGCTCCATCAGGCCAGGTAAGCGATATGCCCGAGGCCAATCAAACAGAAAAGGCGACCCCGCAACGGCGCAAAAAGGCCCGCGAACAGGGTCAGGTGGCGCGCTCACGGGATGTCGCAAACGTTCTTGCTCTCGCAGGTGTCTGCTCAACGCTGTTGGCGCTCACCCGACAGATGGGTGCCCACTGGCGCAGCTTTTACGCCAGTATGCTCGCATCTGCCGAAACGGACACACTGGCGCCGAGTGGTCCTTTGCTCTACTGGACTTCGCTGGAGGTCCTTCGCTGGGTGGCCCCTCTCCTTCTCGTGGCACTGCTTGTTTCGGTCCTGGCAGGCGTGGCCCAGGGTGGGTTCGTCCTGGCCCCCTCAGCGCTGCTACCAAAGGTCGAACGGCTTAGCCCGCAGAGTAGGCTCAAGCAACTCTTCTCTTCAGCAAGCCTGAGCGGCTTGGGCAAAACGCTGATTCCTTTCGGAGCCATTCTGGCTATCGGCGTGAACAGCGTCGTCACGCACTGGTCCTTCCTGGTGCGGTGCTCCGAGACAGATACCCGCTCGCTTGCCGCTCTGGTGGCATCGATCACTTGGTCCATCACCTGGAAGTCGGGGTTGGTTCTTTTGGTGTGGAGCGCTGTGGACTACGGCCTTCTATGGCGTCGCAACGAAGCACAACTCCGGATGAGTAAAGAAGAACTGAAACAGGAACATAAGCAGAACGACGGCAACCCACATACGAAGCGCCAAGTGCGCCGCATTCAGCGCGCGATACGGCGTAGACGCTCTTTGCAAGCAGTGCAAACAGCGACCCTTGTTATTACGAATCCCACGCACTACGCCGTGGCGCTTCGCTATGAGGCCCCTATGGCAGCCCCCGAGGTGGTGGCCAAGGGTCGCGACCTCCTCGCGCAAAAGATCAAACAGATCGCCAGAGATCACGGCATCGCCGTCATGGAAAACAAACCGCTTGCCCAGTCTCTTTTCAAGTCCGTCGAGATCGGCGATTCCATTCCAGCGCAGCTGTACCAGGCAGTGGCGGAGGTTCTCGTCATCGTCTACCGCGCCCAAGCGGAGATGCAGGAGCGAGAGCGCATGCGGCGCGCCAAGAACGCACAGGGAGAAGTTCTTCCGTCATGAACACATCTACCCTGAACAAGCTTCTTAAGAACGCAGGCGATTGGATCGTACCCGTAACGGCCGTTGTGATGCTGTTCGTCATGTTGGTGCCAATGCCGAGCATGGTCTTGGATCTCTTACTGACATGCAGCTTGGCCGCCTCTCTGCTGGTGTTGCTGACGGCCATCCAGGTTCTGCGCCCGGTCCAATTCTCCGTCTTCCCCAGCTTGATTTTGCTGCTCACGCTGATGCGGCTCTCGCTGGATCTTGCCAGCACCAGACGCATCCTCTTGCACGGCAATGAGGGGCCATCTGCCGCGGGAGCAGTTATCGAAGCGTTTGGCCAATTTGTGGTTGGTGGTAATTACATCGTGGGCTTTGTGCTGTTTCTCGCCCTGGTCGCCATCCAATTCTTGGTCATCAGCCATGGCGCTGTACGTACGGCCGAGGTCACGGCACGCTTCACTCTAGATGCCTTGCCTGGTAAGCAGATGGCGATCGACGCTGATCTGAATGCTGGCTTGATCACGGAGGAGCAGGCACGCACGCGACGCGAGGCCATTGCTCAGGAAGCAGAATTCTGCGGCGCCATGGACGGCGCTGCTCGCTTTAGCCAACGGGACTCGCTTGCAACCATCCTTATCCTGGTCATCAACATCGTTGCAGGCATCTTGATCGGGGTCTTTCAGCAGGGTGTTCCGTTGGAAGATGCTTTGAAGACCTACACCATTTTGACGGTAGGGGATGGCCTGGTCTCCATCCTCCCCTCCCTGCTGGTCTCTGTTGCAGGCGGCATCGTTGTCACTCGCGCTGCCTCGAAACGATCTCTCGGCGTCGATGTGCAACGGCAACTGATTCGTCAGCCCATGCTGTTGTGGATAGCGGGCGGTGTGCTTTGCGCCTTTGGACTCATCCCAGGCCTGCCCAAGCTGGCTTTTTTTGCCCTGGGCGGGGCGCTGATGTACGGGGCGCACCGGATGAAAACACCGGCCGAGGAACTGCATATGGATGCTGCCAGCGGGCCTGCAAGCGCAACGGCAGCAAAAGCCGCGGCCACCTCGGATGTCGTCGCGGCGGAGGCAATCGACGCCGTCTTGAAGCTGGATGAGTTGACGCTAGAGATCGGGGCAGGACTCGTGTCGATGGTGGACGAGCAGCAAGGTGGGCAACTCCTGAACCGCATTCGCGGACTCCGGAAGAAGTTGGCCCAACAATTGGGTTTTATGGTTCCGCCCATCCATATCACCGATAACCTCGGCCTTCGAGAAGGGGAGTATGTCGTTCTGCTGCGGGGAATCGAAATTGCCAGGTGGGAGTTGAAGAGAGCCTGCCTTCTTGCAGTCACATCGAACGCCGGCACCATCGATCTCCCAGGCGTGGATACCAAAGAACCTGCCTTCGGCGTACTGGCAAAATGGATTGCTCCCAACCTCCAGGCACAAGCTCTTGTGAAGGGTTGCACGGTGGTCGAGCCGCTGTCCGTACTCGTGGCGCACCTGTCCGAGCTGATCAAGCAACACGCCCATGAGTTGCTGTCCCGCGGAGAAACCAAGCGGCTGGTGGATCGGCTGAACGACTCCCACCCCAAGCTGGTCGAAGAGCTCATCCCAAAACTCCTGAGCCTCGGCGAACTACAAAAGGTCTTACAGCAGTTGCTTAGAGAGCAGGTCTCCATTCGCGATCTTGGCTCCATCCTGGAAAGCTTGGTGGAGGCAGCCGCGAACAATAAGCATCCTGTGGCGCTTGTCGAAGCAGCTCGACAGAGTCTTGGGCGAGCTCTTGTTCAGCCCCTGCTCACCGAAGGAGAGCTCAAAGTGGTCACGCTCGATAGTGCCCTCGAAGACGAGTGCGCCCGCGCTGCCAGCATGCTGCCCGGACAGATCAATTCCAGCTCTCTCCAGGTTTCTGTGGCAAGGCGCGTCCTCGACAGCCTCCGCGCCACCTTTGGAGAGGACATCAGCACGGCACCTCCTGTTCTTCTTTGCACGTCGCCGGGGCGCTTCTATCTTCGACGGCTATTGGAACCGTTTTTACCCAAAGTCGTCGTGATCTCCCCCGCTGAGGTCCCCTCAGTCACCCCGATTCGCACTCTTGGCATGGTGCGGTAGGCACAAGTTCACTCAGACCCTTGGAGTAGGCCATGGATCAGGCATCAACAACACCGGGAACGGGAACAGAGCCGCAGATCGTAGCATGTAATTTCCGTTCAGCGGGACGTCTCTCCAATGACAGCATCCGTCACCTGCGGACGATGCATGAGAGCTTCGCACGGAACCTTTCGCATTCCCTCGATCTGTTTCTAGGCTCTCCCTTCGACGTCAAGCTCCTTAACGTGGAGCAGATCGGGGCACGTGACTTCGTTACTTCTGTCCCCCCTGGAAGCTACCTCATTCCGTTCTCCATCATGCCGCTTCAGAACAGAGTTCTGACCAAATTCGACAATCCACTGCTTTTCCCTCTGCTGGATCTTCTCCTGGGTGGCCCCGGGGACCTGATAGAAGACTTCCGCGAGCTCACCGAGATCGACGAGGAACTGATTCGAAGCGTAACCGAACTGGTTGGGCTGCAGCTTGAAAGAACGTGGAAGTCCTGCCAGGTTGCGCTGACAGCAGCTCCTTCAATCAAGCCGGCGCTGGTAGGCCAGCTTTTTATCACCGAGGAGAGGGTCGTGGCTCTCAACTTCGAGATCTCGTTGGCGCGCACTCGAGCGACTATGCAGGTCGTACTGCCGCTTGCTTTTTGCAATGCGCTGGTGCGGTCCGCGCACCCCGAAACAGGTCACATCCTTGGCCATGAGGCGGGTGCCTTTCTTCCTCTGCGGGAACGCGTTCTCGACTGCGACCTGCTGCTCTCAGCCGAGTTGAGTGCCCTCCACATCTCCGTTGGTGAACTCATTGCAATGCAACCCGGCACGGTTCTGAATCTGCGTACCTCGGTCGAGCGGCCTGTCTACCTGAACGTGCGAGACTATTCGCTCTTCGAGATCACGCCCGTTCGCCGTTCTGGCCGCAAAACTGCGCAGCTTGGCCATCCGTGCCAACCCTAGGCGAAAAGAAGCATGAGGTCCTAAGAATGAATCATCCGCATCACTACGAAGAGGCACTTGCAGACTCGATTTCAGATCTCCTGAAGAAGAAGCTGCTTGCCACCTCTGCTGAGGCCTGGACCAGTGCACCGGCGGAGACCGCGCAAGATCAACCTATGAAGCCCCCAAAGACCACCGTGGAACTTCGCCTCCATAGTGCTGGCTGTGGTGAGCTTTACCTGTCTCTCACCTGCCCAGATACCACGCTCCGCCTTCTGCAGGCTACCCCGTCTGACCGTCTCACCGCGTTGTGGCAGTCGCTCGTACAGGCAGCACATCACGACCTGTCCGAGATCTTGGCTTCGTACTTGGGTCCGATCTCCTTCACTTCGGTGCCGGCTGACGCTCCCTTCGAAGCGCATGTACTTGGTCAACGTCGCTTTCAGTCACCAACAGGTGAACACTTCGACCTCACATTGGCGGCTAGCTCAGAGATGAGAGCATCGCTCTCCCTCCGAAATGGGCAGGCCTCCTCTAGGACAGCTAAGGGAACACTGGCGGCGCCCCAACAAGCTATTGAGCGTGTTATTGATGTTCCCCTCGCGGTGACCCTGCGCTTTGGACAACGGCACCTTACCCTTCGAGAAGTTCTAGCGCTTGCTACAGGATCACTGGTCGAACTTGATCGCCAGGTCGAGGAGCCGGTAGAGCTCGTTCTAGGAGATCGCCTGATCGCACGCGGAGAGGTGGTCATCGTGGATGGCAACTACGGTCTACGTGTAACCGAAGTGATTGAGGGGGCGGCGCACCGGGCTGAAACGTTGCACACAGCCGTACTGCAACAAGCACAGGTCGGAGCAGATATAGCATGAACACAGGGACGGTCGACAGAGCACAACGCCATGGCACCGAGCTAGGACAGATCGGCCACAGCACTCTCCCCAAACCTCTTCCGCTTCTCGCGAGCACCCACTTCTGCATGGATGTGCTGCTACGCGGCAGCGTGCTGGATCTCCGAAGCGCCAGCGAGGTGCTTCTCTTTGACCCCGTGGCCCCATTGCGCATCTTTGCCCAGGCAATGCAGGAATTTCCTGAGGAGAGGGATCGTCCAGCAGGCTTTGAAGAAAGCGTCATGGCCATCGGCATGGACGGCCTCCGACGCGCTCTGCACCCGGTCTCTTCTTCGTGGCGGCAGCAATCCTTTCTGAATGGGCGGGCGGAACACGCCGTGACCGTGGCGCTCCACTGCCGAACTCTCGCGGAAGCTTCAGGGCCACGCGTTGAGACAGCCTACTTCATTGGTCTCTGGCATGAGTTAAGCGAAGTGTATGCAGCGTTGCAATCCGAGGCGTTTGATGCACCCCATGCGCAAACGGGCGTGGCCGGAGCATTCGAGCTAGGCTTTCTACCTTACCCCCTTCGAGAAGCCTTCACCTCCTTCTCGAGCATCGATGAGCCTTGCGTATGGAAGGCTCTCGTGCAATCAGCTCATGGTCTGCTCCTTGCCTAACTCGTCCCAACGACAGTCGATAAGAATTCCATGAGAGCGCGCTTAGAACGAGGCACCAATAGTGCACAACTTGCCGCTCTGGAACTCCACAAGTCGGCAGCTTTTGCCGATCGCTTTGGCAGGCAACTTGCACCTCCCTATGTTGAGGTCCTATGGATAGCGGAATCTATGCAGCGTGCGCCGGCCTGATGGCGCGTACTCAGCAGCTCGATACTGTTGCTTCCAATCTGGCAAATAGCAGCAGCGCGGGCTTTCACGGCCAGAAGAACGTCTTTGGCACTGTTCTGGCTGAGGCCACACGACACGGGCGTCTTTCTACTCTGAATCAGGTCACCAACAGCTATGGTGTGCTGAGCGGCACAACCATGGACGGCAGCCAGGGCACGATGACGCGCACCGGCAATGCTTTGGATCTGGCTCTGGAAGGCCCAGGTTACTTCAAGGTTAAGACGTCGGCGGGGATTGCGTACACCAGGAATGGCAGCTTCCGGGTGTCGAGCTCCGGGCAACTCACCACCGCCGCGGGTGACCCCGTTCTGGGCCAGTCAGGCCCCATCACATTGCCGCCCGGCTCTCCAACTATCAGTGGCGACGGAACCATCTCCTCATCGGGCGCGGTTGTGGCCAAGCTGCAGATCGTCGACTTTCCCCAAGGTACCCCGCCGACAATGCAGGGCAACGGATATTACGCCGCCTCCACTTCCCTGGAACAGTCCGCAAAGGGCACTGGAGTTCGACAAGGTTCTTTGGAAAGCTCCAATGTTAGCCCCATGGATGGCGTCGTGGAGCTCGTCTCCGCGCAACGCGCGACGGAAACGATGCGTCGTGTGCTCACGATGATCGATACGGAAATGGACAAAACGGCAGCCCAGGATCTGCCAAGGGTCAGTTAAGGAGTCCTATGGTTCGCGCCCTGTATACCGCTGCAAGTGGAATGAACGCGCAGCAGCTCAATCTCGATAACATCGCCAACAACCTCGCCAACTCCAGCACCAGCGGCTTCCAGCAACGCCGTATGCAGTTCACCGATCTGCTGTACCAAAGCGTTGTGATGCCGGGGGCGGCGGCCACGCAGCAAACCACAGTGGCCGCAGGCATGCAGGTTGGCCTGGGAGTCCGCCCGGGCTCAACGGAGATTCTGCAGACGCAGGGTCAGTTAACCCAAACCGGCAATCCTCTGGACATCGCCATTCAGGGTGCGGGCTTCTTTCAGATTCAACTACCCAGTGGGCAAATTGGGTACACTCGTGCTGGTTCCTTCCAACTGGATGCGCAAGGAAATATGGTCACCGCCAACGGTGATCCGCTTCAACCGGGCATCACGATTCCCTCCAACGCCACTTCCGTCACGATCGGGAGTGATGGGACAGTCTCGGCGACCATTCCGAACCAAGCTCAAAGTGCCAAGGTCGGAGTGATTCAGACCGCCAGCTTTGCCAATCCTGGAGGCCTCAACGCGGTAGGGAACAATCTCTACCTGCCTACGGCGGCCTCCGGTGACGCCATCGTCGGTACACCCGGTGGAACGGATGGCCTGGGCTCGCTCCAGCAGAACACTCTGGAACAATCCAACGTCAGCGTTGTGGAGCAGTTTGTCGACATGATCGTGGCGCAGCGCTCGTACGAGAGCAATTCTCGCGTGGTCAAAGCTGTCGACGAAATGCTGCAACAGCTGAACCAACTTGCTCAATAAGCGCGAGAAACCTCATGAAACTGTTAGTCGTGTCAGTTCTGCTCTTGATACCTGCTCTTGGTCGTGCGCAGGTCCAGGGCATGTCACGACACCTTCTTACGCAACGGGACATTCTTCAGACCCTTTCTGGCAGCGATGTCGAGGCCAAGCCCCTTCGCATTTCTATGCCCGTGGGGATCTCGTCTTCCATCCCACAGCCGCCTCTTCGTGTCAGCCAACCCACCTTGGTCGGTTGCTGTTCTGTGCGCCTCCGCTTAGCTTGCGAAAGCTCCGCTACATGTCTCTCCTTCTACGCTTCTTTGGAATTTGCTGAGGCACAGCCTGCCTCCGCTCTCTGCGAGCGGCTGCTCCTGACCAGGAGAGTGGCGTCACAGAAAGTCGCCATCAGCCCACCCCCATTGCATGCAGGCCAGCACATCACCCTCATCTTGACGAACGGTCAGATGCAGATCACCCTGCCTGCAATTTTGGTCGACTCCGGCTCCATCGGTGACGAGGTTCGCGTTGCGAGTCTTGATCACAAGAGTTTGTACCGAGCTCGAGTAGCGGCAGATGGCATCCTGAAAGGCTCCTTGCCATGAGATCTGCTCACCGCCGCGTACCGGCAGGAACCAGCCGTGGCCGGCTCAGGATAGCGTCCTACCTCCTGCTGATGCTCGGCTGCCTACAAGCCACCGCTTCTGTCAAAGAGCCGAAGAAAACTCCTGCGGAGCTCCGCGCGGACTACCTCAACAAAGTGGCCGCCACGTGGCAGGACGCGGCTCCAGCCCGCTCCTTAGGCAGCCTCTGGTCCCCTGCTGGTGTCCTGAATGATCCAGGCTTGGATTACAAAGCCCGTGCGCTTCACGACAATCTCACCATCGTCGTTTCGGTACAGACCACAGCGGCCCAGAGCGGCTCTGTGAACAACAGCCGGGACTTCTCCACCTCTTCTGCTCTTACCGGCATCTTCGGGAAGACCCCTACGGCGACCAATCCTCTTCTGGCCGCACAATCGTCTTCCACTTTGAAGGGCCAGGGCCAGACGGCCTCTAATACTACTTTCAGTACTGGTCTAACCGGCGAAGTCATCGGAGTACTGCCTAATGGCAATCTGGTCGTTGAAGCGCATCGGCAGATCTTCATGAATAACCAGCACGAGGATCTCGTCGTCCGGGGCGTCGCAAGAACCGGGGACATCAGCCCAGCGAACACGATCGCCTCCACATCGCTCAGCTCGCTTGAGATTGAACTAAAGGGTAAGGGCATTATTTCCGATAGCGTGAGACCTCCCAACCCGATCACGCGAGCCTTGCTCTGGGTCTTTGGGTTTTAACCATGCTGCCATATCCACTCTCTTCACCTCTGCGCCGCTCCTCGTGTGCGCGTCCTACAGGGCACAGGCTTCTGCTCCTGGCTACCCTGCTCACCTTCAACTTGGTCGCCCTTGCTGCCTCTTCCAGGCCCACCCGCATTCGTGACATAACGGACATACAGGGTGTACGTGAAAACCAGCTCATCGGGTATGGCCTGGTGGTCGGTCTACAAGGAACGGGAGATCGGCAGCAAACCTACTTCACCGTCCAAACCTTGGCAAATACGCTACAACGCCTAGGTGTTCAGATTCCCGTCGGAACATCGGTGGTGAAGAATGTGGCAGCCGTAATGATCACTGCGCAGTTGCCCGCCTTTTCTGAAGCGGGGATGAAAATGGACATCACTGTCTCTTCCATTGGGGACGCGAAGAGCTTGGAGGGTGGCGTCCTTCTGCTCACGGCACTTCATGGTACGGATGGCCAGGTCTATGCTGAAGCACAGGGGCCGCTCGTCACCGGCGGCTTCTCTGAGGGAGTCCAGGGGCAACTACGGGCCGTCAACTTTCCTACTGTGGGTAGGGTTCCCGAAGGGGCTATAGTTGAACGGAATGTCAGGGTCGATCTTGCCAATCTGCACGCGCTCTCGTTCCTGCTGCGCAACGCGGACTTCTCGACGGCACGCGACATCGCAGATGCCATTAACAAGAGCTTTGACCGTACTGTGGCGGTGGCAACCGACAGCCGTCACATTGATGTAGACGTCCACTCGACGGGCACAACCTCCGTGCCGCTCCTGATCTCTCGCATCCAGGATCTCCAGATTGCGGTGCAGTCTCCGGCAAAGGTCGTCCTGAATGAGCGCACGGGTACCGTTGTTCTGGGTGGAGATGTTCTGCTCTCTCCCGTCTCCATCCTCCATGGTGGCCTGCAAATCCAGGTGGATACGATCCTCACGACCTCTCAGCCGGCGCCCTACTCCTCCGGGGTAACGACCACAACGCCAAACACACAGCTCTCGGTCAGCGATAAGGAAGCCCGCTCCATCCGGCTTGGCAATGGTGCCAACGTCGACGAACTCGTGAAGGGTCTGCACACCATCGGTGCGACCGCGAGAGACATAACATCCATTCTGCAAGCGATTAAGGCAGCCGGTGGTTTGCAGGCTGACTTGGAGGTTATCTGATGTTCCTCAACGCCGGTTCAGTCACCCTTTTACCTACCGACGCCTCCCCTTCGTCAGCACTGCCTCCTAAAGCAGCTTCCCTTGGCACACGGGCGAACTTGGGTTCGTACGCGACAGAGTTCGAATCCATACTTCTGGGGCAATGGCTTCAATCGGCTCAAGCAAGCTTCGGAACCGTGGATGGGGAATCCGATGACGCAGATCCTGGTGCAGAACAGATGAAGTCATTCGGTACCCAGGCTTTGGCAAAGGAGTTCAGCCGGCAAGGCGGTGTCGGGATCGGCACAATGATTGCGCATGCGCTGCAAGCGCCACCCGCGTCACGTGAAGTCACAAAGAGAGACACTGTGTCAAGATGACGCAGGCTGCAGGTCCGACAGGCAGGTGTGACTCGATGGATGTATTGTTCCTTGACAAGGAACCCACTACAACTGGGACCGAGACGGAATTCATCGTCATCTCTTCTGGCTAGCAGAGCACCATAAGCACATGAAGATCATTGATAGACCTCCTGTACCCTCGCAAGAAGCGTCTTGCCTTGAGACCGTCCATAGCCTAAGCGCGGCAGTGTCCGAAGCCATGCTGGCCCTCTCCCAGAATGGTCTGGAGGCCTTGGAGGACGCGCTCTGGCGGCAACAGATGCTCTGTGCCAGCTTGCAAACTTCCTTCCAGCACTTTGGCGACAATGGGCTCGAGCGCGACGCCCTTGAGCGACTGGTCGCCGCATTCAAAGGTTTGCAAGGCCTCAATCTCACCTACACAGAAGTTCTCCGGCAGGCACGGGCCTCGACCGATCTGCTCTTCCAGATCTGCCTGGATTACGGCGGACAGAAGCCCGTCTCTGATCGCAACTCAACCCTACTTCTGTCACTGGAGGCGTAAAGGTGTACGGACTCACGTCAACCCTATCGATGGCCGCGAATGCACTCAATGCCGAGAACGCTGCCATCGCGGTCACAAGCAACAACGTATCTAACGTGAACACGCCCGGATACACACGCCAGGTTGTAAACCTGAGTCCCAATGTTCTAAACGGCCTCGGCATCGCCCAGGATAACGGCGTGAGTCTGGGCGGGTACACCAGCGTCCGTGACCAGGTCCTCCAACTCGCCATCAATCAGAAGACTTCGGTGGCGGGCAGTTTGAATGCTCAGAGCACCCTGTGGTCGCAGGTCAGTTCTGGCTTTTCTGGTACCACCACGGGCTTGGGATCGGCTGTGTCAAACCTTTTCTCCTCCCTTTCGGCCCTTTCAACGACGCCTACTGACAGCGCGACAAGGCAACAGGCCTTTGCTGCAGCAGGTCAGCTTACAAACGCCTTTCATCAGAGTGCTTCCGTCTTGGCGGAAGCTGGTGCCTCGGCCAGCAACGTCGTCACTGCCACAGTCACTCAGGTAAATGATCTTTCGCGTCAAATCGCTGGATTCGACCAGCAGTTGTCCCTTCTGCAAGGTTCGGGGCAGGACGGCGGAACTCTTGAAGATGAGCGTGACCAACTCACAACGCAGCTTTCGGGCTTAGTTGGACTCTCGTCGATTAACACCGAGTCCACACCTACGCTCGCCCTTAGTGATGGCACGCCACTGGTCATTGGAGGAACTGCCTCCGCGCTCACCACCGGCCCGGGGGCGGATGGGGCAACCCACATCTATAACGCCAGCGGCGCCGACATTGGCGCTCAGATCACCGGCGGTTCCTTGGGTGGTGCGCTCCAGATGCAGGATCAGGATATCCCGTCGCTCCAGTCCACCTTGAACACCTTCGCCGCACAGTTCGCGACCTCGATGAACGCGGCCCAGCAGCAGGGATTTGATAGCACAGGCGCTCAGGGCCAGCCCATGTTTCTGTTTGCCTCTTCTGATGCGGCAGCGACGTTGTCGCTCACCTTGTCCTCTGGCTCAGGCATCGCCGCCAGCTCAGATGGAAGCGCGGGGAGCTCGGGCAATATGTCTACCCTGCTCGCGGTGCAGGGAAACAAGCTCCCTGGCGGGCAAACCCCGACCGATACCTATGCAGGCTTTGTACAGGCCGTAGGAAACAGCGCTTCAACCATCACCTCACAACTCACTGCCACCAACACCGCACTTGGGCAGCTAACGACCACGCAAAGCAGCGAATCCGGCGTCTCTGTCGACGAGGAAACAACAAATCTTCTTCGGTATCAGCAGGCCTACTCGGCTGCGGCGCAGGTCATTAGCACGATAAACAATCTTTTCTCCGCCGTACTCAACATGGGAGCTGGAACAGCATGATCATGCGAGCTAGTACAAATTTGTACGCCAATGTAGATACGGCTATCCAGGCTTCGGAAAGAGATCTGCAACAAACGATGAATGAGATCTCCTCAGGCAAGCGGGTCTCCGCGCCATCCGACGATCCCCTGGCCTTTTCGCAAGATGTTCAGAGCCTGGCCAGCTCAGCCAACATCGATCGCTACACCAAGAATGCCACTTCGGTGACCTCACAGGCTCAGGTGGCGGATTCTGCCTTAAGCACTGTCGTGAGCGCCTTGACGAGTGCTATCAGCCTTGGAACCGAAGCGGGCAACTCCGACCTTACTAGCGCACAACGAGCGGGCGTGGCGCAACAGGTGCAAGGCCTGATGCAGACTGTGTTGGCTGCAGCAAACACAACGCTCAGTGGTGTTTCCATCTTCGCCGGTTCAGCCGGGGTAACCGAGGCGTTTGTTTCCGATCCAAACAGCCCGGGGACATACTCCTACCAAGGCAACAGTGGCGTGAATCAAGTGACGGTGGGAACCTCGCTCCAGGTGAACAGCAACATACCAGGTGACGTTATCTTCCAGGATGCGTCCGGCAACGTATTTGGTTCTCTGCAACAGCTAACTACGGCCATAGCCACAGCAGATCCGGCCGATATAGCACAGGCTACAGCTGCAGTAACCACAGCCATCTCGCACGTGAGCCAAATCAGGGCAATGTATGGCAGCGTTGTGAATCAGATGGATGAGCAGGCTACGTCTCTTTCGCAGGACGCGGTTACACTCTCAGCGCAACAGCAAAGTCTGACAGGAGCCGACCTTGCAACAACGGCCACAGCTCTCGCGCAATCACAGGTTGCAAACAGCGCCATTCTCGCCATGGCTGCCAAGATTCTGCCTCAGTCGCTACTCAACTATCTGCACTAAAAAAGTGATCTCACGGCTAAAGCTATGGTGATTTCTGCCGATAAGGATCTTAAGAGCAACACCCGATAGGGTACACCTCAGTTGAATCAACATCAGGAGACTCGACCTTGCTTTCCATTTTGAACAACCTCTCGGCTATGAGCGCAGAACATTCTCTGTCTACGACTCAGGCCAACTTGCAGAAGACGTTGACGCAATTGTCAACGGGTCTTCGCATCAATACTGGGGCCGATGACGCCGCCGGGCTTTCCATCGCGAATGGAATGCAAGCAAACATTGCTGCCCTCACACAGTCCAGCCAGAATGCCACCAACGGTATTGGCTTATTGCAGACCGCCGACGGGGCGCTCTCGCAGGTCACGACGCTATTGAATCGTGCGGTAACTCTCGCGACCGAAGCAGCTAATGGCAATCTCGACCCAAACCAGTCCAGCGCCCTGCAAACAGAATTCGCTTCTATTCAGTCGGAGATCAACCAGATCGGCCAAACGACGGATTTCAACGGAGTGAATGTTTTCACAAATAGTGCCCCAACGTCGTTCACATCAACCCAGGCAGGCTTGACCACCGCAAGTGCACTGCAGAACGGCTCCAAGACCTCCATCACCGATTCGGCAACAGGTGGAACCTTCGTCTTCGCCGCGACAAGCTCCTCCACTGTGGCCGATCTTCAGAGCGCCATCACGGCTGCTGTCAGTGCTGGCACCCTGAGTTCAGGGACAACTGCGGGCATCACCGCTGGCAAACTCGTCATCAGCAACAGCAACGGTGCGCTGAACGTGTCCACCAATGACGCCAACCTTGGCCCGCTGCAGGCCGCTACATCGGCTGCAGCTGGCGCAAACGTTTCCACTACCTTCATCAGCGATGGCGTACAGAGCAGCGCTCCGAACACGACCATCCAGACGTCCATCTCGGCGCTCTCGACTGCGTCCACCTCACTTAATCTCGCCGCTTCAGACCTGTCCACGTCCGATGATGCGAAGTCTGCCCTGACCGCAATCACCAACGCAATCAACACCGTATCCGCACAGCGAGGCGCCATTGGTGCCTCAATCAATCGGCTAACTGCAGCGTCCAACGTCATGACCGCACAGGTTCAGAACCTGACGAGCGCTTCAAACAGCCTCATGAACGCGGACGTCGGCAAAACCGTTGCCGACATGACGCAATACAACATCCTTCAGTCCACCGGGATGGCAGCGTTGCAACAGGCCAACCAGTCTCAGCAAGCGGTGCTGAAACTGCTGCAGTAACTAGTTCGCGCTAGCTGGGTGGTTTGAAACCCACCCAGCCAGCGCAAGTCAGCCCGAAGAAAGAAATTCATGAGTTCCGTGTCTTCTCTCAACTCACTGCTGTCCTCCAGCACGACCTCGAACACTTCTTCTGCGCTGGACCTCAGCTCGCTACTTGCCGCAGCTACCGGCGCGAGTTCCGTCGGCATTGACGTTACTTCAGCCGTCGACGCCGCTGTCTATGCGGCAAGAGCCCCAGAGCGAGTTTGGCAAACTCAACAGACGACCCTTCAGTCACAAACTACAGCATTGACTTCAATCCAAACTGCTGTCGCAAGCGTCTCGGCAGACCTCGCGGCCCTGAATGACCCGTCAGGCAGTCTCGTCGCCAAGACCGTAACCTCAAGCGACACCTCGGAGGTAAGCGGCACTGCCGGTGCGGATGCAGCGCCCGGCTCTCACCTGATCTCTGTGCAGAACCTGGCCTCCGCTAGCTCCTGGTACTCGTCGCCACTCGCATCAGGCAGTGCGTCTGCTGGTTCCTCCGTCTTCCAGATCACAATGAGCAACGGCACGGAAAAAAGCTTTACGCTCGGGTCCAATGGATCCGGTTCGCTTGCGTCGCTTGCTCAAGCGATCAACTCATCCCAACTTGGCGTCTCTGCAAGTGTCATCACGGACCTTACCGGATCACGGCTCTCAATCACTAGCCAGACTACGGGAGCACAGTCCAACTTCTCCGTGGCTCTTGGGGCGTCAACTCAGGCACTGTGGTCTTCGGCTTCGGTCAGTTCTCAAACCACGCCACTTGAGAGCAGCACCTTTACGGTGAACGACGGCACCAACCAAGCGACCATTTCTGTGGCCGTAGGCAGCACGCTCGCTGACGTGGCCAATCAGTTGAATGGAGCTGGACTCAATCTATCTGCAAGCGTAGTGACTGACGCCAGTGGAGTTCATCTAAACGTCGCTTCAACAATCAGTGGTGCGGTGACCTTAAGTTCAGATCCAACAATTAGCCTGACCCAAAGTAACGTTGGGCAGGATGCCCATTTCCATGTAGACGGTGTGCCCGTAGTGAATGCCTCGAATACGGTAAGCACAGTGATCCCCGGTGTGACGTTCACGCTGCAGGGCATCCCATCCTCAAGTGCGACCCTTCAGGTCGCAGCGGATACCTCTTCCATCAGCTCAGGGGTTTCCAAGTTCGTGTCCGATTACAACGCGGCACTGTCTTTGGTAAATACTCAATTCACGTATTCTGGCTCCACAAGTTCACAAGGCGTGCTCGGAAGTGACGCGACAGTTCGCTCCTTGCAGAGCGCTCTGTTAGGTCTTACCGCCTACACTCCTGGCCAGTCGTCTGCTAGCGGTAGCATAACCACTCTGTCAGCCTTGGGAATCACCGTGCAGGAAGACGGTTCTCTGAGTCTGGATACAAACGCTCTAAACGCCGCGGTGGCCTCTAACGCCAACGCAGTGCAGAACTTCTTCCAGGGTAGCGCCTTGGATGGTTTCGCCGGAACTTCCAGAAGCGCGCTGGATACCTTCAGCTTGTCCGGCTCGGGGGCCCTTTCCGCCGACATATCCAGCCTGCAGCAGGAATATAGCGATCTCAGCAGCCACATCCAGGACTTTGAGTCGGACTATATCGCTCCGCAGCAAACTATTCTGACAAATATGTACAGCAAAGCCGAAGCTGCGCTGCAGCAGTTGCCAACCACGCTGAAGCAAATCCAAGCGCAACTCAATGGCGGAAATTCGGGGAACTAACATGTACACGCAAGCTCGCGCAGCAGTGTACCAAGCTGCCTCAACAGAAACGGATACTCACATCGGTCTGATCCTGGTTGCTTATGAGGCCTTGGCGAAGCAGCTCTATCAGATAGGTCACGCAACCGAATGCCAGGATATCCCGGGCCGATGCGAAGCTTCTAATCGTGCACTGTCTTTACTTGGCCACCTCGAAAGCTGGACGGTATATCTCGACGACGACGCTTTGAAAACAAGTCTGCACGAATTCTATGCATCTGTCCGACTCCAAATTCTTGGTCTCCAGACTGCAGGCTCCAGAGCTGGATCCAACAAAGCAGCTGAGGAAGTTCTGCGCGTACGCTCCACCTGGCAAGTGAAGCACGAACAACTCCTACGTCAACACGGTGAGGCCGCCGCAGGTCGACAGAACCTGGCGGAACCGAGGGTCGCAGCCTCTTGGTGCGCCTGATCGGGAAGCAGAATGAGATATCAGGCAAGTTGATAGCTCGTAATCTCGATCAGGTCTCGTGCTCTCGAAGGCACTTCTCATTGCAAGCAGGAGAGACTCCCGTCGACACCCGCTAGAATCAGCACATGCCCTTGTTGAAAATTCTCGTCCTGGCCATCGTTCAAGGTCTGGCGGAACTGCTCCCGGTCTCCAGCTCAGCCCATGTAGTTGTAGCGGAAAAGCTGATGGGATTGGATCCATCAAGTCCCGTAATGACCTTAGTGCTTGTCATGCTACACACGGGTACCATGTTCGCGGTCATCGTATATTTCTGGAATCAGTGGAAGCGCTCCTACTTCGCAACTGCTGACGCCTTTAAGCGCTTTCTGGTGCGGGCTATCTGGGCCACCCTCTTAACAGTTCTGGTGGGATTTCCAATCATCGAACTCATCCAGAAGACTGCTTTCGCTGGACTTCCCAAACCCGAAATCGAACTGCTCTTTTCTCGCCTTGACCTTGTTGGGGCGGCTCTCCTCGTTGCTGGCTTGCTCATCCTTATCGCTGGCCTTCGGGAACGAGGGCAAGAGGTTCTCGTGAGCCGAAGCGCATACGAGCGTGCGGCCTCGCGATCCGGAGACAACGTCACCTTTGCTCAAGCTGGATGGATGGGCGCGGTACAGGGTTTAGCGCTACCCTTTCGCGGATTCTCTCGTTCCGGATCCACTATCTCTGCAGGCTTACTTACGGGAGCGAACCGGGACCGGGCAGAACGCTTCTCGTTTGCCCTCGCCGTTCTTCTTACGCCCGCGGTGCTGGGTCGTGAGGCACTTCGTCTGGTAAAGGCCTCACACGAGGCTTCGGCAATGGGCACGGCGATCGATCTGCACTCAAGCATCGCGACCTCGCTGATTGGCTTGGTCCTGAGCTTCTTTGCAGGTCTGCTTGCCCTACGCTGGCTGAGCGCTTGGCTGGAAAGTGGTCGCTGGTGGCTTTTTGGGCTGTACTGCATCCTCGCTGGGTCAGCGATCCTTTACCTGCATCACCTTGGGTATTGATAGAAACCCTTCGGCCCCGTCGCCAATAGCAAAAGGAGCGGCTTAGCCGCTCCTTTCCTCACCCATCAACTGAAGTTACTTATTCGCGGTTGCGTCGCGATGATTCCGAACATAGTCATGAGAGTTCGAAATGTGTGCTTGCTGCGTTGTTAAAAGGTCGCGGATCGGCAAAGGTAAATCATGCTCCAGGGCCTTCTTATAGGCATCCTTGGCTACATCCTCGCCCTGCTCCGAGGTAGCTAACAGCTGATGATCGCTACCTGCTCCGAGATGGGCCTTTAAATCGCCCCAAACGCGATGCACAGTTCCCCCCACGGTTCCGGACTCCTTCACATCGGCCATGCCTGCACGATGTAACTCGTTCTCCAGTTCAGCCCGAAAGTTTGCTCGTTTCAGGCTTTCCGCGAGGAAATAACGCTTCAGGGTTTCATCTTTGATGTGCTCCCCAATGTCCGCGAAGCCCTTCTGCCCGTCGTACAGCACCTTAACCACCTCGAGGAGGACCTTTTCGGTCTCCTGGTTGCGCTCTGATCCATCTACCTGGTTCGCCATGAAAGTTTCTCCGAAATCCTGCGGTGCGCGGGGTCAGCCGACTGTCTGCGATTCTCCTTCGCCGGCCACAAGGGAGAGAAATCGCGAAAATCCCCCGCCCCCGGCACCGCAACCCTGCTGTCGTTGAACATCCGCCAGCCTTCCTGTGTACGGATGCGGGCATCTGCTACAACGTTTGCTCGACCATCTCATCATCCCTTGCCGGAAGGACACAGATTTTCGGAACGAATCCGCTTCTGGGTTCTCCGCCTGATTCCACCCACACCAGCTTTCCCTCACACAACAGGTCTTGAGCCGTGAAACAATGGCACTGCTCTGGTGTCCGAACTCCCTCGCGCCGCTTGCGCCAGTACACGCGGCCGCGTCTCCGCGCACCCACCCATTGAAAACGCAACGCCTTACCTATGCGCCTACACGCAGCCGTCGCTTGAATGAAGCGTGCGGCCTGTGCGTTTTAGCGGCGGCCGTCCTTCTTCTACTCTCCCTTCTTACGTACAGTCCATCGGACCCGTCCTTGAACACAGTCGGCGGCGTCACGTTAAATGCCGCCCACCCCACTCATAACTGGACAGGTCAGGCTGGCGCGTACTTCGCAGATGTTGTCCTACAATTTCTCGGCGTTGCCGTCCTTATGCTCCCCCTTGCGGTGGCCTGGGTAGGCATTAGCTGGATGCGCTCGCGTCGCGCGGGAGTGGGACCTGCCAGGGTGCTAGGCCTCCTGTTGTGGCTCACCTTCGCCCCCGCAGGATTCGCACTGCTTCCGGTCCATGCACTCTTCCGCGGGGCACTGCCGTTGCCCGGAGTCGAAGGCCGGGTGCTCGCCGACTACCTGGTGCACCTGCTCAACGCGCCCGGAGCTGCGGTCCTCACGGGTGTTCTGATCGCGCTCTCGCTGTATCTTGCCACCAGCTTCGCTCTTGGCAGTACGCCGGGTTGGGTCAACGGTCGATTTGCCTCGCTCAAGCGTGGCAAACAGCGCCTACCTGGTTGGGGCTCCCGCAAAGCACACTGCGAAGACTCTTCCGCGGTCCCCCTCGCGGATCGACCCACAGCCGCACAGGATCCCTTACTGGACGGCCCACCTACAAAGCGGTCTCGACTCCTGGCCCTGCTCGGATTCTTTCGCCGCAAGCGCGAACCCGAAGCCGCGGACGCCACAGCAGAGGCAGCTGATCCGTCCGATCCAGTCTCCCTATGGGCCTCGATGCCGCGAACCGATGTCGATGCACCGCATCTGGAAGGCCTCGCTGCCCAGCTTGCGGCAGCGGCAACCCCGTCGCGATCCGGGGACCTAAGCCCGGCCCGTGACGTCGAAAACCAGCCTGAACCAGCACAAACCCAACAGCTTGCCGTCACGCTGCATCAGGATGAGGACTGGCTGAATGCCCCGGAGCGTCAGGCGTTCACGCCCATCCTGGCACGCGGCCAGGAGGCCTCGGCCTCCAGAGCGGCCTCTCCCTCGTCAGAGTTGGTAGCGGCGTCCTCAACCTCCGGTCCTCAACTGGTGCGCCGCGCCGGGTCACAAACCACGGCTGAGATCGCCCAAGCGGCGCCTGTCCCGGCTGCGGCGTCCGGAGCCGCCGGGACACCCTCTGTCCCGACACCCTCCCCTTCGCGTGCTCCTGTGCCGGCACCGGTGCCACGGCCCATCGCCGCACCCGCCCCATCCCCCATGCCTTCACCTACCGCCGATATCCGTACCCAGAACGCGGTCTTCGGAGAGCGTTCTGATGCGCATCAGCTGAAGGGATTCCAACCGGTAAAGTCGATCAAAGGCTACAAGCTGCCCCCGGCTTCCCTGCTTCACGCCAGTGAGGGGCAAACAGTCGTTCGGGAAGAAGTGCTCCGTGCTGAGGCGCAGGTGCTAGTAGAAAAGTGCGCTGAATTCGGCGTTGCTGGCCGCGTTGAGCAGATCAATCCCGGTCCCGTCGTGACCACCTATGAATTCCGGCCCGACGCTGGCGTCAAATACAGCCGCGTCACCGGCCTGGCCGACGATCTCTGCCTCGCCATGGCCGCAGAATCCGTCCTGATCGAGCGTATGGCCGGCAAATCCACCGTCGGCATCCAAGTCCCCAATACCGAGCGCGAAACCATCTGGCTACGCGACGTCGTCGAAAGCGAAAACTTCGCCGCCACCAAATCTCGCCTTACCATCGCCCTCGGCAAAGACATCGATGGCCGCATCGTCGTCGCCGACCTCGCCTCGATGCCTCACGTCCTCATCGCGGGCTCCACGGGTTCAGGCAAATCCGTCGCCATCAACGCCATGATCATGAGTGTCCTCTTCCGCTCCACCCCGGAACAGGTGCGCATGATCCTCGTCGACCCCAAGCGCGTCGAGCTCGGCATGTATGAGGGCATCCCGCACCTCTTCACGCCCATCATCACCGAGGCCAAACTCGCCGCCAACGCCCTCAAAAACGCGGTCAAGGAGATGGAGCGCCGCCTCAAACTCCTTGCCGCCAACCACGTCCGCAACATCGATCAGTTCAATAAGCTCTTCGACCACGGCTCCGACTACCTCTTCGAGGACGTCAACCAGGAGCCGCTCCCCTACATCATCATCGTGATCGACGAGCTCGCCGACCTCATGATGCTCGACCGCGCCAACGTCGAAGAAGCGATCACCCGCCTCGCGCAGATGGCCCGCGCCGTCGGCATCCACCTCGTGCTCGCCACCCAGCGCCCCTCGGTCGACGTCATCACCGGTCTCCTGAAGGCCAATGTCCCTACCCGCATGAGCTTCCGGCTCGCTACCAAGATCGATTCGCGCACCATCATCGATACCAATGGAGCCGAGTCGCTCCTTGGCCGCGGCGACATGCTCTTTCTCCCCCCGGGCACCAGCCGTCTGCAACGCGTACACGCCCCCTTTGTGACCGAAAAGGAGATCGCCGGTGTCACGGCCTTCTGGAAGGCGCAGGGCGAAGCGCAATATGTCGAAGGCTTTCTGGACGGCCCCAAGGACGACAAAGCTGAAAGCGGCTCAGGCAGCGCCAGCGAGGGCGAAGAGGCCGATCCCATGTTTGACGACGCCGTTCGCCTCGTCTTTGAGTTTGGCAAGGCCTCAACCAGCCTTCTTCAGCGCCGCCTGCGCATCGGTTATGGCCGGGCTGCCCACCTCATCGACATGATGGAACGTGACGGGCTGGTCGGTCCCGCTGACGGCTCCAAACCCCGTGAGCTCTTGAAGCCGGCTAACTATTTTGCCGAGGTAGACTCCGCAATCCACTAGGAAGATGGAAACCGCAGCGCCCTCGCCCGTCCCAGCCGCGGTAGGCTGATCGTATGACGAGATGGCGTTGCGTCCTTCCGCTCCTGCTCTGCTCCTGCGGCCTGGGTGCGTCCTGCATCCAGGCTCAGACAGTCCCCGACCGCACCGGGGAGGTTGATCCCTTCATCGGCACGGCAAATGGTGGAAACGTCTTCCCTGGGGCCACCTTGCCCTTCGGCATGGTCCAGTTCAGCCCCGAAGCCGCCCCGTTTAAACCCAATCGCCCCCTCGCCGCGCCTGGCGGGTATGAGTACAACGCCAAGAAACTCCGCGGCTTCAGCCTCACAAATGTCGAGGGCTGGGGCTGTGCGGGCGGGTCCGGCGACATACCGCTGATGCCCGTCACAGAGGCCGTCACAGAGTCGCCGTCCACGGACTTCCGCCACACCTACACCTCCGCCTTCCATCACAGCGAGGAAACGGCGCACCCGGGCTTCTACCGCGTTCGTCTGGCGAATGGCGTGGAGGTTCGGCTCACTGCGGGGCTCCGGTTCGGCGTAGGCAGCTTTCACTTCCCAGACGGCAAACCGGCAAACCTGCTCTTCCGCACCTCCGACTCCGAGGCTGGTTCCACAGCCGCCACAACCCGCATCGACGTGGCGCACGGCACCATCACCGGCTCTGTCACCAGCGGAAACTTTTGCGGCTACATCGACAAGGAGGATCGTCGTCCCTACTACACGCTCTACTTTGTCGCTCGCGTCAACCGTCCCATGCAAAGCACGGGTTCTTGGCACGACACGGCGGTGGACCCGGGCGCGACCCACGCGGAGGGTGGTACGGGTTTCGGCCCCAAAGGCTTCCCCGAAGCAGGCCATGGCTCGGGCATATGGGCCGGCTTCGGAACGGGCGGCGACGTCGAGGTCCGGATAGGTCTTTCCTACGTCAGCGAGGCGAACGCGGTGAAAAACCTCGAAGCGGAATCCGGCACGGGCAATACCTTTGACGCCGTGGCAAGCCATGCCCGCGAGGCGTGGAGCAGCCGGCTGCAAAAGATCGAGATCGAGGGCGGAACGCCGGAGGAGCGCAGGGTCTTCACTACCGCGCTCTACCACGCCTCGCAAACGCCAACGACCTACAGTGACAGCAATGGCCAGTACCGCGGTATGGACGGAGAAATCCATCAGCTGGCTCCGGGGCAGGCCGTGCAGTATGCGAACTTCTCCGGCTGGGACGTGTACCGCTCGCAGTTGCAGCTTGTCACATGGCTGGACCCCGCAATCGGCAGCGACATCGCCCAAAGTCTGATGAACCAGTCGGCCCAGGATCACGGCCGATGGGATCGCTGGACGCACCTCGGCGGGGCCACCCACGTCATGAACGGCGATCCCGCCGCGCCTGCCATCGCCGACATCTGGGCCTTTGGCGGCAGGTCCTTTGACGCCCGGGCAGCGCTTAGCTCCCTCGTCCACGCAGCGGAGGTGCCCACCAGGGAAGACCTGAGCTCGGCAGGCTGCCCCGTGGAGTGCCCTGGCCAGCGCCCAGGACTGGACCAGTACCTCAAATTGCATTACATCCCGCTGGGCGCCCCGGCTTGGGGTGCTGCCGCCGACACGCTTGAAGATGTCACCGCCGACTTCGGCATCTCCGCCCTGGCCGGTCACCTGCATGACGTGGCCGTGCAGCAGCGCTTCCTTGCGCGAGCTCAGTATTGGCGCAACATTTGGAACCCGAAAGCAGCTCCGGACGGCGGTTACTTCATGGATCGCAACCCAGACGGCACATGGCCCAGCACGGAAGGCGATGCGGACAGCGACAACGACCAGAGTAAAAAGCCCTTTACCCCTGCTACCGGCGCCGGCTTCGTGGAAGGGACCGCGGCGCAGTACGTGTGGATGGTCCCTTTCAACGTGCAAGGCCTCTTCCAGCAGATGGGCGGCCGTGCTGCGGCAAGTGCACGCCTTGACCG
>CAXTRM010000014.1:0-4448 GCA_964246625.1 uncultured Acidobacteriaceae bacterium
ACAAGTCCCCGCCCGGGCCGCCAAACCGTCCGGCATCGCCTTCGCCCGAGTAACGGATGCGGGTGGCGGATTCAACGCCCGCCGGAACCTTCACAGCCAGCATGTGCTCCTTCTGTACCCGAGCATCGCCATGGCAGGTGCGGCATGGATTCCTAATCACCTGGCCTGTGCCCGAACACACCGGACAGGTTCGAGCGACCGAGAAGAAGCCCTGTTGCGTCCGAATCTGGCCGCGACCGCCGCATTGCTGACAGGTTTCCGGCTCTTTACCGTTTTCCGAGCCGGAACCCGAGCAGGTTTCGCAGGTTTCCATGCGCTTGACCTTGATTTCGCGCTCGATCCCAAAGACAGCTTCCTCGAAGGTGAGACCCATGTCGGCCTTCAGGTCGCGGCCCCGCTGGGCCCGTGAAGCACGCCCCCCGCGCTGACCGCCCATGTTGAACATCTCGCCGAAAAGGTCCCCAAAGATGTCGCCAAGGTCGCCCTGCTGGAAACCGGCACCCCCGAAGGGGCTTCCACCGGCAAAGGGATTGCCACCGCCGCCACCGACTGCCTGATGACCAAACCGGTCATACGCGGCGCGCTTTTCGGGATCGCTCAAAATGGCATATGCCTCTGAGCACTCCTTGAATTTGTCTTCCGCCGTCGGGTCGTTTGGGTTGCGGTCCGGATGGTATTGCATGGCCAGCTTGCGGTAGGCCGATTTGATCTCCGCGTCCGAGGCCGTCCGCTGGATGCTCAATACCTCGTAGTAGTCCCTCTTCATCGTTGCTGTCGCCATAGTCAGTTCTAGATCGTGGTTTTGAATCGTGGATCCTGAAACACCTGAGAATGTCAGGGTCAAGGCTCTCGGTCATGGCAAAGCGGCCATAAACACGGCAAAGGAGCGCAACGATTATGCGTCGCGTTGTGCGGAGTTCGTTGCGATCTTTACCAGCGCCGGCCGCAGCAGTTTGTCGCGCAGCTTGTACCCGCGCCGGATCTCTTCGATGACCTGGTGATCCGGGTATTCCGGCGTTTCCACACTTCCCAAAGCCTCGTGGACGCGTGGGTCGAACTGCGAACCGATCGACTCGACCGCTTGGACACTGAGTCCGCGCAGCGCTTCGTCCATCTGCTTCAGGATCAGATCGACGCCAGCCCGGAGCTGCTCGATGGAGCCCTGCGCCTTGAGGGCGAGCGCGAAGTTATCCATGACGCCCAGAAACGGTTCGATCGCGGCCTCGACGCCGCGGTCCCGCGCGTCCTGACGCTCCTTGGCTTCGCGCTTGCGGGCGTTATCAAACTCGGCCTGAAGGCGGGCCAAACGGTCTTTCAGCAGCTCACGTTCGCCGCGGGCCTGTTCCAGCTCAGCCGAGAGCTGCCCTATCTCGTTAACTTCGTTGGACGCGCCCTCCGTGCCGGCTTCCAGGTCCACATGCGCGCCAGGTCCGCCCTCCATTTGCTCCTCCGCCGCGGTTGCTACGCCGTGATCATCCATTGCTGCCATCTCCGTTTCCGGTGCTCCCTCATCATTGTGACTTATGCGCGCCCAGCGCGCGAAGCGTTCTGCAAAGCCCTGTTTGTCCTCTGCCATCGGATCTCCGGTTCAGCTGGTCACCTCTACTCAGATGAGGCCGATCACACGAAGAGACACGCTGAAGCGATGACCTCGTGACAGGTCTAAGATGTCACGTTGAGTGCTATCGACTCAGGTCCGATCGCTGCCGCCCTCCAGCACTCGATCAAATTGCTGCGCCACATAGCTGACCGCGCCCATGGTCGCGCTGTAGTCCATGCGCGTAGGCCCAAGGACCCCGATGGTGCCATGCAAAGAGCCGGGCAAGCGTGCCGGGGCGGCGATCAGGACAAGCCCTGCCAATTCGGGAGCCTGTTCCTCGATCCCGAAGACCACCCGCACACTTTCCTGCCGTGAATCGATATAGGCCGCCAACAACTCGGCGACGCGCTGTTTGGCCTCAAGCGCGGCGAGCAACTCGCGCAGCCGGGCCCGGTCTTCCCGAAGGCCGACGACGTTGGCGACACCCTCGACGAAGACGACCCGCTCCTCGGAGAGCACACCTGCATGGGCCGGAACGGCGCCGGTCCACAGCCGTTCGGCCGCTTCCATCATGCGCAGGTACGCGGTGCGCTCACGCTCGATGCGGCGAAGCAGTTCGGCGCGAACCCGTTCGAGTTGCCAGCCGCGGAAGTGCTCATTGAGGAAGTTGGCCGCGGACTCAAGCTGCGAGGTGCTTAGGTCTTCACCGACGGCCAACAGCCGATCCCGTACGGTGCCGCTGCGGCCCACAACCACAGCGAGCACCCTTCGCTCCGCGAGCCGGGTAAAGTGGATATGTTCCAGCAGGTCCCCGGTCGCCAGAGCCCCCACGGCAAGCCCCACACCGCTGGACAGCGCTGCCAAGATGCCGGAGCTCCGCGCCAGCAAGGCTTCTGTTCCGTTAGCTCCTGCCAGGCCCGTGTCTATCGCGGTCTGCAGCTTGAAAGGAAGGGCACCGGGCTCTTCGGTGCCGCGCGTCGCAGCCCTGCCCGCAAGCTCCTGCACGTAAAGCCGAAAGGCCTGGGCAGACGGGATGCGGCCGGCCGAGGTGTGCGGTTGTTCCAGCAGCCCTGCCTCGGTCAGGTCGGCCATCTCGCTACGAACCGTGGCTGAGCTTACCGAACCACCGCTTCCAGCAAGGGCGCGCGCAACGGCCGCTGAACTTACCGGCTCCCCTTCCGCGATATAGGCTTCCACCACAATCGCCAGAACGTGCCGTTGCCGAGTTGTCATCTGCTGAGCCATGATTCGCACAGGTCCGGTCTGAGGGCCTTAACTGATCTCCAGGACATCCTGATTCTGCGCCGCTGCCTGCTCGGTGCGCGATACAACTTTCTGCGCCAACGCCAGGAACTCGCGGCCTCGCATGGTCTCGTTACCTGCCAGGGCAGCGGGCAGACCGCGATCTCCACCCTCTCTCACCAGGGGATCCATATCGATCGAGCCGAGAAAGGCAAGGCCGAACTGCCGCGCTGTCTGTTCGGTGGCCCCGGCGCCAAAGACATCAATGACCGAGCCGTCCGGCAAGGTCATCTGGCTCATGTTTTCGACCATGCCCAGGATCTCGACGTGGACCTGGTGAAACATCTCGAGCGCCTTACGTGCGTCCTGAAGAGCCACACTGGATCCGGTCGAGACGACGACGGCACCGGAAAGCGGAACCGTTTGAACTAGCGAGATCACCACATCGCCCGTGCCCGGAGGCAGGTCCACCAGCAGAAAATCCAGCTCGCCCCAGGCGACCTGCTGCAAAAACTGCTTGATGATGCCATGGAGCATGGGTCCCCGCATCATCATGGGCTTGTCCCCCGGGGAAAGCAGGCCGATGGAGATGAACTTCACCCCGTGGGCCTGCAACGGTTCAATCATGTTGCCTTGCAGGACGTCGGGCTGACGCGTCCGGCCGAGCATAGTCGGTACGTTTGGGCCGTAGATGTCGGCGTCGATCAGGCCGACGCGATAGCCGAGCTTCCCCAGGGCGATCGCGAGATTGACGCTGACAGTAGTTTTGCCGACGCCACCTTTTCCGGAGCCGATCGCCACCACGTGCTTGATCCCGGGAAGGGCTTGTGGCATCGGCTGCCCTGGCATGCCGTGACCTGGAGATCCCATGTGTCCCATATTTCGATCCTGCTTCCCTTTCCCGCGGAGCGGGAGCGTTGCTACGTGTTCCAGGCGTGACCGATAGCGGCACGCATCTCTTTTTTCCGGAGGACCTCGTCGGTGCGCATGGCGCGCCGGTTGGCGGCATCGTCAAAGCGACGCCGTTGATGTTCGGTCTCCGGGCTAATGGCAGGGACCTCGATCTTTTTGCCAAACATGTCGACGGCCACATAGGTCAGGTAGGCCGAAGCGACGTGCCGCATTCCCCGGCCGCCAAGCACATCCTCAACCATCGCCTTGACGCCTACCTCCATGGAGGTCTTGAACGCCCGGTTTACGCTGGCCTTCAGGATGAGCAGCTCCCCAACCTTCACGGGTGCCACGAAGTCGAGGTGATCCATGCTGGCCGTTACGGTGATGGAACGCGAGTGCCGGCAGGCAGCCACGGCGCCGACCAGGTCGATGAACTGCATGAGCCGCCCGCCAAAAAGGTTCCCGATCGCGTTGGCGTCGTTGGGAAAGATGATCTCGCTGCGCTCGGCCTGCGACTCGCTTACGGTCCGGCTCACTACGCCCTCTGTCATCGCTCTATTCTACGGCTCAAGAGACCTGAGCGTAACCGGGGCAAGCTGGCTAGACTGGATCCTATGGACAAGATTGCAATGCTCTCCGAGCTCCTGGCGCAGAACCCCACCGACAGCTTTGCCCGCTACGGACTGGCGATGGCCTACGCAGCCGAGGGCCGGAACGACGAGGCACTGACGGAGTACGCGACCATCACGGAGCAAAACCCGGACTATGTGCC
>CAXTRM010000014.1:4458-15411 GCA_964246625.1 uncultured Acidobacteriaceae bacterium
GGCCCACCTTGGCGAAGGCGACACCGATCAGGCTTTGACTCAATTCAACGGGACCACGGAACGCAAGCCGGATTATGTGCCCGCGTACCAGATGTCCGCGCAAACCCTCATCAAGCTGAGCCAACCCGAGGCCGCCAAGACCCGGCTAACCGCGGGGCTTGCTGCGTGTCAACGGACCGGAAACACGCACGCGGCGAGTGAAATGCAGGCCATGCTGGACGATCTGGGCTAGCTGTCAACATGAGCCGGGGCTGCGTCAGCTAGCTTCCAGCGCCTGAAAGGCCCTTGGCAGAGGAAGTGCCTGGGGACTTAAGCTTTTGCGCCGGCTAAAGAGGCGTGAAATCCGCTGCGCCGAAAAGGAGGACACATGCGTGCTTGGACCTTTTCCGCTCTTTTGCTGCTACCCTTCTGGGCCGCTCTGGCATCTGCGCAGCAGGCGGGCTGGAAGCCAGCGCCTGGCCTCCGACAGGTGCCTATCTGGCCGGGTGCGGCGCCAGACCCGCAACCTGTCGCCGGGCCAGAAACGGCGTCGCTCTCCGGGCCTGGAAGCCTCATTGCGGGCAGACAGGTCCTCGGGGTCAGCAACGTCACACGGCCCACGTTCACCCTGTATCCGGCGAAAGGAAAGAACACGGGCGTGGCGGTGGTGGTCTTCCCGGGTGGCGGCTACCAGACGCTGGCGATGGATCTGGAAGGTACCGAGGTTTGTGACTGGCTGACCGACAAGGGCATCGCGTGTGTGCTTTTGAAGTACCGCGTGACCGACGTCGGACCCTACCCGAAGTCCGGTCCGTATCCGGAGTCCCCCATGGCGCTCCAGGATGCGCAGCGCGCCCTAGGTCTGGTGCGTGCTCATGCGTCGGAGTGGCACATCGACCGCCGAAAGATTGGGGTGCTGGGCTTTTCAGCGGGTGGACACCTCGCGGCAGCCCTTAGCACGCACTTCACCAAGCGGCTCTACCCACCGGTCGACGCGGCAGACCGCGTGAGCTGCCGTCCCGACTTCGCTGTGCCCATCTACCCAGGCCACCTTTCCCTGAGTGCGGCGGAGTGGGACAGCAAACAGGGCACGAGATCCATGCCCGTGGGACTGCCCGCTCATGTGTCGGCCTTTGACCGCGAGTTGACGTTGAACCCAGCGGTGCCCGTGACCAGGCAAACTCCGCCTACCTTTCTGCTGCAGAGCGAAGACGATCACGAGGACAACGTGGACGATGCGCTCTCGTACTATGTCGCCCTGAAGAACGCGGGCGTTCCGGTGGAGATGCACCTCTACGCGCAGGGTGGACACGCGTTCGGTTTGCGACGCACTAGGCTGGCCGTTACAGCGTGGCCGAGCCTGGTGGAGGTGTGGTTGCAGTCTCTCGGCATGATTCCTTGAAACGAGCGCAAGGGCTGACGGCGCCCTACTTCAGCATCACGGGCTGCTGATCGACCCTGATGCGGAAGAGTTGATAAGGCTTCTGCCGCTCGTCCGCACCGTTGTGCATGGTGGGCTGACGGTGGAGCTGGTTTGAGGTGAAGTACAGGTAGCCGTCGGTGGCCACGCTCATGGTATCCGGCCACAGGATGCGCGGGTCATGGGCGAGGGTCTCGGTTAGGCCGGTGATGGGGTTCCAGCGGTGGATAGAATCGGTCACCGGATCGGTCATGTAGACATTTCCGGCAGCATCGGACTCAAGACCGTCGGAGGGCATCTTGCCGGTGACGATGCGTACCGTGCCGGCTACCTGCGCGTCACTCTTGGCCTGGTCACGCAACAGGTCCGTCGAAACGGCATAGAGTTTTGTGCCGTTGATCGGGCAATAGTATAGATCCTTGCCGTCGGCCGAGAGAGCGATGCCGTCCGCGGCGAAGTTCACGGCCTTGGGCGGTTGACCCGGCAGGGTCTGGTAGACCGGACGGCCTTCGGCAAACATCAGGAACTGCTCTTCGGAAAGCGTGCTGGCATGCTGGTTCAATCGTCGGAAGCTTTTGCCTGTGCCAAGGTCGACGACGATGATGGCATTCGGCCCTTCGCTGGAGCTGTCGGTGATGTAGGCCGTGCCGTGGATAGCATCACTGGACCGAGTGTCCGCTGCGCAGCTGCGCCCAGCCAGGGGATGGGCCGGATCCTTGGGCGGCGCGTTCGGGTTGGGTGCGGGTTTGCTGCCGGGCATCGTGCCGCAGTCCTGTGGACCCGGGTTACCGACACGCAGATCGAAGCGGATGTCGTTGAGGTAGCAGTTTGTCCCGCACGTCTCCGCCGGAATCAGGATCGTCTTCACCACCTGATTGGTCTTGAGGTCGATGGCAACCAGTTTGGGGCCTTCCGGAACGGTGTTCTTGAGCAGCGGCGCGCCCGTGTCGAGGGCCCAAAGCCGATCCTCCGGATCCACCACCACTGACTGCACACTTACGAGGTGAGTCTGGTCTGCAGGACCATCCATGAAGGCGTTGGGATTGGGCAGCTTGCGGCCGGGCCAGTCGTTGATCTGCTCGTTGGGGTAGGGAACCGCCTTTCCTTTGACCAGCTCGGCCACCGTGAAAGGGAGGTCATCACCCCAGCGGGCAAAGTTCACAAAGATGCGGCCCGAGTGGGACACCGTGACGCCCTCCGGCATGGGACCGGAGAAGGTGGCAACAGTCTCCAGCTGACCGACAGGCTGGTCCGTGGCGGCGCGCTGTGCACGGAGAGAGGAGGAAAGCAGGGAAGCGAGAAGAACAACAACAGGGGCGGCGCGTCTCATCGCCCGTAGGACGGCTGCGGCTACGAGGCCGTTGGCTGCCCCAGGCACATCGTTGCGGCTCGCAACCGGGTGCATTGCCTGACGGAACAGGGCACGGCGGAGGTCGCCTTCACTCGGTTCGACCCGGCCTGGCCATGAGCTCGCGGATGGCGTCGCGGGGCGGCTTGTCCTGATGCAGAATTGCCGCCATCTGCTCGGTAATGGGCATCTCGACGCCGTAGCGTGCGGCCAGGCCCATGGCCGCTGTTGTGGAACGAACACCCTCGGCCACCTTGCCATGGAGCCCGGCCAGAATCTCAGGCAGGTGGCGGCCCTTGCCCAACTCGATGCCCACGGTGCGATTGCGGCTGAGCCCCCCGGTGCAGGTCAGTACGAGGTCGCCCATGCCTGCAAGACCGGAAAGGGTTTCGCGCCGTCCACCGCACGCCATGGCCAGGCGGGTAATCTCTGCCATGCCCCGGGTAATCAGACCGGCACCTGCGTTGGCTCCGAGTTCCAGCCCTGCCACCACGCCGGCTGCCAGGGCGATGACGTTTTTGAGCGCACCCCCGAGCTCGGTGCCCACCACGTCCTCGTTCCGGTACACCCGCAAGCTCGATGAGGTGAAGTCATCCTGGAGGCGCTTGCCAAGAACCGGATCTTCGGTGGCCATGGTAATGGCTGTAGGCATTCCCGCTGCGACCTCCTGGGCAAACGACGGCCCACCCAGGGTGCCGAAGGGATTGTCCGGTGCGTGTTCGGCGGCCACCTGCGCCATGCGAAGGTAGGTCTTCTCCTCGATACCTTTGCTGGCGGAAAGCAGGACCTGCTGCCGCGCAAGGGAGGGCGCCACCTGTTCCATCACCGCTCGCAAGGCCTGTGCCGGCGTCACGCACAGGATGATGTCGGCACCCTCGATGGCGTCCTGGAGCCGCGCCGTAATCCTGATATCCAGGGGCACCACAAACCCCGGCAGGTAGCGAAGGTTCTCGCCGGTATCCGTAAGCTCCTCGGCGTGGGCCGGGGAGTGCGCCCACAGGCTGAGGTCGTGGCCGCCGCGGCGGGCCAGCGATATGGCCAAAGCCGTTCCCCACGCCCCTGCTCCAAGTACGGCGATCCTGCTCATGCGCGGGCCTTCTTTTCCTGCACCATGGCCGGTTTGGTCCCGCTGCCGAAACGGCTCTCCGTCCCTGCCAAGAGCCGCCGGATGTTTGCGTTGTGCTTGGCAATCACAAGGAGCGCGATCAGAAGAACGCCTCCCAGGTAGATCGGGGAGCGATCGGGCGACAGCAAGACCGCAAACAAAGGTAGCGCTGCGGCGGCCACGATCGATGCAAGGCTCACAAACCGGGTAAGGGCAACCACCACGGCAAACACAACGACACCGGCCAGGGCCACCCGGGGTGCCAGCGCAAGAAAGACCCCCAATGCGGTCGCGACACCTTTGCCGCCCTGAAATCCCAGCCAAACAGGAAACACGTGCCCGGCTACAGCCGCGAGGGCGGCCGCCACGGCCAGGTCGGGAGGTGTTGCCGACGTTGAAGAGGCCAGGTGGTTGGCCACAAGCACCGCAATAAAGCCCTTGCCAAGGTCCAGGAGCAGCGTAAGCACCCCCAAGCCCTTGGCGCCGGAACGCGCCACGTTGGTCGCTCCGATATTGCCGCTACCGGTGGTGCGGATGTCTTCTTTGCGGAAGACGCGGACCAGCAGGTAGCCAAAAGGAATCGAGCCCAGGAGATAGGCCGCTAAAAGTGTGCAGATCCAGAGCGTCATACGCGTTGGGTCTGAGTGTACCAACCAGAGGTCACAGCAGGTGCCGGCGCAGCATCTCGAGGGCGTGTTGGCTGGCCCACAGACGAATCCGTTCCCGGTCGCCTGCCAACTGGAACTGCTTCACCTGCACGCCTTCGGCGTCGGCCAGGCCGATGTAGACCAGGCCCACCGGTTTGTCCTTGTCCGCGCCCGTGCCCGAGGCCGGCCCTGCCAGGCCTGTGATGCTGATCCCGTAGGTTGTTCCAAAGCGCTCCCTCGTGCCGGCCGCAAGCTGCCGTGCCACTGCTTCGCTGACACTGCCGTGCTCCTGCAGCAGGGCAGGGGACACCCCGGCACACAGGGTCTTGGCCTCGTTGGTGTACACGATGGACCCCCCTGCAAAGGACCTCGATGCGTTGGGCACGTCGGTGAGGCGTTCGGACAGGAGGCCGCCCGTGCAGCTTTCAGCAACGGACAGCTTCGCTTCCTGCAACCCGAGCATCAGCAGCACCACCTCGGCAAGGGACTCCCCCTGGGTGGAAAAGATGTCATCGCCCATCTCATAGGCCACCGCCTCAGCCAGGGCGTTGACGCGCGCCTCGGCCTCCTCCGGCGTGGCCTTCACGCAGGCGAAGTGCAGCTGGATCTCCCCGCCGCCTGCAAGGATGGTGGTCTCCACATCATCAAACGCTTGATAGATCGGGGCTGTGCGGGCATCCACCTGCGACTCCGGAATCAGGGCCATCCGGAGCAGGCGTTTCGCCAGGTGCCGCGGAGGGAGGGAGGCTGCCAGCCTCGGTTTGCATGCCTCGTCAAATAGCGGCTTGAGCTCTTTGGGAGGGCCGGGCAGCAGGATCACCACCTTGCGGTGCCCTTCAAACGTGGTGTCCAGCCATTGTCCGGGCGCGCTGCCGTTCCGGTTCGGCAGCAGGGTCGCCCCGTCCAGCACTTCAGCCTGCTTTTCATTGTTCGGAGGCATCGCGAGGCGGCGCTCGGCAAAGCGCTTATATAGCGCGGCCATGGTCTCGTTGTCTTTGTGAACCCCGATGCCTAACGCTTCGGCCACGCAGGGCCGCGTTAAATCGTCCTCGGTAGGCCCTAGTCCCCCCGAAAAGATCACCACGTCCACACGCCGCAGCGCCGTACGTGTGGCGTCTACGAGGTGCTGGCGGTTGTCGCCCAGGATGGTCTTGAACGCGACCGACACGCCCAGGTCGTTCAGTCCCTGCGTGATGTAAAGGGAGTTGGTGTCCTGACGAAAAGGCGTCAGCATCTCCGAGCCGACAGCAATGATTTCAGCGATCATCTTGAGTGCTTGGATGCCGTTCCGTGCACCGCCACACCGGCTAGGTCAAACTCCGCCCCGTGATCCCCAGATCGACTTGGTACAGGGTACCTGCTGTGGCTAATGCAGCGGCCCCGTCGTCCAGAAAGCAGAGTCCCACCAGGTCGTTGCCGCTCACCACCAACTCGGCCGTCCGGCCGTCCTGTGCGAGCTTCACAATGCCGCGATGCCCTGCCAGCGAAGCGGCCACGTAGACATTTCCCTGTTCATCGAGGGCCATGCCTTGCGGACGGCCCAGCCCGCGATAGAACACTCCTGTGGAGCCATCCTGATCGATGGCAAAGATCGCTTGGTTGGAGCTTGTCGTCGGCGCGGTCACCAGGAGCACACCATCCGCACGGAAAGCCAGGTGATACGCGGCGACAGAGGGCTCCAGTGTGGCATACACGAAGATTTCGGCGGCATTGTGCTTGCCATGGGGTCCAAGGCGGAAGATCGTACCCGAACGGTCCCCTACATACAGGTTGCCGTTTGTGTCGAAGGCCAGCCCGGTGGCAATCCCCATACCCTCGGCAAAGGTCGAAACAGCTCCCTCAGGCGAGATGCGATATACCGTCCCCTCCGCGCGGGACGAAGCGTACAGGTAGCCATCCGGCCCAAAGGCCAAAGCCGAAACATTCAGCAGGTCGCGCACAAAGGGCCGCACCTGCATGTCGCGCCCCACGCGGTAGATCGAAACCGGAACCCGGGTGCCTCGGGGGCCCGACACCATGGCGAACACGTTGCCGTCGCTGTCCGCGGCCGGGTTGGAGACCATGTGGAGGTCCTCTGCCACGGGCACGGCCACGTTGGCATGCAGGGCATTACTGGTCTCGTCTGCGTAGTGCAACGAAAGATCGCTGGCGATGGCTCCATCCGGCACTCGGACCTGGACCCTTCCGGGTCGAAGCAGGTCCACCGCACCTTCGATCTCGCCGAAGTAAGCCTGGGGGAGCTCGGGCCTGCTCGCACCACGTGTAAGATGGGCGCCAACGATCTCGAAGCTGCCTCCAGGCAGGGCCGCAAGCGGATACATGGAGTCAAGGTGGGGTCCATCAGGCCGGGTAGGATGCAGCAGACTCATTTGTCTAGCCTACTCCGGTGCTGGATCGGTCCGGCCTACTGCGTCCGCTGCACCAGGTGAAGAACAAGCTGGGTCGCCGCGAGCGCAAACAGCCCCGCAACCAGGTCATCGGCCATAATGCCCCAACCTTCTGGCAGCGCTTCGAAGCGACGGATCGGTGGTGGCTTCAAGATGTCGAAAAAGCGAAACAAAAGCACGGCAACCAGGGCATTGGTCCAAAGTGGCGGAACAAAGAGCAGGGCGACCCACTGGCCGGCAACCTCGTCCACCACCACGAACCCAGGGTCCTTCTGCCCAGCCTCACGCGCCACGCGCGTCGCGGCCGGTATGCCCGCGAACGTAACGCAGGCGATGGCCACGGTAGTTGCAATGGTGAGCCGATAGCCGTCGTGGTGCAGCAGCCAGCCCCCCAGCAGCCAGAGCACGGCAGCGGCTACCGAACCGTACGTGCCTGGACCGGGCTTCAGGTAACCGGCTCCGAAAAAGGTCGCCAGCGCCCAGGCCGAGACGGTGCGCCGCGTACCGCGCACTAGTTCTTCCATTTACTGGGCTGCCCGCTTCCGAACGGCTGATTTTGTTGCTGGGCGTGCTCAAGCTCTTCCAACAGATCCGGATCCAGGATGGGCGAGCTGATCTTGTACTCGTCGGAGGCCCATTTGCCCAGGTCGATGCGCCGGCAGCGGTCCGAGCAGAAGGGTATATCTTCAGCATCGGCTGAAACGATGGTCCGGCAGGTCGGGCAGCGAAGTGTCTTGGGTGCCATGCTTATTCAAGAATGCGGGCAACTACGTCGTAGTCGTGGGCCTCGGTAATCTCGGCCCGGTAAAAGGTACCGGGAACCAACTCTTCATGCGGCCCAAAGTCGTTGATCAGCACCACGCCATCGATTTCGGGCGCCTGGTCCAGTGAGCGCCCCTGCCAAAGCAGATCGGTCTCTTCGCTTGGGCCCTCTACCAGCAGCTCGATCTCACGACCTACCCACTGCGCCTTGGCCTTTCGGCTGATCTTGTTCTGGATGCGCATCAGCTTCCTGCGCCGGGCCTCTATGGTTCGCCTTGGGACCTTTTCCCCGAGGTCGAACGCCTTGGCACCTTCCTCATCGGAGTATGAAAACACGCCAAGCCAGTCGAACCTGGCCGCTTGAACGAAACGGCAAAGCTCCTCGAAGTCCTCTTCCGACTCACCGGGGAACCCGACGATAAAGCTCGTGCGCAGCATCAGGCCGGGCACCGTTTTGCGTGCCTTGTCCAGGATCTGAACGAACCGGTCCGCCGATCCGCCACGCTTCATGCGCCGCAAAACCGCTGCACTGGCATGCTGCAAAGGCATATCCAGGTATTTGGCGACGTTATTGTGGCGCGCGATGGACTCCAGCAGACGCGTCGTGACTTTGTTCGGGTAGGCATACAGAAATCGCAGCCACTTCAGGCCGGGCAGGGGAGCCAGGGCGTCCAGGAGATCGGCCAGCTCAGGCCGCCTTCCCGTTGCGGCATCCGGCGGCAGGTCCTCGCCATAGCAGGTCGTGTCCTGCCCTATCAAGGTGATCTCGCGTACACCCCCCGCGACGAGCTGCTGTGCCTCTGCCACCACGGACGCGACGGACCGGGAGCGAAACTTGCCGCGTAATTGGGGAATGATGCAGAACGAGCAGGGGTGATCGCAACCCTCCGCGATCTTGAGGTAGGCCGAGGCACGTGCTGTCGTAAGCACTCTCGGCGTCGCCTCGCTGTACAGGTAACTGGGAAGTGCCGCGGTCGCGCCATCCCAGCGTTCGCGAGAAAAGCGCCCTGCGGCCTCGCGGGCATCGCCCTCTGGACGGGACGAGAGACCTGGAGTCGCAACCTGCGCCCCGCTGGCCTCGGGCCGTGAGTGCTGCTGCACGGCCGAGTGCGCCCGCCTGATCTGTTCCCCGCTCTCGATCGCCGCGACCTGGGTCGAGGTCAGCACCGTGAATGGGGCAGGGGTGCTCTCGGGGACAGGACGGTGCAGGCCGGCTGCCTCAAGAATGGCCTCAAGTTCCCCCGTGCCCACCACGGCGTCGACCTCGGGGATGTTTTTCTGGATCTCGTCCCGGTACCGCTCCACAAGGCATCCCGCGACGATCAGTCGCTGCGCCTGCCCGCCATGCGCGGCCTTGTGCTGGGTCATCTCCAGGATCGCATCCACAGACTCCTGCTTGGCAGAGTCAATAAAGGAACAGGTGTTTACGATCAGGATCTCGGCATCCTCGGCACGGGGGGTGAGCTCTGCGCCGGCGCGCTGCAAGAGCCCCATCATCACCTCGCTGTCGACGAGATTCTTTGGGCACCCCAGGGAGACAAAGCCTACCCGCGGACGGAGCGTCCCGGAAAGGTTCACGCCATCTTGAACATCGTCGGCGGAGCTACGCGGCTCCAGCGTGGCAGGCAAAGTCACAAGGTACAGTTTACCAGCCCGCGCCTTCCGGCACGCCGCTCAACTCCCGTTACATGTATTCGGGAACCTGGACACCTGGCAGAAGCTCAAAGCCGGGCCGGCCGAAGAGGTACCCCTGAAACAGATCGACCCCCTCATCGCAAAACCAATGGAACTCATCTTGCGTTTCGATCCCCTCAGCGACCACCTCAATCCCCAGCTCGCCGCACACCTGCAGGATGGCTCGGGTAATAGCCTGTCGCGGGCTGCGCGTGGCAATGCCGCGAGCAAGGTTGCGATCCAGCTTTAGTTGATCGGGCTGAAAGTGGGCGAGCAGGTTCAGCCCGGCATACCCGGAGCCGAAGTCATCAATCGCGAGCCGCATTCCCAACCCGCGATATACATCCATTAGATCGGTAAAGCGCTCCTGATTCCCAAGCACCTCCCCTTCCGTCACCTCCACTACCAGGCGCTCGGGAAAGAAGTTGTACTGGATTGCGGCGTCCAGCGTGGACGCCAGGCAGTCCCGATCCGCGTGAAAGCCCTGCGGTACCAGGTTCAGGTTCAGGTCGCAGTCGATGCCCAGCTGTGAAGCGAGCCGCATCGCCGAAGAGCGGCACAGTTCGTCAAAGCCCGGCAGATCCGCCGGCGCAATCTCGCTGATGATCGCGGACGCACCCTCACCCCGGGAGCCACGCACCAGCGCCTCATACGCAACGATGGCCCGTTTGGCCACACTCACAATCGGTTGAAAGGCGAAGGTACATGCCGGCATCGGGCGGTAAGGAACGGCAGAAGAAGCCTGAGGCGCACTCAGCTTGGTACGGGTATGCGGCATGAAACGCTTCGACCTTTCTTCCCCGAGTTCAGGGTGGGGCGACCAAATCTGTGCTCTGTCTTCCTGACTTGATTCTCTAAACCGGAACTTCTTTGGTCAACGCCCCGTTCGGGTGAACTGCCTTTCGATGCTGTGCCACATCGGTTCACACTTAAGGCATTACCTGCGTTCTGGGAGGCCACAACATCATATCTGGTCGCGTGTCTTACAGCTCCCAGCGCAACAACGTCGCGCCCACGGTGTAGCCGGCGCCGACGCTCGCCAGAAGAATCAGATCGCCGCGTTTCAAGCGACCTGCCTCGTAGGCGGTGTGCATCGCAAGGGGTATGGTGCCGGCAGTGGTGTTTCCATAGCGGTCAATGTTGATGACCACCCGCTCCTGGGGCATGCCCAACCGTTCTGCCGTCGATAGAATGATCCGCTGGTTCGCCTGGTGCGGGATGAAGCACCCGAGCTCGCTCCCCAGAACCCCATTGCGTGCTAAAAGGGCCTCCGACACCTCGGCCATCTTGCGCACCGCGAATTTGTACACGGTTTGGCCGTCCTGATGCACAAAGTGCTGACGGGCATCCACCGTTTCATGGCTGGCCGGCATGGCGCTTCCCCCGGCAGGCATATTCAGGGCGCCCGCTCCGGAGCCGTCCACCTCATGGAGGAAGTCGATCAAACCGACCTCGCCCTCACTGCACGGCTCCAACAGCACAGCCCCGGCGCCATCGCCGAACAGGATGCAGGTCGACCGATCCGTGTAGTCGATGATGGAGGTCATCACATCCGCGCCAATCACCAGCACTCGCTTGTGCGCGCCCGACTCCACGAGCTTGGCTCCAACCTGCAGCGCATACACAAACCC
>CAXTRM010000014.1:15421-16395 GCA_964246625.1 uncultured Acidobacteriaceae bacterium
TCGAAGCCCCACGCATTTTTTGCGCCGATCTTGTCCTGCACCAGGCACGCCGTTGCGGGAAAGTTCATATCCGGGGTCACGGTGGCGACAATGATCGCCTCCACCTTTTCGGCTGCGAGCTTGGCCTTGGCGAGGCAGTCCCGGGCCGCCTCGGCAGCCAGGTCGCTTGTGGTCACCCCTGGATCGACGATGTGGCGCTCGCGAATCCCGGTCCGTTCGGTAATCCAGCGGTCGTTGGTCTCCACCATGCGCTCAAGATCGGCATTTGTCAGCAACTTGGGGGGAACGTACATGCCAAGGGACGAGATCTTCGCGCGAACAGGGGAGCGGGGCTTCAAGCTAAGAGTCAAACGATCAAACCTCCCGGCAACGGCCGACATGGAGCATCTTATCTCCATGGCACCGGATCGACGATGCCCGCGACGCCCCGTGAAAGGGATCGACGGCTACCACCAAATTGGGAAAGGGAGATGTACCGGGCTTCCCTACTGCGCCCACGTTGGCCCGTTGCCGTTGCTTCCTTCCGGACCTGGCGGGGTTGGCGGGTACGCGTCGCGTAGGACCCGGCACAAAGCTATCGTACCATCCCGCACCCGTTCCACATGCGTCCGGTGCCCGCCATCGCCGCTAGGCGGAGCGTGGCTGCGGCTGGCCGCTCTTCCCGGCGCGCAAGCCCACCGAGCGTGAAGTTTGCACCAGCTTCCAGATACCGATGGCGCTAAACACCAGGATCACTGACCAGAACGCCACCAGGATCGTCACTGCCCATCGGTCGGAGAAGTGATTCCAAAGCTTCAACACGGCCGCCCCGTAGCGGATCCCGAGCCAATACGCAATGATGTGCCGCAACAGCCGGCTCGCCGTAAACGCCACCATGAAGCGACGGCGCGACATCCGTACCGCACCGGCCACCAGAACAAAGGGCGACAACGGCATCGGCGGGGGAAGGATCGCAGGCAGCGCAATCGCGATAA
>CAXTRM010000014.1:16405-30642 GCA_964246625.1 uncultured Acidobacteriaceae bacterium
ATGGAGTGCTCTTCCACCCAGTTCGTGACCCTTTTGAGCAGCTTCGGGGAAACCCTCTTTTCCAGAAACGCCATGCCGCCTGCCTGCCCGACGGCATGGGAAAGAAAACCTCCGATCGCCGACCCCAGGGTGGCAATAGAGATCAGCAGGACGGCATTCACGTGGCTGGCCGCGTACAGCACGATCATGACGTCGGTCACGCCGGGAATGGGCAGCGGAATGAACGAGCTGTCCACGATGGACACAAGCCCCAACCCGAGCAGCCCAAAGTGAAACAGCACGGGCAGCATGTGCGATCCGGCTTTACCGGCCAAAAAAGTGGCAACAAGAAGGGATCGCATGCTCGTGATAGGACGCCTGCACCTGCCGCAAGGTCTCGTCCCGGGCTGCAAATTTAGAGAAAGCGTAGATCGGGTAGCGATGGAAGAACACCCGTCTCCGAAGCCAGATCGCGAAACCGGCGCACCGCCTGTAAGCACGGCTCGTCGAGAACGTAGTAGATATTGCGCGTCAGATAGGTGCGGATGGTCTCTGCCGGGATCGGCAGCCGTGGCGTCCACTCCCGTACCAGGGACTCGATTTGGCCCAAGCCGGCATCGCGGCTGGCAACCAGGTCCGCGGCAAGCGCGCCGGGTTCCACGCCCGCGGCGGGAAGCGCCTCCGCTCGCGCCGCCCACACCGCGGCAACCCAGGGTAAGCCGGTGTACCGGCGCCAGAGCTGCGCCACATCCAGCCAGAGCAGGCCCTTTCCCGTCTGCATATGAAACACAGCGTCGATCTCGCCCTTTCGTTCCCGCGCCAACAGGGCAGGATCTCCAATGAGCAGCGCCGCGTCGTGTCGCTGCAGCATCGATACCGCATCGGCGGGTTCCTCCTGCATCCGGGGATCGTGCTGAAGAAACTTGCGAAAGATGGTCTTCACATAGGCCGCCGATGACCGGGACGCAGGGTCAGCTGCGATGCTGCCGACTGCACGCAGCGTCCCTTCCACCGACGCTTGGGGCACCGCTCGCGCAAGCAGCAGGATGCTGCGTACCTCGTGCTGCGAAGCGATCGTGCAGCCCGGTACCACCACAAGATCGGGTGTGAGCTGGGCGATCGGAATCAGGCCAAGGTCGGCCTCGCCGGCGTGCAACTCCGCCGCGCACCTTGCAGGCGAGGTGTAGTGCACCGTGTAGCGGGCCTTGAGCGCTGCAGCCGCAGGTTCGTGCTCAAAGTTGTAGAGCAGCGGAGCGGGGTTCAGGAAAGAGATGGCGGAAACGCGGACCGGCACCCTGTCAGCCTACCGCGCCACAAAGGTGGCATGGCCGGGGTCTCGTGACGAGGTTAGGCTACGTCACAAACGCAGCGGAGAAGGATCGCGTGAACGCAACGGTTTCTGCAGAAGAGGGCCAGCTCGGCTGGCTGGCGCTGGCGCTGGCGCCTGGCATGGGACCTACGCGTACCCTTCGCGCGGTACGGAAACTTGGGGCGCCTGAACGTCTCTGGGGTGCCTCGCTCACCGAGTTGGAGAGCGCCGGCCTGACCGCGGCCGCATCCCAGTTCTGCTTCGATGGCCGGGGACGAAGGGCAGCCGAGGACGAGATGCGCCGTGTCCATGAGCAGCGTGTCTGCCTCGTCACCCCCGACATGGACGCCTACCCCGGACCGCTCTTGGAGATCTACGACCCTCCATCGATCCTGTGGGTGCGGGGCGATGTAACCGCCCTCAGCCGCCCGGGCCTGGGCGTGGTGGGGACGCGGCACCCGACGCCCTACGGAGCCGGTATGGCAGAGATGCTCAGCCGGGATCTCGCACGCCGCGGCCTGGCTATCTTCAGCGGCATGGCACGAGGCGTGGACACGGCTGCTCACAAGGGCGCACTGGAAGCCGGCGGAATCACCGTCGCCATCTGGGGCACAGGCGTCGACGTGATCTATCCCAAGGAAAACAAACGCCTGGCCGAGCAGATCGTCGCCTCAGGCGGTGCGGTCGTGAGCGAGTTTCCGATCGGCACCTTCCCGGCGCCGCAGAACTTCCCCATCCGCAATCGAACGTTAAGCGGCATGAGCGTCGGGGTGTTGGTGATTGAGGCCGCCGAATACTCCGGCACGCGCATCACGGCACGTTGCGCCATCGAACAGAGCCGCGACATCTATGCCGTTCCCGGCAATGTGACCAACAAGAACTCCTGGGGTCCCAACACGCTGATCAAACAGGGAGCCAAACTTACAGCGACCTGGGAAGATGTGTGGGAAGACCTTCCCTCACAGGTACGGCTCGACCTGGAGCGACTCGCCGAAGAACAGGCAATGGCCCGCGGTGAATCTCGCCCAGGCTTTACGGCATCCTTATTCGGTGAAGGTGCCGCAGATGGATCGGTCGGCACTCCCTTGGGTGAGTATGAGCGTTTGGTGTTGCAGCACCTGCGCGCGGATGAAGCCACTCAGCTGGACGAACTGATGGAGCGGCTTGAGGGTGAGCTGGCCTCCGGAGAAGTCTTCACGGCCCTCTTTGAGCTCGAACTCGCGGGACGCGTCAAACAGATGCCCGGGAAACACTATGTGCGGAGTCTGTGAGATCAAGCTCGTGACAAGCGGAACGAACCGTCCCGGGCTGCGTCTATAGCTTGCAAGCGCCGCCCAAAGGCCGTCACTGCGCGGGACGTTGTCCACAAGCAGGTTGACGCGATCTCCGCAAAGCGTGGTAGTTTGCAGGCTATTGGATTGGCAGAGGGGCAGCGAGCTTAAGTGAAGTCGCCAGGTCCTTCAGGCAGGGTTGGGACATGGCAAAGAATCTCGTGATCGTGGAATCGCCTGCAAAGGCAAAGACGATCAACAAATACCTCGGTAGCGACTATGTGGTGGAAGCTTCCATCGGCCACATTATGGATCTGCCCAAGAACGATATCGGGGTAGAGCTGACCCGTCGCACCTTTGAGCCGACACTGATCGTCTCGCCCGGAAAAGAAAAGGTTGTCGATCGCCTGAAAAAGCTTGCCGCAAAAAGCGACACGATCTTTTTGGCCCCCGATCCCGACCGTGAAGGCGAAGCCATTGCGGCGCACCTCAAAATGCAGCTGCTGCCCTCGGTAAAGGACAAATCGAAGATCCGGCGGGTCACCTTCAACGAGATCACGAAAAAGGCGGTACAGGCCGCCTTTGAACGCACACGCGATGTAGATGAAAACCTTGTGGATGCGCAGCAGACCCGCCGTGTGCTCGACCGTCTGGTGGGCTACCAGATCTCGCCCCTGCTTTGGGACAAAGTTAAGCGTGGCCTGAGTGCGGGTCGCGTGCAGACCGTCGCGCTGCGGCTCATCGTGGAGCGTGAGCGCGAGATCAATGCCTTTCCCACAACCGAGTACTGGAACATCGACGCGGAACTCACGCCAAAGAACAGCTCGGAGTCGTTTGGCGCTCGCCTGGTCACCATCAACGGCGAGCCCGCGCGCGTCCCGGACAATGCGAACCCCGGCAAGTTCCTCCCCAACGCGCTGCCGGACCGCGCCGCCGTGGACGAAATCCTCCCGGATCTGCTGAAGGCCATCTGGCAGGTCGAGTCCGTGGAAAAGCGTGAGCGTAAGCGCAGGGCCCTGGCACCGTACACCACCAGTAAGCTGCAACAGGACGCGGCGGGTCGGCTGGGCTTCAATGTGCGGCGCACCATGGGCGTCGCTCAGCGCCTCTATGAGGGCGTGGAACTTGGCAGCGAGGGCACCGTGGGTCTGATCACCTACATGCGGACCGATTCCACACGCATGAGTCCGGATGCCGTGCTGGCCATACGCGATCACGTCAAAAAGGAGTGCGGGGCCGAGTACGTGCCGGAGCAGCCCAACAGCTACACCTCCAAGAAAGACGCCCAGGACGCACATGAGGCGGTGCGCCCCACCAATATCGCGTTCACCCCGGAGTTCGTTCGCAAGTATGTCAGCGATGAGCAGTTTCGGCTCTACCAGCTCATCTGGGAGCGCGCCGTCAGCAGCCAAATGGTTCCCGCCGTCTTCGATCAGACCACGGTCGAGATCCAGGCCAGGAGCTCCCTTCGTTATGGCTTTCGGACAACAGGAAGTGTTCTGAAGTTTGCCGGCTTCCTTTGGTACGAAGAGCGCGCCAAAAAGGCCAGGGCTGAACGCAATACGGCAGCCAGTACCGCTGAGCAACGTGCCGTCGCCTCCAGCGTGGACGGGGAAGAAAAGGCCGAGCTCGCCAAAGACGCCACCAGTGAGGACAGCGCCGGCGACCGCCGTCTGCCGCCCCTGGAGCGAGGGCAGTCGCTCACCGCCAACAAGGTGGATCCGCAGCAGAAGTTCACCCAGCCTCCACCGCGCTTCAATGAGGCGAGCCTTGTAAAGGCGCTCGAGGAAAAGGGGATCGGTCGCCCTTCGACCTATGCGTCTATCATCAATACCATCCAGGAGCGGGACTACGTCAAGAAGATCGCCCAAAAACTGATTCCGACCGAGATCGGCATGGTCGTCACCGACCTCCTGGTTAAGAACTTCCCTTACATCTTCAAGGCCGACTACACGGCCGGGCTGGAAAACGAGCTCGACGACGTCGCCGAGGGCAAGGAAAAATGGACTGACCTGCTGAAAGGTTTCTATGGGCACCTGCAGGAGGAGCTCAAGGTCGCTGAAAAGCAGATGGAAGACATCAAGGCCTGGGAAAAGCCGACCGACGAGACCTGCGACAAGTGCGGTGCACCCCTGATCCTCAAGTGGGGAAAGTTCGGCTCGTTCTATTCATGTTCGAACTTCATCAAGACCAAGCCGGTAAACGTTGCGCTTGGCCCGCTTAAGAAGGATCCCAGGGCAGCGGTCAAAAAGGTTACCGACGCGCATAAGTTCCCCATGATCGTCAAAGCGCTGACCGAAGATGTAACAGAGTTTTCGCGTGAGGTTTTAGACACAAAAGAGCTGCTGAAAGCCCTCGAAGAGGGTGCAAAACGTGGCAAAAAACTCATCGTGGAGCCTCAAACGTGCGACTTCACCAAGGAGAATTTCGCCGCAAAACCAGATCTGAGCTCTTCGGAAGCGCAGGACGCTGAGCAGGAAGAAGAGTTCTGCGACAACTGCGGCCGCGTCATGGTCCTGCGGAACGGTCCTTTCGGCCCCTTCATGAGCTGCCCCGGCTACAACGAAGACCCGCCGTGCAAGACCATTCGCAAGCTGAACCAGAAGCAGCAGTCGAAGCCGCCGGTGCAGCTCGAGGAGCCCTGCCCCAAGTGCGGGAAGCCGCTGCTGCAGCGGGAAGGGCAGTACGGCGAATTTGTCGCCTGCTCGGGATACCCCAAGTGTAAGTATGTGAAGCAGGATCTCCTGGAGGTCCCCTGCCCGAAGTGCGGAGCCGAGGTGGCAGCGCGAAAGAACCGGCGTGGGGACACGTTTTACGGCTGCACCCGCTACCCGAAGTGCGACTTCACCAGCAATCAGAAGCTGGTGGCGGGCCCCTGCCCGCAATGCAGGTCACCCTATCTGCTGGAGATTGCTGATAAGGAAGGCACGTTCCTGGTTTGCCCCAACAACCAGGATCGCGCGCCCAAGCGTCGCGCGAAGAAGGGCGGGGACGAGCAGGAACCTGCCGGACCCGTCTGCCATTTCGAAGAGAAGATCGGGCCGCCGCTCGCCAAGAAAGAGCCCAATGAGCTGGAAAGGCCCGATCCCGCGAAGGTACGTCCTGTGGTGGAGGCCGTCGCTTAAGAGAGCGACGTGCCTACGCGCTTGTGGAGGCCCGGAAGCCGGACTTTCCAAAATCCGTAGATTGTGGCAACCTAATAGGGGCATTTACGGTCGGCTGTGATTCCTGTAAGGGCAGCGACCCACATATATGATCCCGATGAGGGGAAGGACGCGTACATGGCGAAGGCAATCTGGAACGGACAGGTCCTGGCAGAGAGTGACGACATAGAAACAGTGGAGGGAAACACGTATTTCCCTGAAAAGAGCGTCAATCGCGCCTACTTACGCCCAAGCTCCACCAGCTCGACCTGCCCCTGGAAAGGATTGGCCCGCTACTACACCGTGTATGTGGATGGTCAGGAAAACCTCGATGCAGCCTGGTATTACCCAGCACCGAAGGCGGCTGCCCGCAGCGTAAAGCACAAGGTAGCGTTTTGGCGCGGTGTCGAGATCACGGCGTAAGTCACGCCATTTCTCCTAAAGTCGCTCCCGTGAGGGGGGCGATTCTGTTTTTCGGCAACTCCCTACGGCTGCCTGGCCCGCATCTCGTCCTTCCGCATAGGCATTGCGTCGATCGTCGCGTCAAGTTTCTGCATAGGCAAGGGCTTGTCTGATCGCAGCTTGGCGCCCCCGTCTTTCCCGAGCAGGATGACCGCAAAGTCGCCTGGAGCGACGTGGAAGCGGCGACGCACCGCGACAGCCTCTTCGGCGCTGAGCTGCGTCTCCGTGGGGCTTGGGTTCTGATACGGCAGACCCACCGGCACCAGGTCGCGGTCGTGGGCCTCCGGAGCATGCTCCTGGAGGGTCCTGACCTGGATTTCCAACCTGGGATCGTCCGGTTTCGGCGCAAAGATGAGCAAAGGCCGAGCATGGTCCTGGAGTGCATGCAGCGTGGTCAGCCCGGCTATTTGGCTTTGCATCGGCGTCCCGCTTACGACGATCAATCCAAAAGTGAGAGAGAGGATACGCATGCACCTTGGATGCTCTGCTTGTTTACAGGATAGAGCCCAACGAAAGCCGACGCGTGCTGCCACAAAGGTCAGTCGCCCTCAACGGCCATTAGCCAAGATCCAGCAGGATCTTCCCGAAGTGGCTCCCACCCTGCATCGTCTCAAAGGCCGAGCGAGCCTCCGCAAGCGCATAGACGCGGTCGATCACAGGGTCGATCCGACTGGCCGTAATGGCCTGGTTCAGGTGGGAGAACATGCTGCGGCTTCCAACATAGACTCCATCGAGGTGGAGCGATTTGCGCAGCACAGGAAGCACATCGACGCCCTTGTCGGCTTCCGTGAGAACCCCGATCAGATAGATGTGTCCACCTACCGCGGCTGCATTGAGGGAGCGGGACAGCGTTCCTGGCCCGCCCACCTCCACCACATGATCCACACCACGCCTCCCGGTGAGTCTGAGGACCTCTTCGTCCCACGCCGGCGTGGTTTTGTAGTTGATCGTCTCGTCAGCTCCCAACGCCCGGCCCCGAGCCAGCTTGTCATCTGAGGAGCTTGTCAGGATCACCCTTGCGCCATGTGCCTTTGCAATTTGTAACCCGAACAGCGAGACGCCTCCCGTACCCAGGATCAGGACGGTCTGACCGGCACGCACCTTGCCCTTCTCGACCAGGGCGTTCCATGCAGTCACGCCGGCGCACGGCAGGGTAGCGGCCTGCGCAAACGAGAGATGCTCCGGTATCAAGACAAGTCCCGTCGAGGGGAGGATGCAATCACTTGCGAACACACCATCGATGGCGCCGCCCAGCGCGGATTTTCCGGTGGCTTGCGTGATCTCGCCGGACTGCCACGTTTGAAAGAACAGACTGGCGACCCTGTCTCCCTTTTGCAGGTCGGTTACTCCATCGCCGACGCTGATCACCTCGCCCGCCGCATCCGAGCCTAGAATGCGGGGCAGTGGCATCTTGGGGTTGTACTGGCCCCTGGCAACCATCAGGTCTCGGTAGTTCAGAGAGCCGGCATGGAAACGCACATGCACCTGGCCTGGCCCGGGCTCAGACAGCTCTTCCTCTTCCACACGCAGATGATCCAGTCCAAAACCGTCCCGAAGCCGAAGAACCGTAGCTGTAGCCATGAGCAATTAGATGTGTGCCGGACAAGGCCGGCACAAAGAAACCCGGCTGTGAGACCGGGTTGCTTGCTTACGGGTGAGGCCCAGTTCTCTACGCCTTGACCACAGTGCCATTCTCCACTTTGACAGGGTCGAGAAAGGGCATTTGCGCCCTGAGCGCGGCGCCGACCTTTTCAACCGGATGGGCGCGTTCCAGATCGCGGAAGCGGGTGAACTCCTTGCGCCCTGTCTGGTTTTCTTCAAGGAAGCGCTTGGCAAACGCGCCGGAGCGGATGTCCTCCAGCAGCCCCTGCATGGCTTTCTTCACGTCCGGCGTCACGATACGCGGACCGGCGATGTAGTCACCCCATTCAGCGGTGTCGCTGATGGAATAGCGCATGTACTCGAGGCCGCCGCGATACAGCAGATCCACAATGAGTTTGAGCTCGTGCAGCACCTCGAAGTAGGCGAGTTCGGGCTGGTAGCCCGCCTCGGTGAGCACCTCAAAGCCCGCCTTGACCAGGGCCGCGGTGCCGCCGCACAGCACAGCCTGCTCCCCGAACAGGTCGGTCTCGGTCTCCTCGGTGAACGTCGTTTCCAGTACACCACCGCGGGTGCATCCGATGCCCTTGGCATAGCTCAACGCGACCTGCATGGCCTTGCCGCTGGCGTTCTGCTCGACCGCAACCAGACCCGGAACACCCCCACCCTCTGTGAAGACCTCCCGCACACGATGCCCTGGTCCCTTGGGGGCGACCAGCGACACATCAACGCTTGCAGGCGGCGTGATGGTACGGAACCGGATGTTGAAGCCATGGGCGAACATGAGTGTCTTCGGCTCGCCATCAGAGCCCTTGGCCTGCAGGCCGGGCTCAATCTCCTGGTATACCTTGGCCGCGGTCTGATCGGGCACCAGGACCATGATCACATCGGCCCATTGCGAGACCTCAGGGACGCTGAGCACCTCAAGACCCGCCATCTCCGCCTTCTTTGCCGAAGCTGAGTCAGGCCGCAAACCTACTTTGACCTCGACCCCCGAATCTTTGAGGTTCAGCGCGTGTGCGTGACCCTGTGAACCATAGCCAATGATGGCGACGCGTTTGCCCTGGATGAGGGAGAGGTCTGCGTCCTGATCGTGGTATGCCTTTGCCATGTACTCCTGCTTTCGTCGTGATGGTGTTGCGCGTGGGAAGTCTAGGTGTCGTGCTCGTCAAACTGGTTGGGAAGCGTTTCCTCTTCGGGCAACGCATCCGGGTCGATCATCTGGTCTGAGTTGATGGGACTGGGCTGGTTGCCGAGCGCCTTCAACACCCGGCTGGTGTGCTTGCCGCGTCGCATGGCCATGCGGCCCGTTCGCGATACCTCGAGGACCTCATAGCCGCTTTCGCGCAGTACCTGCAGCAGGCCTTCGATCTTGGACGCTGAGCCGGTCATCTCGAGCATGATGCTTTCAGGCGCGAGATCCACGACGCGGGCGCGAAAGACGTTTGCCAGCTCAAAGATCTGCGAGCGGGAGTGCACCCCATGCGGTGCGGAGGGCCCGGCTGCGACCTTGACGAGGCAAAGTTCGCGAACCACGGCCTCAGCCCGGTTTACCTCGTCCACGTCCACGGTGGTTTCGAGCTTATACAGGGAGGCCTTGATGCGGTGCGCCGCCGTCTCCGGAGCTTCGCACACAATGGTCATACGGGAGCAGTTTGCCTGCTCGCTTTCCCCCACCGTGAGCGAGACGATGTTGATGCTTAAGCGACGAAACAGGGAGGCGACGCGGGTCAGAACACCGGGTTTGTCGTCTACAAGAGCAACGAACGTGTGCAGCATCTCTGCCAGGCCTTATCTGCTGAGCCGCGCAAGCAGGCTCATGTTGCGTATGGACAGGGTGAACTGTCCGGGAGGTGGAGGCACGGGACGTTTGCTGCAGACGTCTTCCACCGTGCCGATGGCAAGAATCTGCCGAACGAGGGAGCGCACCGCCTTCTTTGTGCCGCGTTCCTGCCCGGTGGAGGCGGGGCACGAGGGGCGATGCGAAGAGCGCTGGAGGGCGCGGGCCACGGCCACAGGCGCCACTGGGGCGTGCACGTTCATCTAGGCCTCCTCTGCTGTTTCCAGCAGGGGATCCTTGCTGGGCCGGCGCACCATCTCATGCAGCGCGGAACCTGGAGCGATCATGGGGTACACGCCATCCTCCTTTTCCACCTGGAAGTTGATCAGGAAGGGCTTGGCTCCTGTGCGGGCCCGCTGGACGGTGGGCACCACCTGCGAGCGTTTTGAGACGGTGGCGCCCTCGATGCCATGCGCCGCGGCCAACATGGTGAAGTCAGGAGACAGGATGGGTGAAGCGGAGTAGTTCTTGTCATAGAACGCCTCCTGCCATTGGCGCACCATGCCCAGAAACCCGTTATTGATGACAGCGATATTGATGGCAAGCCCTTCCTGCACGATGGTGGAAAGCTCGGCGGCCGTCATCTGAAAACCACCATCGCCGGCAATCACCCACACGTCCTTTTCGGGGCAGGCGAACTTGGCCCCGATAGCCGCGGGCAGGGCGAAGCCCATGGTGCCGAGCCCGCCGGAGGTCACCAGCGAGCGCGGCGACTCGTGCTTAAAATACTGTGCTTCCCACATCTGGTGTTGGCCCACATCGGTCACGATGACCGTCTGCTCCAGACGTCCGGCTGTTTGCGCTTCCCGCCAAATGTCATGGATCACGTGCGCCGCATACAGGTGGCCGTTGTCGGGCAGATTGATGATGTCGCGCACAGCGGCATCGCCCTTGCTGGCATGGATGTGCGCAAGCCAGCTGGCGTCACTGATGTGGGGGACCATGGGCGCGAGCTGGTGCAGAACCTGCTTCAGGTCTCCGATGAGCGCCACATCGACACGCACGTTCTTGTTGATCTCGCTTGGGTCGATCTCCACGTGGATCTTTTTCGCCTGGGGCGCATAATGCGCCAGGTTGCCCGTGACCCGATCGTCGAAGCGCATGCCAAAGGCCAGCAGCAGATCGGCCTCCTGGATCGCATGATTTACCCAGCTTTCGCCGTGCATGCCCATCATGCCCAGCGATAACGGATGCTCGGCAGGGATGGCGCCAAGCCCAAGCAGTGTGCTTGCGATAGGGATCTGGCGAGCCTCGGCAAAGGCCAGCACGGCGCTTTCCGCGCCCGACTCCACGATGCCGTGCCCCGCGAGAATGACGGGGCGCCTGGCTGCCTGGATCAACTCGGCTGCCTGCTGCAGCGAGGTCGCCTCGGCGCGCAGCATGGGGTGAGGGCGAGCCGCCCGCGGCTTGGACATCTCGAAATCAAAGGTCGCCGAGGCCTGTTGCGCATCCTTGGTGATGTCCACCAGCACGGGTCCGGGTCGCCCCGACCGTGCAATCTGAAACGCCAGCCTTACGGTGGGGGCGATCTCCTCCGCGCGGGTCACAAGAAAGTTGTGCTTGGTGATCGGCAGCGTGATCCCCGTGATGTCGATCTCCTGGAAGGCGTCGGTGCCCAACACCTTGGACGAGACCTGCCCCGTGATCGCCACCAGGGGGACGGAGTCCAGCATGGCGGTGGCAAGCCCGGTCACAAGGTTGGTCGCACCAGGCCCGGACGTCGCCATGCATACGCCCACGCGTCCTGAAGCGCGTGCATAGCCGTCGGCCATGTGGGCGGCACCCTGCTCATGCCGTACCAGCACATGGTGGATGCTTGGGAACTTGCGCAGGGCGTCGTAGATGGGCAGGATCGCGCCCCCAGGATAGCCGAACACGGTGGTGGTGCCTTCACCGGCCAGCGAAGCCCAAAGGATCTCGGCGCCGCTGAGTGTGGGGTGCGTGTTGTTCTGGTCAGCCATGTTGTTTCCTCGTAATCTTTTGCGCGGGAGCCAGGAGCCAGGAGCCGGGAGCCAGGAGCCAGGAGCCGGGAGCCAGGAGCCGGGAGCCGGGAGCCAGGCAGCAGGATGCCTGGTGCCGCAGACAGCCCTATGTGGTCACGGCGCCTGCGCTGGCGCTGCCAACGGTGCTTGCATACTTGGCGAAGACCCCGCGTTTGTATCTCGCTTCGGGCGCCTTGAACTGCTCTAATCGCGCAGCAAGCTCGCTTTCGCTCACATCCAGCTGCAGCTTGCGTCCCGGGATGTCAAAGGTGATGCTGTCGCCTTCGCGCACCGCGGCGATCGGGCCGCCCATGGAGGCTTCCGGAGCCACATGCCCCGCCATCAGGCCGCGCGTGGCGCCGCTGAAGCGTCCATCGGTAAGCAGCGCGACGGTTTCGCTCAGCTCGGGAATGCCCTTGATCGCTGCGGTAACGGCAAGCATCTCGCGCATGCCGGGGCCGCCCCTCGGGCCTTCATATCGAATCACGCAAACATCGTTTGGCCTGATCTGGCCGGCCTCCACGGCGTGGAAGCAGGCATCTTCGCTATCAAACACACGTGCCGGGCCGGTGTGGTAGATGCGCTCGTGGCCGGCAACCTTGACCACGCAACCTTCCGGCGCGAGGTTGCCCCGGAGAATGACGAGGCCCCCTGTAGGCTTGAGCGGATTTGCCCACGGCCGGATCACCGGCTGCTGCGGCGTTTCCTCGGCCAGCTGTGCCTCCTCGTGCAAGGTCTTCCCGGTCACGGTAAGACCGTCGTGCAGCTGGCCTCGCTCGAGCAGCCGCTTGGCCAGCACACGCGACCCGCCTGCCTCCTGGTAGTCCTTGGCAACATACTTGCCCCCGGGGGTCAGGTCGCAGATAAACGGCGTTTGTTCGGAGATCCGGTCGAAGTCGTCTACCGTAAGCGCGATGCCGAGCTCATGCGCGATGGCGATCAGGTGCAGCACCGCATTGGTTGAACCGCCCGAGGCAGCCACGGCCGTGATGGCGTTTTCCAGCGCTTCACGTGTAAGGATCTGGCTGGGTGTTGTGCCCCTCTTCACCAGCTCCATCACGCAACGTCCCGCTTCTCGCGAAGCTTCGTGCTTGTCTTTGCTCATGGCCGGCACACCGGTCAGCTGAATGGGCGAGATACCGAGAAACTCACCGGCCATGGCCATGGTGTTGGCGGTGAACTGCCCGCCGCAGGCACCGGGTCCGGGGCAGGCGTTTGCTTCCACGGCCTCGAGCTGCGCGTCGCTGATCCTGCCGGCCGCGTGCGATCCAATCGCCTCAAAGACGGCCTGGATCGTGATGTCCACCTGCTTGTCTCCCGCGCGGCCGCTCTCTTTCGCCTGCGGGTGAAGCAGTTCACCATCCTGCAGCACAGGCTCCGGCCCGCCTGGCTCTCCCGCCCCTGCCGGCCCTGCGCCGGCCTCACCGGGCACAGGCTTGCCGTCGTCTCCCACACGGAGGTGCCCGGGTAAAATGCTGCCGCCATAGAGCATCATGCCGGGTATGTCCAAACGTGCCAGCGCCATAATGGCCGCGGGCATGTTTTTGTCGCAGCCCGCGATACACACCAGCCCGTCAAAGCTGTTGCCTCGCGTAACCAGCTCGATCGAATCCGCAATGACCTCACGCGAGATCAGCGAGGCCTTCATGCCTTCCGTGCCCATCGTGATGCCGTCAGAGATCGTGACCGTGTTGAACTCCATCGGGGTCCCGCCCGCTTCACGCACTCCCTGCTTCACGGCCTCGGCAATCTGCCGCAGGTGGAAGTTGCACGGCCCGATCTCCGTCCAAGTATTGGCGATGCCGATGATGGGTTTGTGCAGATCTTCTTTGCTGAAACCCACACCGCGCAGCATTGCCCGGGCGGCAGCACGGGAGGGGCCCTCCGTGAGCACGGTTGAATGTCGTTTCCCCACTACTTCACTCATCTTTTCTCCAGCTAGGGCTATGCCGAACCAACACACCGGCAAGTCAGGGGCTAGGCCGCACCCTTCGGTGCCAGCCAGAACTCGTCATCATGCCGCGACTCAAAGCGGGCAAGCTCGTCGGCATGCTGCAGTGTCAGCCCGATGTCGTCCAGCCCGTGCAGCAGGCAGTACTTCCGGAAAGGGTCCACCTCGAAACCTGCCTCGAACCCGGCCTGGTCCGTGACCTGCTGGGCGGCAAGATCGATGGTGATCCGGTGCGCCGGGTTGGCGGTCACCCGCCCCAGCAGCAACTCCACGATCGCCCAGGCGGCATGTTCCCGCGAAGAACCGCAGCCGAAGTTCTTCTCCGCGATCAGGATCTCCGCCCCTTTGAACTCGGGCTTGTTCAGCACGAAGTCACGGCGCTCGGCGACGTGATCCGGCGTGTCCAGCTCATAGCGCCAGTCATAAAACAGGAAGTCGCCATACCCGGTGCGCTCGATGCGCTTCAAGAACTGCTTGGGGATGATCTGATCGGTGTCGATGTTGGGCAGCGGCAAAGGCACTGCGGTGGACGTCAGCGTGTGGAAAGGCTGCATTACTCGGAACCTCCGTCGACCAGGTCAAGGTGGAACGCCCCTTCACGTGAAGCTACCGGGGCTGTCTCGTCGCGCCCGGCCTTCCACCTGCGCACATCGGTCAGGTGTCCCGTGATGGCTGCGGCGGCGGCCATCTGCGGTGACAGC
>CAXTRM010000014.1:30664-30993 GCA_964246625.1 uncultured Acidobacteriaceae bacterium
GGCGCCCCTCGAAGTTGCGATTGCTGGTCGAGGCACACCGCTCGCCGGGCTGAAGAATATCCGGGTTCATGCCTAGGCACATCGAACAGCCGGGCTCCCGCCACTCAAAGCCCGCCGACTTGAACACCAGGTCAAGGCCTTCTTCTTCTGCCTGCCGCTTCACCACCTGTGATCCAGGCACCACCATCGCCCGCACCGTGGTGGCCACGCGATGCCCACGCACCACGTCAGCGGCGGCGCGAAGGTCCTCGATGCGCCCGTTCGTGCAGGAGCCGAGAAACACCGCATCCCCGGCAACGGCCTCCATCGGCGTGCCCGGCTTCAGGTCC
>CAXTRM010000015.1:0-30854 GCA_964246625.1 uncultured Acidobacteriaceae bacterium
GCGAAGAGGGCGCAAGTTGGCATACAGAATGGCATCGCTTTCCGGCAAGAGTCGGGCAGCTTCAGGCGGCGCCTTGGCCCGTAGAAAAACAAGCATGGCGAAGGCAACAAGCAGGCCCAAGCCAACCCCAACCGGCCACCAGGATCGTCGTTGTCGAGAGGTCATTCCGGTATGGAGAAGGTGAAGATCTTCCCTGCGTTTGAGAGCCCAGGTACGTTGGACGAGCCAGGAGGCAAAACGCCGTACTCACCCTTTTCGATATCGACGGGCACGGTGAACGTGTACATGTCCTTAGCGATCTTGACGGGGTGGAACTCGAGTTCGTTGCGCTGTGAACCCGTCTGCGAGTGAAAAAGGCCGCCTGTTTTTACGCGAAAGTCGCGGCTCCCCGTGTGCTGGTCGAAGCGCAAAAAGTCATACTCCTCAGCCTGAGTCCCAACCGGTGCGTAGATCAAAAGGTGGACTCCCGTTTGCAGGGCAAGTGGCGATCTGGGACCTTCAAGGTGGCCGTTCATGTCCTGTTTCACCAAGCCATCGGTCGCGGCGTTCTTGAGCCAGCCGCTCGACTTGAACTGGACGCGTTCGGTCCGCAAAGGCACCCACTGACCGTCTTTGTCCTGGTAGTAGACCCCAATTTCGTCGACGCCTGCTGACAAAGGGGCAGGGTCGACTTTGGTGCTTGTGGGGTGGACAGCGAGTCCTGCACTACGTGCCTGCATGGCTGCGATCACAGCCTGGGAGACGCCGGCATGCTTCAGTGCGATGAGATCATCAGGACCTGTGTCATAGCCGCCCGGCTGCGTTTGGATTGTCTGGAGGATGACGGCATCGTCGAGTCCGGCTTTGCTCATTCTGAGGATGGTGTCGTTGGTGAGGGGCGGCTTCCGGCTTGTGTCTCCCCGCGCAATGGCAGGGCCGTCCGCGCTGTCACTGACCTGAGTTCGTCCAGGTAGCGGACACAGGGAGAGTGCTGCGCCCAGCCAGAGGAAACGCGTCTGACGCCACCACCGCTTCATGCGGGTCATCCTACCATCACCGTTCACGCCCTTGCTTCTGCATCCAGGAATCCCCTCCGTGTCAGGTCCATCTGCTGGCAACGATGTAGACGGAAGGTCGAAGCAGCTAGAGGACACGTGTTCGACGCGCGAAGACCTCCCGGTCCAGGGTCAAAGGCGGAGCTGCTATGGAGCGAGGCCAGCTGTGATATCTTCACTATGTGCCGCGGCAACGGGGCGGTACAGCTCGCTGTCAGGGCTGGCGTAGCTCAGCTGGTAGAGCACCTGATTTGTAATCAGGCGGTCGGGGGTTCGAATCCCTTCGCCAGCTCCAGGTCCAGTGGCGTCAGGTAGGTGCTGTTGCTCTTCACGTGCAGTTCCTCTCGAGAAATTAGGCGAGATGCTGAAGCTGGTTTGGCGTGAGCGACGGTGAAGGAAGGCGGCAGGGCACAGGTGGCCGAGTGGTTAATGGCAGCAGACTGTAAATCTGCCACGCAATGCGTTACGGAGGTTCGAATCCTCCCCTGTGCACCACACTTTCAGGTGATTGGCTTTGGAGGCTCGCCTCGTGACGATGGAGCCCAGCGGTACGGGACGTCTGGTGGTCTCACTAGTTGTGCTTGGTCTCCTTGCAGTAGGCGTATGGCTTACCATGGAGGCAGGGAAGTATCAGCAGCTGACCTGGACGCTGCTGGCGTTTTTTGCAATACGAGTGATCCTAGGATGGCAGCGCTCGCGTAGGATGGGGTATCAGGCATCCGCTCGGAATCGTGATCGCTTGGATGTATAAAGAGGCTGATGTAGCTCAGTGGTAGAGCACTCCCTTGGTAAGGGAGAGGTCATGGGTTCAAGCCCCATCATCAGCTCCAGATTTCAGAAGCAAAGACCGCTTTACGGTCGAGAGCGCGGCAAGGTTCGCGGGAGTAACTCAGTGGTAGAGTCACAGCCTTCCAAGCTGTTGGTCGCGGGTTCGATTCCCGTCTCCCGCTCCACAAGCGGCGTTCCAGAAGGGCAGCAGAGCGCAATGGAGCAAATTGGAGCCGGTGCGGTTGACCGTACTCGTGCGTTGTACGAGCGTCCGAAACCGACGGTGGACGATGAGGGCACCTTTAGCGAGGTGAAAGCCGCAATCACATCCCGCTTTGCCGAGACCGGAGTTCGTGATTTCCTCCGCAGCCTCGACAAGGCTGGTTTGAGAGTCCGCGAGTTTGAGTCTGTGCTGCGAGCCGGTAAGCTTGGTCCCGCAACACCCGGCCTGTATGCCAGGCTCTCACCTGGCGATCAGGGCCAAATTCGTGAGTTTTATCTAGCTTCCCTGGAGCAGGTAGCCCTGAACCTGCGTGACCGGTATTTCAAGCTCTACGCATACTATTAGCAGACTGCTGCGTGCGGTTGGTGCAACGCGGCGTGGCGTGTAATTCTAGTTCCGAGATGTTGATGGCAGGGTAAGCCGATTTTGACGTTCGGCAGCAACGTTGGTAGCCTTAAGTCTGTGCTGATATTTAAGCAGCCTGCGCGTCCCCGTCGTCCAGTGGCCCAGGACACCGCCCTTTCACGGCGGTAACACGGGTTCGAATCCCGTCGGGGACGCCAAATCTGTTGAAGCACTTGTCGCTAGAACCCAAAGCACAATGGATCCAAGAGCGTCCGACAAAGACTTCAGACTCGGCCCGGGCCCTTCTCCGAGAAGACACGCCGTGCGGCCCTGCGCCGTCCGTTCAATGTCTGTTATTGCCTGGGCGTAGAGGTTGGGAATCACTCGGCTGATTGCGTGGATTCCTGCGCTGTCTACCCGTGAGCCTTGAGGATCGTCGTGAAGAACGCCGGAAGGTGTGCCAGCCGACCTTAGAAGTGGCCTTCGCCCATCCTCAGTGCAGGTTTGGAACTAGGTACAAAAGATCGAAAACGACTAGCACGGCGATTCGCCAGAACTGGGCCGGCTTGCGAAGCCCCAGTCGTCTTCATCGGACAGGCTGACTTCCGGCCCCACAGTGGCAACGTATCTGCAAGCTTCGATCAAGCGAAGTGGTTCTACGATAAGGATGCAGCTTAAATCGAGAGAAATGCTACACGGGAATTATCAGAAATGAAGATTTTTGCAGGTCTAAACTCGGCCAAGATCGCTCGGATCACTGAAGGCAGCTGTCCAACGAAGCTCTGTTGCTGCAGGAGCAAAGCCAAGGAGATTTGCAGCTAAGCTGACCGATTCGCAATCGGTCAGCTATATTGCACGTTCAGTGGACTTTTGATTATGCGAAGCCAGGCTGCGTCTTGATCGTTGGACGGCCCATCACCAGTTCACGCTGTCGATGATGTGTGGCGGTCCATGGCTACCCTCCACCACATCTGTGTACATGAGCACCTCAAAATTCGACCTACTCTGATTGAGCAGTTGTTGCGCGAGGCTTTTAGCGAAGTCTGCGTTGGTCAACAGATCCGTAGCGGCCTCCGTTCCACTCCTTCCGATCCCAGCGACGATCATTACTCGCTGTTCTGTCTGCTGGTCAAAGTAACTGCTGACAATACCGTAGTCACGATAGGTGCTTGACGTCACTTGTGAAGTATCTAGCGTCCACTGCTCATGAGGGCGGCGCACGTCCGTAATGATGTTCGTTCGCCCGTTCAGGGTAACGAAGTGAAAAGGAAGATTGATATTGAGGCGAAGCGTCCAAAGATTGTTGAATCCCCCGACCAGGACGACCGGTCCATGGCTGAAGTCACCCAGTGTGGTGTCCGCAGCGCCCTTGATTTGAAAGGGTCGTCCTCTTCGACCGAGTACGCTGGTGAGGCGAGTAAGCGTGACAACATCTGAGATCGCAATCATGTCAGATTCAGTCATTGAGGACAGGAGCGTACGCCTTGATTGGGGAAGAATAGCGTGGCTCTGATCTGATATGTCGCGATGGGTAGTATCGAAGGAGTGCACTCCAAGAACGAGAAGCACGGGCTGGGTGGACTGTAGGACAGGTCTCCAAATCTCCAGCAATCCAGGATCAAGCTGTTCCGCATCGGTGTTGAGGCCTGTATGCCTCTTCTGAGCTCGCTTACTTATCACCATCGCTGTACTTAAACCACACACAAGGCACAGAATGAGCCACAGAAGTCTTTCTCGCGAGAGAACTGCGAAAACGGATCTGGAGCTCGGCGCAGGAGCGAAGTATTCCGCAACCTCACGATTCGTGGTTTCCCCTGGTTGACTAAGGGCTGGTACGTCTGCCGTGCTTTGTAGCGGCTGTGAGGACGTCGTCTCAGAAAAAGAAAGACTATGCCCCATCGGTTGTTCTCGGTACACCGTGAACACTGGGATGTAGCTCCCGGCATTGAGATCTATGCGTACTTCGTCTTCTTTGCCGGGTCCCTGATAGTACTGAGCTATTCTTTTGCGAGTCTCAGCAGCCGAAACCCTTACGATAGGATCTGCGGCGGTGTCATAGTCGTGCTTCCGTCCAAACACGACGATCCCGATTGTCCGTTCCTTCAACGAGAGCGATCGTCCTCCGATGGTCTCCTCTACGAGAAAACGCAGCAGTACAGGGTATCTACGGCTATTTCGAAAGTGAGCACTTGTGACGATGCGTTCGAGCTGTTCCAGAATTTCACGAGAGGTCAGGTCACCAATCGAGATTGCCTCCGCACTGTTACCTTGCTGAGATCTTTCCTGCAACATACGCTCCCTGTCGAACTCCCGACTTCGCCAAAGCGATCTTATGCCAGCTGACCTGTCACCGGGAATCCCTCCGAGTTGTAGACGGACCTGGCCGACTGCCTGGCGGGGGCCAGGGGTGAAAGAGTCGCGATTTCGCGAGAAGAGGACGATCGCGACCTTGCATGGATCGCACCGATGACATCTGACCCATACAGGTCCGCAGTACCTCCGCAGACTGTCGACTTGGCCGAGCGCGAGCATCGGCAAACATTCCAGTGCACCACCGAAGTAATTGTTCAAGGCGATCTGGTCGCCGACCACATGCGTCTGATGTAGGGTCACTCTCAAGTGCTGACGCCGGAATGCAGTCTGGGCGTGGCGTGCCGTAGTGTACTGCTGGGGGTGTTGCCAGCGCTAGGCTTTCGGCCACCTTGACGATCCCGTGTGTAGCCGAAGAGGCACTATGAGTTGCTTCTCCGGAGGATCAACCGCAGCCGTGGGGCATGGACAAGCTTAACGTCAAGCCCGAATGCGCCAGCTTACGAAACAGCGAGGTCAGAGAAAACAGCGAACCATAGACGAGATTACGGATTTGGTTCTTTGAGATTTGCTTTGGCTACGCTGACCTTGGCGAGCCAGCTTGGAAAGGGATGAGACAACGTCTGGGCATAAGTAAGTGAGGCCGCATCGCCGCGCGCGATTAGAAGGTCGACATACTTTTCAAGTGTCAGCTCACTCCAGGGGGAGACAGGCCGCTGCGTGATGTCGGCGAAATACCACTTGCCGAACCGGGTCCAACGATCGTTCGCTGACGAATGGAGCAGCTGCTCTTTTAGGCTATCAATCTTGGATAGATTCGTCGTCCCGCTGTGGTCATAGTTGTTCAGAGTAGAAGCAAAGTCGGCGAGATCGGCTAGCCATGCCGGCGCGTCCTCCTCAGGAGCCAGGTCGAAAATGGACGCCAAGGAGCCACCAGCAAGCAGCACCGAGTGAGAGTTCGGGTTAAACGCAGCATAGGCACCCGCGTCGAAAAACGTTGGAGGCGCCACGGGATCGCCTGTGGCCGCATCCCAGAGGCGAATCGCTTTGTCACCGGCTGCGGTGACCACCAAGTGGCTATCGGGGCTGAAGGACGCTCGGCCTACAGGCGAGGGATGCTCCAGCGGCGCACCTACGAGGTTGCCTGTACTTGCGTTCCATACCCGCGCCGTATGATCTCGTGAGGCGGTAAGAACCAAGCGGTCATCCGCGCTAAAGGCGGCGTACGTAATTCCAAAGCCATGCTGGAAGACGGGGCCGTCTGGCTGACCAGTCGCTGCGTTCCAAAGATGCGCACGCGAGTCGGCGCCGGCTGTGATGATCTTGTCCTGCCGCTCATCGAATTGGGCGCTGACAACGGTGCTGGTGGAGGTCAGCTTGAAGCGGCGTGCTCCGGTAGAAGCATCCCGCAGGTCGGTATAATCGTCGCCCGTGGGAATAAGGAGCAGCTTCGAGTCGCTGCTGAAGGTAACGTGATACGCCGCTTCATGATATTGAATGTCCTGCGCCAGCGGCTCCCCGCTTGAGGCACGCCATGTGCGCACTTTGCCCGCATCCGAGGCCGCGGCCAGCAAGGCGCCATCCGGGCTGAAGGTAACAGACCAGGCAGCTCCGGGCAGCGACATAGAGGTGACGAGCGGTTTCCCGGTCGAGGTGTCCCAGATGACAATTGCGCCCGAGTCGGTCCCGGTTGCGATACGTTTAGAGTCCTTACTGAAGGCGGCCGCCACAATCTCGTCAGCGTGCTGTAGGGGAGCGGCAAGGGGTGCACCTGTATGCGCATCCCAGAGTCGCGCCGTGCGGTCGCTGGCTGTTGTAAGAATCATGGTTCCATCCGGGCTGTACACCGTTGAGGTGAAAAGACCGGTTTGCCCCAACAATCGAACACCGGTGTTCGCGCGCTGCTCTACGAGCAGGCGGAAGGCAAGCTCTGAGGCGGGATGGCTCTTCGGATCGAGCCGCAGGCTTTCCGCGAGAGAGCGGAGCGCCGCGGGTCGGCTGCCCGTTTCGGCGAGTTCAAAAGCCTTTAGGTAGGCGATGTACGCTCTGCCTGATGCGGGGAGGGGCTCCTGTGCAGAGGCGTGCATGGCCTGTATGCAAAGCAAGACCAACGAGAGTGAAGCGTAGATCCAGTTTGTGCGGTGAAACCGCAGCTCCTGGAAAGGCGGAATCATGAGAATTCTTCTGCACATCACGGTTCTGGAAGAAGCCTTTCAGGTAGCACCTTGCGGAACAAGGCAGCCGCCTGGCATAGATACGCCAAGCGGCTGTGGTTGAGTTATTGGTAGATCTCAATACCGTCGATCTTTGGTTGATCCGCGCTTCCGGAGGAAAAGTTGATCGTGAGAGTGCCGTTCGCGTCGGTGGTGGCGGTGAACTGCTCGATGATGGCGATGTTCTTGCCTCCCGATGCAGCGTAGATGTCGAAGTTGTTCAACTGGAAGCTGCCGCAGCTTACGTTGAACAGGCGTCGACCAGCCCCCGGAAAGTAGGTCTCCGCGAAGTGTAAACGTACGGTTGATGCCGTGTTTGGCTTCAAACCGTTCGCTGTGTTGAAAGTGTAGGCGAAGCTGCCGGACGAATGCTCATTCTGGTACACCGCCATGGGAGCTGCTTGTGTCACGTTGGAGATGTTGATCGGGTTGGCGTTTGTGGAAGCTCCACTTTTCCCGAAGGTGTCCGGTGTAAAGGCTATTCCCGTGGCGGGATCCGCGATGGACGCGGTGCTGCCCGCGGCCATGCGGACTACCGCGGTCCCCTGAACCGGCACGCCCGTGGTCACACTGGTCTCACTGAAGTTGCTCCCGGCGCCATTGGTGGCGACCACCTTGTACCAATACGTCGTCCCATTCTGGAGAGTCTTGTTGTCCAGGAAAAAGCTGCTCGTCAGATTGCTCGCATTTGGTAGCAGGGTTTCCGATCCCTTGGCCGTGCCACGATACACACTGTAGGTCCCGATCGGCCCGGCGCCTCCGTTCCACGAAAGCGTGTTCTGGCTGTTGCCTCCTTGGGCGTTGAGGTTGATCGGAGCAGCGGGCACTGGCAGGTTGCTGTTGTTGGTCAGCAGTTCAATGCCGTTAACGATTGCATTGTTAGCGGTTGGGGTAAAGGCGATCTTGAGATTTCCGTTACCGTCCGCAGTTACCGGGACAGAGATCACCAGGGCCGTGTTGTATCCGGCGCGAGCATAGATATCAAGGTTGTTTAGGCAGTTAGTAAGCCCGCCGTCTCCAGAGGGACAGCTGATGCTGCTGCCATTTGATGTAACCGAGAAGACGCGTTTACCGACAGCGGCAGTACCGGAGTAGGTTTCTGCGAAGTGCAAAACCAGGGTATACGTTGCGTTTGCAGTCAAGGATGGGAACGAGTACGAGAAGTTGCCGTACCGGTTCGTTTGGTAAACAGACTGCGCGGCTGAGTCTCCAGAGGGGACGGTGATTGAGTTTGAAGAACTTGAAGTGGATGAGTTGCTCGAATAGAACTCATCTCCTGTGAAGGACCCGACTGCAGTGCCACTTCCCGCGTTGATTTGATAGATCGGCGTGCCTGTTGTCGGCGAACCTGCTGGAGGGGTAGCACTCTGAGTTGTGATTGAGACCTCGTTCGACGCGGTGGTTGCGGTACCAGCATTTGAGGCGACCACCTTATAGAAGAACTGCGTGCCGCCTGACACGGTGCTGTCAGTAAAGGACAGGCTGTTGGTGGTTGGCGTTAGCTGTGTGGTTTCGTTACCCGCAGAGGTTCCGCGCGACACTTGGTAGCTGTTGGCGCCGGGGCTGGCGCTCCAACTAAGGGAGACGGAGTTCGTGCCGGCAACGGGTGTGTTCAATGTGAAGCTGCCGGGTGCAGCGATGGGCGCTGTGTACGGAACGGACTGTTCGTTGGACTTGCCCGAACCCGTGCCTCCGCTTCCGGTGGCAACCACGTAATAAAAGTACGTCGTGCCGGTGGTGAGGTTCGTGTCGGTGTAGGAGGGGTATGGCGCGCTCGCCAGCATCGTCTCAGAACCCGAGCTGGTGCCGCGATACACGGAGTAACCGGTGGCGTTTATAACAGAGCTCCAACTCAGCGCAACTTGCGAACCGGACACTGTCGGCTGCGACAGCATGGGCGTACTGAGCTGAGTGGTAGCCTGCACCTCATTGGATTGAGGCGAGACCGTGGTGCCGGTGCTGTTGGCGACTACATAGTAGAAGTAGGTGGTACCCCCAGCAAGGTTGCTGGAATCGTTGTAGGACGTGGTCTGGGAGCTTGCCAGGGAAGTCTCACTGCCCGACCTCGTTCCGCGGTAGACCGTGTAGGAGCCAGCACCGGTCACCGCGTTCCAACTGAGAGCGATAGCGCCGTTTGAGACAACCGGCTGGGCCATGGAAGGAACAGCCGGTGGCGTTGCCACCTGAACTTCATTGGACGCTCCGGAGGTCGTATAGCCGCTCGCGCTCGCCGTGACGTAGTAGAAGTAGGTCGTGCCATTAGCGCCAGTGGTGTCGCTGAAGGAGGTAGTCGAAGCTGTGCCGAGAGCGGTCGCGCTTTCTGCGCCCGAACTGGTACCACGAAAGACACTATAGGTGGTCGCGTTGTTGCTTGCGCTCCAGGTCAGGTTCACTTGAGTCGTAGTAGCTGTAGGCTGGCTGACAACAGGTGCCGTCAGGGATGGCGTGGAAGCCGTGGCAGGCGAACCCGGCTGACCGAAGACCAAAAACTCCGATAGCTGATATGCGTAAGCAGCCTGTGTCCGCACCGTACCGTTTACCTTGAAGTAGCGGGCCGTTATTGGTGTCAGCCCACGGTACGTCTTGGTAGAACCCGCCGCGTTGTTTGTTTCGCAGGCTATGGTGTGCCAGCCTCCATCGCTGGTGCAGGACGTAGACGAAGTGGACGGCGTATCGGCGCAGGTGCCGGCTGTGGTGTTGAGCAGCGTATTGCAGTACTCGATGGTGTACTGGGAGGCGGCGGCGTTATCCCAATAGATGGTGAACCCATCTACTGTTGCCGGGGCGCCAAGGTCGACATAGATCCAGCCTGGGTCAACACCCGCGACACCCGAACTCGCATTACCGTTGCTCGGCCGTACACTTTCCCAGGTTGTTCCCAGATTGTTGTCAAACGCATTAGCCGCAAGGTTTCGAGGATTCTGAGACGAAACATTCGATGCCTGCGAGACCTGGAATGCGGACAGTTCGGTTTCTACCGGCGTTGTCCATTTCGTACCCGCGAGCGACGTCGCAAGACCGACATCGTTGCTGTCGATGCGGCCATCCAGGTTCAGATCGAACATCGCATTCGACGCGTTGATAGCAGTGACAGGGCTGTTCTTGTTGTTAGTGATCTGGGCGGAGATTGCGTTGGCGTCCACCGTATTCACCTGGTGATCCCCAGAAACGTCTCCATTGAAAACGTTGAAGAGTAGATCGTAAGTGGCGTTCTGCGAGGCCTCGCTGGTCAGACCCGTCAGGTGTAGATCCAAAGCTTGCGCATTCGCAACGTTCTGGAGGACCGCCGTAAGCACCATGCCGCTGGAGTCCAGAGTGGTGGATTGCACGGAGCCTTGCACAGGCTGCGTGGAAGCGGACTGGGCCTGGAGAGTCACGGTAGGCGTAGCAGAAAGTGGTTGCGAGAAGTTCAGTTGAAGGGTGTAGGTTTGATTCGGATTGACGCGCGCCTCCGTTGCAGGCACGCCTGGAACGCCGAAGGGGTACACCGGCAGGCCAATGACATTTCCATTGCCATGCCTTTGTAGAGAGATAGCGGCAAAGCCTGGATCCGCCGCCTGATTAAGGAGCTGAGCCGGGGTAACGATTGTGTTATAGATTCGGGTTTCATCGATGTTCCCCTGAAATCCGTCCGTCATCGTTTGGTTTGCTTTGTCGCTCCCATAAAGGTTTTGTTGCCCGAACCATAGATCACCGCTGCCGCTTGCGTCCTGCGCGGCTCCGGTGGCAGCCAGCTTGCCGTTCACGTACAGGTACCGCTTATGGTTGGGACCGTCTTGAACCAGGGCGAGTTGTGTCCAGCTACCAGCAACAGCAGCTGGTCCCGTCAGCACGCCTTGCGGTCCACGTGCCTCCCACTGCCCACTCAGATTGATCCAAAGGCCGTAGTACGAACCTTGGTCCCGTGACTTGACGATGATGGAAGCCCCATCGTATCCCTGCGTGGTTCCGGCTCCGCTAAAACCCTGTAGCGTGGTCGGATTGACCCAAGTAACGAGGCTAAAACTTTGTGCAGCGGTGAATTGCAGATCGGCTGCATTCTTTACAACGAGACGATCAATGACGGTGGTGCCGTGATACAACCAGGAGCCTCCCACATAGCCGCTCGGCGAGGATTCTATCTCGTCCTGCCCGCCACTAGTGTCCTTTACCGCGGTATGGCTGTTGCCGGTAAGGTCGGTGGAGCTGGTGGCGTTCGCCCCTTGCAAGATCCCTTCGTCAAAGGGCCAGTAGGCTACCAATCCAGGTTCCGAATAGAGCGGTAAAGTTGTTGCGGAGGCAATTTGGCTCGCGTTCGACTGACCGGCCGAGTTGGTGGCCTTTACGGTGTAGTAGTACGTGGTGTTGGGGCTTAGACCATTCATCGTGAATGTCGACCCATTGGCGTTGGTGTACGTACCTACGCCTGTGTCCACAAATGAGAAGACGGATTGCTGAATCGGGCTGCCGTTGATTGGTTTTGCGGTAGGCACGCAGGTTGGGCAGGTCGCACGGTACACGTTGAAACCGGTTGCGGCCGAGGTGGAGCCGCTCTGACTGGGGTACGTCCAGCTGACCGTGATCTGCGATTCGGAGGTCGCTTGTGCGGTTGCGTTCAAGGGCACCTGACTGGGCGCGCCCTCAGGAACCGGCGCCGGACCGTATACAAACAGGTACCCGGGCCGGTTGTCGCTCGGCTGAGTAAACGTCGCCTTCGTGCCGTTTGCTTGGGTATAGGTTCCGGTAGTTGCCGGAGTTTGATAACAGGTAAAGAAGATTTTGCTGTTCGACACAATCGTCATAGAGAACGTAGCTGTATTGCAGGTACTTCCAGAGCCGTCGTCGGTCTTTATGTTGACTTGGGAGTAGATGGCCCCCTGCGCCAGGTTGGTCGCATCCCAAGCGCGGATGCCGTTGGCCGCTTGCCAAACCAGGCCATTGCTTGTCCCGTTCGCTGAGATAAACACTCCAGCGTTCTTATCGACCGGCCCTTCAGGTGAACCGTCTTCAGTGCTTGAAATGTAGGTGTTCGTGTTCTGGTTATAGCCCACACCTCTGGAGCGGACGCCAAACTTCCCTCCTGAAAAGTACACGCGGTTGTTGAAGAAAGCAGGCGTATTGAAAAAGCCAGGACTGTCGGCGAAGGTCAACTCCTGGACGACATTGTCGTCCATATATGTCGTCGGGATATTTCGGCTATAGGTGCCTCCCTGGGAGGTATCTATGCCTCCGAGATTAGTGCGGTCGAGCACATACATCACGCCGGCTTTGCCGCCTCCCATCAGAAGGTGCTTTGTGCTGCCGTCCGGAGCCGGCGTATCAAGCAAAAGTGGCCCGCCGGCGCCGAGGTCTTGATCGCCGTTGTTGAAGGAATCCCATTGCGCGGGTGTGAACCAGGTCGCGGCGTCAGAAAACGGGACGATCAATTCATTGCGGTTCCGGTACGAGACAGTGCCGTTCGGGGTTGTGTCGAATGCGAGCACGCTCATGGGCCAGTTCGTGCCCTCGGAGAAGACTTTCCCTTGGCTATCTTGCCCCATGGGGGGCAAAGGAGTGCCATTCGAGTTCTTGTTGTCCCAATTGGCCCCGTTGCCGGTGATGACGTACATCTTGTTCAGATTTGGATCAATGGCCGGACTGGCTCCACTCATCCAGATCCCGGCCTCGGAGGTGTTGTCGGGTACCGTAACAAACTCCGTAGTCTGCGCTAAAGTGGTGGCGTCATAACCCACGATGAAACCGGCATAGGGCGTTCCATCACTGTGGGAGGCGTACGTAAGGTACAACGTGTTGTGACCATTGAAGTTGTCGAGCGTTAGCGCGGTCCGAAGATGCGAGTGCAGTGGGTAGAAGGGGATGGTCCCGGCCGGCGCTGTCGGCTCCTGGTCGAGCTCGCAGCCAGTATCGTTCGGCGTGTTTGCCTGGTAATTGGCGTTGGTGCAGGTCGCGTTATTGTCACCGGTGAAAACGCCGTTGAACTGGGGATTAACAACCACCGGGCTGCCGTTCACCGGTTGACCGCTCTTCACGTTGATGGCCCAGAGCAGTTGTTCGTACGGGTGCGACGCGGGGAGAGTGCCTGTGTCTTTCAACGAGGAAACGACATAGATGATGCCATTGACAGTGTCGATGACGGGGGTTTCTGTCACGCCGAGCAAGGGAAAGATGTCGTTTGCCGCGCTGGTGTCTATCTTCGGGATCGCAACAGCGGTTGTATTGCCGGCAGGAACCAAGTGCAGGCTCCAGATAGGATTGGAAAAGCCTGTGTTGGCCTTGTAGTTCGGCTCCTGATCCCCGTCGAATGCGTAAAGGGTCGCGTTCTCCGTGACGACAAAGACCACATCCTTGTGTTGGTTACCATCCGCCCAGTTGCCAGGTACTTTTTGTGTCGTCGCAGCGCTGAGGAATAGGGGTTGCGCAAAAACCTGACCGTCCACCTTTTCCGTGTAAAGCACGGTCAGATTTCCCGGGGTACTGACGAAACCTGGTGTCAGCGTCGTCTCGCCGGCGTTGACGCCGGTGTGTTTGGTGTCAACCTGCCATGTAGGGATGTCCAGGCCGGATTGCGCCAGGGCTGTCCATCCTGAAAGCAAGAGAAATGTCATAACTACGATCAGGCAGAAATCGACGCGACTACGCCGCATGCTGAACTCCAGAGGAGAGTGGTCTCTCAGACAGTTACATGTAGGGCCCGGGACGACTCATGAGAGCCGCTCCATTGATTTGTCGCTACGTGGCGACCCAGAGCACGACAGGCCGTGATGAACGGAACAGCACTCCATTTGGTTCCGTTACAGTCAGAGTAGTCGGCGAAAAACAGGGACAGAAATGGCCCGATAGGGAGCAAAATAGTGCGAAGAGTACATCTCGGGAAACTGCTGTCTGCGCCTTCGCTCTCCGTCAACAATAAGGGAAATTCGAGAGATTGAACGTGAGATCGGAAGCAACTTACAGTGTGCTACATGCGTAAGTGATTCAATACATGCGATTTACATTTCGCTGTATCAAGGGTGTAGCGAGAGAAGCGAAGGCGTTTAGACGGTGGAGTATCGCGATGGCGACTCTAGATTTTGTGAACCGGGGGAGGCTTGGTGCCGGGCGCTTGGCGGTGGCGCCGGTGGAAGATCATCGTGCCGCCTCCTTGGCTTGGCTGATGAAGGAGGTATGTTTGAGCAACTCGCATCGGCTTATCGGCACTTCGGCGGCTTGCGCGGAAATGACGCCCTGACCGCCTGACTGGTATCCGCCTTCTACCAGCCGACCCGCCGTCTGCCGGTAGAGAGTGCACTATGCAGCAGCAGGCGCTCATCATGGCAGCGGCTACAATATGTAAACCCGTGGCGCACGTGCCTCGCGTGTCGGCCAGCAGAGACCGACGGCTGGACATCCCTAGCACCGTCGCGCACGACTCGGTGGCATCTTCGGCGATAGCAGAGTACCGGTGGCCTTATTGCTGTGACCTTGGAAGGAAAGGCCCCCACTAACCGATGTAGAACCGGTTTGTTGCAAGGGCTAAGCTTCCGACACGTCTTTGTCGTGCGGCGCCGTTGCGAGCATCAGAATGAAGACGTCGCCGTACTCTTCTCTTAGCTTACGGGCACTTTCGGCGACTACTCGTACGATCTCGATCGGCTCGTCCACTTCCAGCACGGGGAGACGATTTGCTTGCACCAGGGCGGTCTGACTCCATTGGTTCGCAAGCGTGCGTAGCAGACCGCTCTTGCCGCTACAGATCGTAATGAGACGCGACATCGTGTTCGGCCCGGTGCAGATGCCACGGGTCGCCTTACGGCGTACCACGACGACTTTTGGGAGATGACGTCCCGAAAAGACGTGTACGCAAACGATGGGGTCGAAGGCCTTGTTTGTCTATATGGTCCGGAGAACATAGCGCACACATCGTGGGTCGTGCGTGTCGACCGAGACACGCCAGGGTCTCTGCGTTGTCCCGATGATTGCACGCGAAGCGCCGTGGCTGAGCTCGCTTACAAGCTCCGGATCGATCCGGTCGAAGTGCGCAAGCGTAATGAGGCGCACCGAAACCTCATCTCCGGGATCCCGTATAACAGGCGATTCTCTCCACGCGTGATGGAGAATGGCTGGTCGGTTACGGCGTAATATGTTTCGAACTCTTCGACACTGACTGTGACCTCCGACGCCTCCGCTCGGTACGAGACAGCCGTGTTCGACGCCGGTCAGGGGGCATCCACGTTTCTCAGCCATCATCGTGATGCGCCTATGACTGCCATTGACCTCGGTGGAAATGCTCGTCGCCGACACAGCGCTTCCTCCCGGAGTTCACGCCGGCGCTCCATGGCTACCCTAAACGCTTCAAATAACGCGTTGATTGCCGCAGAAAGAGTTCTCGCGAAGCTCGGTGCCACGCCTGCGGGTCAGGGTGACGGCACGGCTCGCATCAAGGGGGATTCTCGCGAGACTTGGAGTAGACGAGCTGACCGAACAGGCTTCGTGGTGCATAGGCTCCCATGATGCATGGCACTCGGGTCTCTAGGGTGTGACTCTGTTGGAGTGAATAAAGCATTAGATGTGTCTTTGACCTTGGCCGCGGACCATGTTCGGACTGCAACGATTGTGTGTTTGATCGCGCTCGGAAGGAAGATTTCCAACCGATCGGTGGCGCGCCGGCCGAGGATCCGGCCGGCTTGGAGCTACGCAAACACGCCCGGCTGCGTCTTACCGCTCTGGTAGATTCAAGTTGGTATGACGTCTTCGTCTCAGCGAATTCTCCCTTTGCCAGGGCTGCAGACGCACATCGGCTCTTAACCAAGGGACACACTTCCGGCCATCTAGCGTTGGTCCCTTAGCGAATGAACACTTTACCCAGACTAGGCCTAATGCCAGGCACGGGTACTTAGACCATAGAACGGAGAGTGCATGCAAGCTCAGGAAAAAGAAGTAACAGCGGAACATGTGGTGATTCTTGGAGGAGGATTCGGGGGCTGGTATGCCGCTCGCGGCCTCGCCTACCGCCTAGCTCGCCACCACCGCATTACGCTCATTGATCGCTTCGATCACATGCTGTATACCCCCATGTTGACAGAGGTAGCTGGCGGCACAATGAAAGCTGCCGATATCGCTGTTCCGGTTACAAAACTGCCGAGTAGAGTCAGGTTCATCCAAGGAGAGATCACCGCAGTCGACGCTGCGATGAAGGTCGTAACCCTTCGAGGAGGTATCACGATCCAGGCAACCCAACTCGTCTTCGCACTGGGCTCTGTTACGAGCTACCACCAGATCCCAGGTGCACGGGAGAGTAGCCTTTCGTTGAAGACGCTGGCAGACGCTGAAGCTGTTGTGAAGGCGGTAGATGAGATGGTCAGGTGCGCGGCCCGATGCACCGAGGTGGAGGAACGGCGCAAGCTACTCACCGTAGCTGTCGCTGGAGGAGGCTATACCGGCGTTGAAAGCATGGCCGCAATCAGCGAACATCTTTACCGCAGAGTAAAAGCTGTCGGGATTGATGAAAAGGAAGTAAAACTCGTGCTGATTGAACCTTCTGAGCGGATCATGCACGAAACGGATGCTTCACTTGCGGCCTACAGCCAGAAAGAACTCGAGAGCATTGGCGTGCGCATCATGCTGAATACAGGTGTAAGAGAGGTTGAAGATAAGACCGTCAAGCTCACCGATGGTTCATCGCACGACACTGGACTGCTGGTATGGGATACAGGCATCGAACCCAACCCAATGCTTGAAGCCGTCGATCTGCCAAAGGGATCTCACCATGGACTGGTGACGGATGGGTGCTTCCGTGTGCAGATCGTGGAAGGTGTATGGGCTATAGGGGACTGTGCAGAGATCCCAAAGCCGGACGGCAAAGGAACGTTTGCGCCAACGGCGCAAAACGCAACGCGAGAAGGGAGCCACCTCGCCCAAAACATCAATGCGGTGCTTCGAGGACGCGCGCCAAGCCCCTTCCGCTACAAGATGATCGGGCAACTCGCGCTTCTTTCGCGGCGGAGGGCGGTCGCCGAGGTCTATGGCCTAAAATTTAAAGGTTTGTTTGCTTGGGCGATGTGGTGGGGTGTGTATACCCTGAAGCTTCCATACATGGTCGGCCGATTTGGAGTCGTACGGCGGCTTACCTCACGGCCATCCTGATGTATAGAGTGATGTGCAAGGCTTAGCGGCTTCCGCGGGGACCGATATTCCGTTGCGGAGAATGGTTCTGAATGGATCTGGTTTAACTTTCAGTCGAGTTCGAACCGCAACAGCTAAGACGAAAGCTTCCCTCATCCATTCCACTTTGTGCTTGGATCGGCTAGCGATAGGCAGTACACTTCGGCGGTGCCCGCGAACGAACGCAGAAATGATCGTCTTAGTTAACGATGAAGATGATGGCGAGTTCTTCAGGAGATCTGCGATCAACCTGGGTGTGGAGGCGACTTTTGTCCAAAAGGTTTCCGACCTGACGAAAGTGCTTGACGGGCACATGCTCAAATACTTCTGTTGCTTCCGGAACAACTTACTGTGGCGACAGCTGGGAGTTGTCGGGCGTCTCTAAGCAGACCCATCCTTCGCCGGCCTTTTTCGTCTGTGCGGACACCGCACCTTATTCCACCTGGTCTCCAACACTGGATGCAAGAGGGTTAGGCCTGATCACCCTCCTCTTCACAATCGATAACTGCGCGAGGTATTGACCACAGCAACAAACAGCGATGCTGCTCAACTCTGATCGCATCCTCCATAGGTCGTATAAGTTGATAGGTACGAGCCATCGTTGATGGCATGTCTACCATGCAGCCATTCAAGCTAGGATTAGAATGGCGAATGCCACAGGCCTGACGATGTCAGGTCGCTCCAAAGGAACCGTTCGTTCCTTGCAATCTCGGCAACACAAAGTCAAAGGAGCTCGGGGGAGGACCGATGACGTACCCAACGACCTACACTACAGCCGTTTTTGTACCCTTACCCTCAGACGAAGCCATTCGCAAGGTGATCGGGGAAAGCTACGATCCCGCGACTGCACTCAATGTTGTGAAGATGATGGCCGGGACAGAAGATATGTTTGAGGGCACGGTCGCCCTCATCAGAGCGGTCTTCGCGGCAGAAGGAATTAATCCAAGAACGCGCGAGATGATCATCTTACGGGCAGCAAAGCAACTTGATTCGCCCTATGAGTGGCAGGCCAATGTCGAGATAGGAAAGAACACAGGACTGACGCAGAGAGACATCGATGGGGCAGCTGGTGAAGAGCCCGTCTCGTCATCGAATCCCGAGTTTGTACTCGTTTGCAGAGCGACAGACGAGATGTGCCATAGTGGAACTCTTACTGACGAGACGCTGGCTTCGTTGCTGAGCTACTTCGGAGATGTGAAATGCCGAAAGATCATTCTGATTATTGCTTGGTTCAATCTACTGAGTCTGTTTCTGAACGGTTGTCGCGTTCCTCTTGAGACGACGGAGAAAATCGGCAAGAAGACATCCCCATTGGGGTAGGCACGTAAGAAGCGGGGCAGGTCTCTAGGCAAAGCTCCTCGTAAACATGTGGAGCACTTCCGCCGCGAGTACGACGTGAGACGTTAGCAGCTTGTACAGACGAGATCCTCTTGCAGGCTCCGGTCCCTTGCCATCACTTTCTAGGTGCGTCTGCGTCAGGTTGACGCTATTGGCTTTGAAAAAGCAGCTTACGCCATATCACCTCCGCTTAGATCGTTGCGAAGGCTTGACTTAGTGCGTGGCCTCAGCTTCGCTTGCTGGACATCTCCTTCGCAGGGTCTAAAGCTTGAAGAGTCGGTCTTCATTGCGAAACGTGATCTTCTGAAGATCCGACTTGGATACCGGCAATGTCTGAATGAATTGTGTTGCACCCTACAGCGGAACAGAGGGGTAGTCGAGAGAAGCGAGGATCCGATCCGGGCCGAACGTCTCCAGAGCCGTCTGAAATATCGAAGAGTAAGTGAAGCCGCTGATCGTGACGTGTACCTTATGAAGCAGCATTTCGCGTACGCTTCGTGGTGCCTCTTTTGGGAGCATGGGCGTCAAGATCTGATCAAACCGGGTAAGCAACTCCGCCAAACCTTCGCCAAGATGACCAACCACGAGCTGGAGCTTTGGATGGCGATCGAAGGCGCCAGAGAGGGCCATGCTCCGCGCGACTGTAGGCGCGGGGGCATGAAGCTGCTCGTGACGTGCTGTTCTGGCGCATCCAGCACTCATCGTGCAGTGAACCTAACCTTAATGCGCCACAGAGTGATCGCGGAAGACGGCTTTTCAGCCTTAGTGATGTGTAGCGCTGTGCAGTGGCCCCTCTTGGCCAACACCGAGATGAATCTTGCACTTGATGGCTGGCTGTATGAAGTTTGCGAGATAGGCCGACCACCGGAGCGAGGCCGTCGAGATCGCTCTTACAGTTCAGCCCCTGGCTGGAAACCCCAACTTTTGAAGGTCATGATTCTGTGCAGGCGAGGTCGTGCTTGCTGCAATGCTCCAACTGAGCGTTCGAGCGAACCGTTCCAAACAGGCATGCAGGCCACCGTCGAAGCGGTTCTGAAAACCTTTACCTGCAGTTAGAGGGCCTACTGATTGGATGTTTCCTCATTCATCCACTCACCTGATTGGCCGCCGCCACGCGTCCGTACCACAGGCCGGAGTTTTTGATAGTCCGGGTCTGATCCCGGAAGTCGACATAGGTCAGGCCGTAGCGTTCGCTGTAGCCGTCCGCCCATTCAAAGTTGTCCAGCAGACTCCATGCATGGAAAGCACGTACACGGGCGCCATCCGCAATGGCCCGGGACAGCTCATTCAACTCATTCCGGAAGAAGGCGATCCGTCGCTCGTCCGGCACGTGGCCGCCCTCCTTGGCATAGGGCGCATCCAAATAGCTGCATCCGCTCTCGGTAATCTCGATGATGGGGTCGTTGTATTCGCGGCTGACACGGGTGACAAGGTCATAGATGCCACGTGAATACACCTCTAAGCCGCCATCGGTGAGCACACCTTCCGTGGGCATCACTGCATCGAGTTGCGTCCACGGGTCGCCGCCATGCGCTGTGTCCTGGGTTTCGGTGGCGATGGTGCCGGTAACGCCCTTCCGGGCGGCGCGCGCGTCGGACACGAGGCGGCGTGTGTAGTAGTGAAACCCGAGCCAATCCAGCGGTACTTGCATGATCTTATCGTCACCGCTGCGAAAGCCCATTTGCTCGTACGGCGTCGGCACGACAAAGGCGTTGGGGTAGCGCCCGCGCATGGCTGTTTCCAGGAAATACAAGTTGTTGAAGGCGTGGTAACGGTCAGCCGCGGCTTGGTCCTCGGGGCTGTCCGTTTTCGGGTAGGCCGGCGACATGCCATAGGCGCTGCCCACGGTCGCCTTGGCCGAAGCCGCCTTGATCGAGCGAAATGCCATCCCTTGCGCCAAGTTGATTGTGTGCGCGGCTTTGAGAAAGTCCGTGTAGCTGGCCCGGCCCGGGGGGAAGCTACCAACGCCGTAACCGAGAAAGGCAACCGTCCAGGGCATGTTGAACGGGGCCCAAACCGTGATACGGTCGCCCAGGTGCTTGGCCAGGATGCCCGCGTAATCGGCAAAGTACCCAGCAAGATCGCGATTCGGCCAGCCTCCCCGGTCTTCGAGCGCCTGCGGCAAATCCCAGTGATACAGCGTACAGAACGGCCGTATACCTGCCTCAAGGGCCGTATCAACCACCCGCTTATAGTGATCGAGGCCTTTCTGATTCGGTGCGCCGGTCCCGCCCGGTTGTATGCGCGGCCAAGAAATCGAAAAGCGGTAGCTTTTCTGGTTTAACTGTCTCAGGATGCCGATATCTTCCGGATAGCGATGGTAGTGGTCACAGGCCACATCCGCAGTGGCGCCGCCCTTGATCTTACCCAGTGTATGGCAGAAGCGGTCCCAGATCGATTCGCCTTTACCGTCCTCCTGATAAGCTCCTTCCACCTGAAAGGCCGCCGTCGCCATACCCCAGAGAAAACCTGGTGGAAACGCGCCAGGCGCGAGCCGCGGCGTAGTCTCCGCCTGCACCGTGCTAATGGCTGGTAGAAGGCTGCTTACGGCTGTAGCCATTGAAGATTGCAGAAAAGTGCGACGGTTCAAAGCAGGCAAAGCGCTCATAATCACCTTGCTTATGAGTCTGTCGATCCCGTGCACCTCCTGTCCAATAAAACGATGTCGCCCATTTGATAACTTTCCGTTATGGCTTTTGAACTAGCTCAACTGCGCTCTTTTCTTCTGCTATGTGATCACCGGCACTTCGGGCGCACTGCCGCCGCGCTGCATCTCTCGCAACCTGCGCTCAGCAAGCAGATCCAACGGTTGGAAGAAGACCTCGGCGGCCCATTGCTCATCAGGCGCTCTGGAGGTATGCACCTCACGGCCGCGGGGGAGCAGTTGCAACAGCAAGCGCGCTCTCTCGTCGCGGATGCAGCTGCCGCAGAGCGCAACACACGTCTTGCTTTGCTGGGCAAGGCCGGCGTATTAAGGGTGGGTTTTGGAGTCGCGGTTCTAGCCCGAGGTCTGCCGGAGGTAATTCTAAGATTCCGAAGGCGATACCCGGCAGTCCTCATCTCCGTCAGGAACATGTCGACCTCCGATCAGTTGCAGGCACTGGCTGATCGGACCATCGACGTTGGCTTCGTGCGATTGCCCATTCCAACCCTCGAGATCGAGGCCGTTCCTGTTCTCAAGGAGCGACTCATGATCGTTCTTGGCAGGCAGCATGCCGAGGTACCGAACGGTTTATCTGCACTTCGCGATGCACCATTCATCATCCCTTGCAGGGCGGACTCTGCCAGCTTTTATGAGCACGTGTTTCGCACTTGCAAGGCTGCGGGATTTGTGCCTAAAGTAGTGCAAGAAACCGATGTGTTTCTTACCGCACTCAACTTGGTGCGAGCCGGCCTGGGTGTCAGCATCGCACCCAGCGCCATTCAGCTGATGCGGGTACCGCAGATTCGATTTGCTGAAACGCTCATCCCGGAAGCCGAGTGGTCCATCGGCATGGCTTGGAACCGCCGCTTCTCTGTTTCGCCGGTGATGGAGAACTTCCGAAGTATGGCGAAGCGGTACTTGACTGCCACCGTTCGCTAGAGCGCCGCTTAGAGCAAAGGATTCTCGTGTTCAAGCTGTCTCGATGCCGATGACGCGGTCAGCAATACGCGCAGAATTGAGTACTTACTCTTGGAACATGATCACCGAAGACGACGATGCATGAGCAGGATGAGCGAATGAGAACCGATTCTCATCCAAGCACCTCCAAGATCAGGTCATTTCCGACTTGAGGAATTGGGTCATTTGTTGTTCACGGTCAGCTGCCAACTCCTTGAGGTTGCTTTGCTGCTTTCACCCGACATTTCCTTCGACACGGCTCCTTAGGCTCGAGGTGTTATGAAAAGAGCACCCGCGTAAGCGACGCCATCACTTCGCGTCCACTTACCCGGTCCACATCTCTGTGGTATTCCCCCGTAAACAGCTTGCGAATGAGCGCGTGTCGTATCCACGAAGCACTCTCGAACTGAGCTCGTAGTTGCTGTCCACTTGTGTCCAAAATCGTGACGGGTAGCAGTAGAACGCAATCGTCAGCTGCACTGTAAATTTCCAACTCTACCCTGCCTGGGGGGCTGTGCCACTCTGAGAGGACTTGTACCGAGGCTCCCCCTAGTGATATGTCTCGAATCCGGCAAGCGACACGTGATGAGTGATCTGCGGTAGAGCTATCGTTTTCCTTATGGGGAGCACAGACCAGCGTAGCGTGCTCGGATGTACTGAAGCGTTCATCACGACGCCTGCGAGGTGGTTCGACACAGGCCAACGCAGCAAGCGCCAGCAGGGTGATGTTCACGAATGACCACACGATGTTGACACTGTAGCCCTGAGAGCCGTGTGCTGGGCTGAAGTGTGTTGTGTGACAGAGAACGCCCGTGAGAGTCGTCATGCTCAGAACGACGTATGGCCACAAGAATCTCCATTGTATGGTGACACCTGAGGTAGATAAGCCCTTTGCCGTTACCTTGAAGGCTCGCCCAAAAGGGCGTACAAGCCCGGTGAGCACAGTTCTGACGATAACTACGGCTGTAAGTAGCTGAGTCACATCCGTCATGATCGGCAAAACCCGATTGCCAGTGAGATAGAACATAAAAAGAAAGTTGGCCACTACCATGGGGCCGAGCTGCTGAATGAGGTCCCTTGTGCTCGCATGAATTGCAGAAGTTCCTGTAAACCAATATAGAAGCGGAGCCACGACAATCATGAGCTTGAACGTCGAGCCTGACATCCAATAAAGGACTGTGTCGAAGAAGGCGAGACGGTTGATAACAGAGACACGTCCCTTTCCGGCAAAAGACCACCGCGTAAAGATCTGCTGAATGGCCCCCAAACACCAGCGTGCCCGCTGCGAGATGAATTCTACGAGCGATTCAGGTGCCAGGCCCAGACTCAATCTTTCGTTCAGAAAGATCGTACGGTAGCCGTACTCTTCAAATTTGAAAGTAGTCAGCATATCTTCCGTCACCGTTTCCACCGCCATACCACCGGCTTTGATGAAAGCTTCGGTTCTGAACACGGCCGATGTCCCGCAACAGAAGGCTGCACCCCATGCGTCTTTGGAAGGAAGCAGGCAGTTGAAGAAGAAGCGCTGCTCATCCGGCCACACAGATGCACACAATAAGTTGGATTGGATGGGGTCAGGATTGAAAAAGTGTTGCGGTGTCTGAACGATACCAACCTCCGGATGATGGAAGAGCCCTAAAGCTCGCCTCAAAATAGAACGATGAGGCACGAAATCTGCATCAAGGATGAGGAAGAACTCTGGAACGCGGTTGGAAGCCAATGCCTGCCGCACGCCGTTGTTGATATTGCCCGCTTTGGCGTGCTTACCTTTGACCCTGGATATGTAATGCACTCCCAGGGACTCTGCAAGTTCTCGGGCCCAATCCCGGTCTCCATCGTCTAGCAGCCAAACGCGAAGGTCTGTGTGCTCGATGGCGATCGCACCAACAAGGGTGCGCTCAACAATGTCACGTGACTCGTTATACGTGGCGACAAAGACGTCTGCGGGAACATCATGGGTAGACGAGTTCTCGTAGGAGGTCGCTTCGTCGCTGCGGTTCACTGTACGCGACATGAAGAAATACACCAGCAGGGAACTCGTTAAGGTGCCCAACTCCACAAGAAGAAAGGATCGCGACCAGGCCGTTTGCAGATAGCTTTGATTTTCAGGCAAGGTCGAGGTCGCTCGCCAGTACATATAGCGCAGAGTGGTAGCTCCACAGAACGCGGCAGCTAGAGCCCGGACCCACCAGGTCTCGCGACGTTTCCATTCGAAGATGAGAAATAAGACACCAGCTGTGAGAAGGGTCGGGGACCAAAGAATAAGGTCAAACATAGGCACCTGGCGAACCGCGATGGGATGACAGAGTTGAACTTACAGGCGTTGAGAAAGCCAAAGCGTGAGAAGGTTTGTGGGTCTTGTAGGAAGGCGAACTCTAGCCGTGCGCCCAACCAGACAGGGGGTACTCGTGGCGGTAGCGCCAGGAGGGTTGTCCAGGCGGATAACAACAGTTGTGAGGTCCTCATTGGACCGTTTCACCGGAACGGCGGCTAGTTTCGCATCAAGACGGTTTTGCTGATCGCTGGAGAACGCCATCACTGTTCCTGCGCGAGATGCTGATTCCCCGGTAAGCATGATTTCGGCTTTGCTGTTTAAGAGCAGTGTGGAGACTCTGTCTTGTGGAACCTCAGCAAGAACGAACTGCCGGCTGCAGTCCACGATGGAAACAACGGGAGCATCGGCCTCTATGTGCTCTCCGTTAATGGCGTAGAGCTTCCAGATTCGACCTGCAGAGGGAGCCCGTACCTCAGAACTGCCGAGTAGAGAGGCACGTCTGGCTTCCGCATAGACCTCTTCATGCGCTTGATGTGCCTGTGCCTCCGCGGCTTCCAGTTCACCTGCATTCTCAACCAGCTTGACAACCAGTTCGTCCGCTCTTTGAGCGGAGTAGGCGACATCATTGTTGGTTCCTGGTTCAGAGAGGACACCTCGACGAGCGGCCTCAAACTGTGTCTGCAGCGAGGCCAGGTTTTGTTCCTGCGCACGGAACTCATTGGAACTGATTGCCTGAGCCGAGGCGAGCCTGCCAAGATCAGCCTTGGAGAGCACTCCCCACTCAGCAAGTTTGCGGCCTCGGTCTAGTTCCACTGTCGCCTCCTTCGAGGCTATCTGTTTGGCCTCGAAGAGAGCGTTGGCTTGCTCCACCTGTTGCGACAGGCGTTGGACCATTGTGTCCGTGTGCAGAGCGGCGCGGGAGAGCATCTTCTGGCGTAAGTCCACCAGCAAACCACGCTCTCGTGCGAGGGCATTGGCGCGAGACCGAGCCACCTCTTCTGTGATCCTGATGTTGTCGAGATGCTGATGATCGATAAGCGCATTGCCCACCATTCCCAGAGATGCGCCAGCTTCGACACTGTCGCCTGCAGTGGCGGGAAGATCCCTTAACGTTCCCTGAATTGGTGTGCGAACGTCCAAGACGTATGCTGAGACTATGGCTTCCGTCGTGGAAACGTACTGCCGGTCAGACAGCACACCGTAAAGCCCGACGGCTCCAATCGACACCGCAAGGCACATCTTGAGCGGTCGAGAGGGAAGGGTGATGCGTCGTGTAGCGCTCTCAGGTAGAAAGGGAGGTAAGGAGGTAGTTAGATCAGGCATTTGGGTCGGCTCTCACCTGCTCTATCGACCGATCCATGAATTTCTTTAGGTGTTTCCAGAAAAGATCCGCTGCCCAGTTCCGTTCGGACGGTCGCGGGCGGACAACTCCCCATCAGGAGGCGTCCAGATCCACAGCTGAGTGCTTATTGCACGCACTTTCGCCCGATGCAAATGGTTTGGTCGCGCAGGAACGCCTGCACTTCCTATACGCCAGGAGACACGCGTACGGCATCGCAGTTACTGCAAGAGTGGCAGTCTAACGTTTTCCGGATGAAGCAACAGCGCCGGTTCTTGGAGCACTCAGAACCAACCTTTGCAGTTCTGCGAACTGATCCGCTGTAAGCTGCTGCGCTCGGTGCAAGCTTGCCAGCGTGGAACGGATACGATCCGTGGCGGATGCACGGAACAGGACAATGCCATCCGCGTTTTCCAGAAGCGAATAGCGCAAAAGAATGCCGTACAGATCGGATCCGGCACTCACATCCACGTCGAGCAGGTCCTTCACCCTTGTCTTCACGTCGGGATCACTGTTGCAAAGTCGGCGAAGGTGCTGCACCGCGCTCATGGCGCCGTGAGTAATCAGGAGCCGAGTCGCTGCAGGTTGGACTTTACGGAACGCAGTCACATTCGACTCTTGAAGGCTGCTCTCAAACTGAGCTACCTGCAAGAACTCCGGATGGTCCGCAGTGATCGGCAGAAGCCGTCCGAACGCTGTGCCGCAACCATAGGCCCGTATCTTGCCAGCTTGCATTGCGCGTTGGAGAAAGTCATACATCTCCGGTGTGCAATCAGACGCGCTGCACTCGTGCATGAGGTACATATCAAGATAGTCTGTGCGGAGTGCCCGCAAGCTGGCATGAAGACTCTTTTCGGCGGTCGCAAGGTCAAACTGTCCCGCCTGCGTAAGGCTTTTCACGTTCCTGCGAACAAGGGCACGAATGCGGGCTGATGAACGCATGATCCTGCGTACAAACTGTACGGGCCCTTTCATCTTCGCGACGCCCTCGCGCGGCATCAGACCGAACTTCGATGTCAGGGTAATCTCGTGACGCTTGTTGGCAGCAAACTCGCCCAGGATAACCTCAGCATCCCCAAAGTTATAGACGCGCGCCACGTCAAAGTGGCGGATACCACAGTCGTAGGCAGTCTCAAGGAGGCGTAAACCTGCCTCGCGGGTCTTGTCGCCAAGTAAGTTACTGCAACCAAAACCGACACGGGTCGTGACAGCCGAAGACCCTGGTAGGGTGGTCGTTCCAAGATCCATCGTTGCCCTCCCTTGTTCACGAATTGCTAGGCGTTGGCGAGCTTGAGTTTCAATTGGTCCCCTATGCGGAGACAGAGAGCGATTACGGTTAACGTTGGGTTGGAAAAGCCGCCGGTAGGAAATACAGAGCTACTGCCGACATAGAGGTTGTCGTACCCATGAACTTGACACTGTGCGTTGACGACACTTGATCCAGGATCGGCACCCATCCGTGTCGTCCCCATATGGTGACTCGCGTCGACGTAGCCACCATACTTACCCTTTTCCCGTTCCATAATGGGTAGGGCATCGGCGTCTACCTCGGCAACACCGAGGCGTTTCCACTCGGTGGAGAGCGTCTCGATGTACGTAAGCATGGAGTGCGAGTCCTGCTCGGTGAGTTTCCAATGTAGCGCCGTCCTGCGCATCCCGAGCCTATCGAATTCGTCACTCAACGTGACACGACTGTCCGGGTTGGGTTGCTGCTCTCCTCCAAATCCGACGAAGGGTGTCGTGCTGCCAACAGAGGGAGGGGTGCCGTGAACGTAGAAGCGGTAAAGGGCAGCCAGGATGTGGTGCGGGTGCCGGGCTATTTTGGCGAGCGCTTTAGGAAGCTGCGGCAGGTCGCGTGGCGATCGAAGAACCTTCATCACCTCTTTTGCCGCAGTAATCGGGTTGTCCTCACTCGATGGGTAGTAGATCTCTCCGCCGATATGCAGAATGCCTTTCGTTCTTTGCAGAGTTTCGCTGGCTACGATCTTGACGCTGTACCGAATGCTGTTCTTCCGCGCTGAGTTATACGCAGTACTGAATCTCCTCCGATCAAGCGGTCGTACCGGAAAGGCTATTCCAGGATGATCCTGGAAGAATCGTCCAACCATGTCGCGTTTGTTCCCAATGCCATTGGGTTCGACCGAAGTTGATGCAAGCAGCAACCTTGCGGACTCGATCCCGCCGCAACAAAGGACGAAAAACCGAGCACGCACTGTGACCCGATGTCCTTCGAGCGAAGATGCCTCCACGCGTTCCAAGGAGGATGCCCCTTCATTTGCTTCCAGAGAAGTAACATTGGCATGCGTCACAATGCGAACATTTGTTGCCTGCTCAAGTGATGCGCGATATTTCTGTGCGAAGTTGGGCGTCGAAGTGAATTGGGAGAAATAGTTAACGAACTGCTCCGAATAGCGCAAGGAGGTATCCGTCGGCCACGTGCGCTCGTCATTGCTCACGTGTGGAATTTGCATAACATCTTCTGCGCGAACGTAGTAAGCGTCCAAGTCAGATTTTCTGATCGGCCAGCCGCTATAGGGCACCCAGGCACGCTTTTCGAAATCGATGTTAAACAAGGGAAGCGCTTGCCCTGCCCACAAGGTGGTAGCACCACCTATCGTGCGAACGCGACCGGTATGGATGCCGCCATGAGATAACCCGGTGATCTGGCTGCGGTAGGGATCCTGGCTGGACTCTTCACGGCTGATGCCCCCGGCCTCCAACACGATAACCTGGAACTTGCTGCCCAAAAATTCACGTGCCAGGGAAATGCCAGCAGCTCCACTTCCAAGAATGCACACGTCCGCTTGGAGAGTAGAGCCTTGGGCAAACTCATAAAGGTCGGCAATCATGCAGTGGACTTCCCTTGTTTGTACCATAGAACCGCCACGAAAGAGGCGACACAGGTCCGCTTGCTCGTTGCAGGAAAGCCTCTCCAACATCGGCCAGCTCATGAGGGATTCTCGGGCAGGCCGCTGAGAATCCCTGCGTAGAATGGCTCTATGTTCACTGATATGCCGGCATCCACCGCAGCGGCCATTGACTATGCACGAGAGCAGGGCGAGCGATTCGTTGGGGAACTGAAAAGTCTGCTGCGCATTCCCTCTGTTTCTACATCTCCGGAGCACCTTCAGGACGTGAGAAAGGCTGCAGGATTTGTTGCAGATGGCCTGCGTTCCGCCGGGCTGGAGAAAGTCGAGCTGATTGAAACGTCGACGCGGTCACGGCAAGGGCATCCCCTCGTGTATGCCGAATGGCTGCACGCCGGACCAGGCAAACCGACTGTTATGCTGTACGGTCACTACGACGTGCAACCGGCAGAGCCACTAGACGAGTGGAAGTCACCACCGTTTGAGCCTGAAGAGCGAGACGGCAACCTGTATGCCCGCGGAGCAGTGGACGATAAAGGCCAAATGTGGATGCACGTGAAGGCGCTCGAGTGCCTGATGCATGCGAGTGGTTCGCTTCCGGTAAACGTCCGTGTCATTGTCGAGGGGGAAGAAGAAGTCGGCGGCGAAGGTATTGCAGCCTTCATCCGCCAACAAGGCGATCGCTTGCATGGGGATTGTGCCTTGGTCAGTGACACGGAAATGTTCGCTCCTGAACTTCCAACCCTTTGTGTGGGTCTGCGAGGCATGATCTACACGGAACTTCACGTGCGTGGCGCGCGAACCGATCTTCACTCAGGGATGTATGGCGGAGCAGCTCCTAATCCCTTTGTGGCCCTGGCTCAGATCATTGCGCAGCTGAAGCGGACGGATGGACGCATCGCCATCCCCGGGTTTTATGACGGCATCGAGGAGCCCACAAAGGCTGAGCTCGAGACGTGGCGCTCCTTGCCGTTCGACGAAGAAACCTTTTTGGATCACGAGGTAGGTGCTCCCGAGCTCACCGGGGAAACGATGTTTTCTGTCCTAGAGCGACTCTGGTCCCGACCTACGATGGACGTCCACGGGATGCCGGGTGGTTTTACCGGGGCGGGAGCCAAAACCGTGATTCCCGCCAGAGCCGTCGCCAAAATCAGCTTTCGCCTTGTCCCCGGGATGGTACCAGCCGAAGTCTTCGCTAGGTACAAGGCATTTGTCGAAGAGATCTGCCCGGCCGGGGTGACAGTTGACGCACAGCTGATTCACTCTGGTGACCCTGTCGTGGTTTCGACGAACAACGTCTATGTGCAGGCAGCGACGGAGGCAATGGCAGAAGTCTTTGGGAAACAGACAGTGTTTGTGCGCGGCGGAGGTTCGATCCCTATCGTCGGCGACTTGGTTCGAGAACTTGGCATGCCCGTTGTTCTGATGGGCTTTGGGCTGCCGGACGACAACCTGCACGCACCGAATGAAAAGTTCCACCTCGCAAACTTCCACCGCGGTATCGAATCGATCGTGCGATTCCTCGGGAAGGTGGGACAGGCAGCGTGATGACAGCAGAGCACCTTCCGGTACATGGCTTTGTGCTGGCAGGGGGCAGAAGCTCGCGGATGGCACGTGACAAGGCACTGCTGGAGTTTTGCGGACGGACCATGCTCAGCATTGCCCTGAGTAGAATCGGGGACTTCTGCGCGGAGATAGCTATCTCCGGTGTTCGCGAAGATCTGGCGCCGTTCGCCCCTATAGTAGCGGAACCTCAGACAGGCATGGGACCGGTAGCCGGTCTCGAGGCCGGTCTTCGTGCCTCTTCCTGCAGATGGGCCTTGTTCACGCCGGTGGACGTTCCACTTGTGCCAGGGCTGCTTCTTCGGAACTGGGCCTCAGCCGTCATGGATCATGAGGAGCAAGGGGCAAGGCTGAGCTATCTGCTTGCCCAGGGTGAGCGGCAGCCGACATTCTGTCTCCTCCATCGGGAGTGCCTGCTGCCGATTAGCCAGGCTATTCAGCGCGGGGAGCGCAGGTTGGGAAACCTCTTCCATTGTGTGGACGCCGCCCTGGGCCCTTATGCCGTTCAGCCCCTGGAAGCTCGGCCCTTCCTGCCCTGTTCTGCTTCGGGCACGCAAGATCTTCGAGTCCTGTTCAGCAATATCAATACGCCTGAAGACCTTTCTGCTTTGGAGACACTCGAAGGAACCATCGGCTTCCCGGAGGGACGTTCGTGAAGGGTGGCCATTATGCCTAAGATGGACTCGCGAAAGCTCCCCGGTAGCCATGACCCGAAGGAGCCACTCATCGAGAGTGTCACCCCGGATGTGGCCGAAGCCGTCGGACAGTTCATCGCGGAAGCAGCCGGCCATAACGAAGATGAGGCCGAGCAGGCTGCAGAGCAGGCGAGCTTTGCCGCCTCAGCCGGTCTGCTTGGGGC
>CAXTRM010000016.1:0-7525 GCA_964246625.1 uncultured Acidobacteriaceae bacterium
AGTATCCGAGCTTGAGTCGTCCGGCGCTGCGCATGGAGATCCTTTCTGCTGGTTGTCGGGGCACACCCCTTCGCAGGAGCAATGCCCCTGGGTTCGGGAAAGAGGTTTTGAACGAAGAGGCGTATTCTCGCAGGCCTTCAAGGGCATGTAATGGCTAGACGGCAAGCAGCCGCCGTGGTCTTAGCTGGCGCGGTCTGTTTATCTCTCGGAGTCAGGCCTGAGCACGAGCGCAACCATCCTCAGAACAGTCCACCCGCAGATCAACAAACCTGCAATAGAACCACCTGTCAATAGAGCTAGTCTCGTGGTCATCTCGAGCTCCAACCTTGCAGAGATAGCAGGGAGCCCGTGTACTTGTAAGGTCCGGTTAGCCATAAACAAGAAAATTAGGTATCCGTAAGCGAGGATGCCGGCTGCAATGGCCCCTAACTTGACTGAACTGGCACAGACGCTGACAAACTCAGAGTGAAACGTCTCGCGAATCATGCGAGCTACCTCCGTATCCAACGGAACCCTAAAGCCCCGTTACCTTTGGCTCACTGTTGAGCGCGACGTTGCGACCACATGCTGAGCGCCGCACCGAGACACGTGAAAGGCAGCCAGAGAAGCCAGTGATCGAGCAGCCACACATAGGAAGGCCGCAGGGCCGGCATCGTCGCCCAGCTTGCACCGAGCACATAGAGCAAGATTGCGGCTATACCCCAGCCTCCGATGCGAATGCCCCGGAGGATCACAATCGGCGGTATGGCGAAGAGAGACACAACGAAGAGACCGAATCCGTAAGCCTGAACAGACGACTGCGCAGCGAAAAGATCCATCATGATTCCTTGTATGAAGAGTATGGGTTGCGTTGAGAGGACGGCAAGCGGGATGCTGTACGGAATGCCGCCTGCCCCTTCGTTCAATCGTGCACAAGGGTCCTGTTCCCTGTCCGTCGCAGCTGATCCAGTTGGACCTCAGTGAACATGCTTTCGGGAACGCGGATACCCAGAGTGGCTAGGACCGGACGAAAGTAGTCCACATCCTGTAGATCTGTGCCGGCTTCGTCATCCCCAAGGTTGGAATAGAGAACTTCCTCGCCTTCCGCTAAGCCCTTAGCGTCCTGCATCACCGTGCAGAAGACATAGTCGAGCGGGCGGTCGTACCCAAGAGTGACAATGACCTTCCTGCCGTCTTGGGTAACAGTGCTGTGTTTGTGTTGAGACATGGGCTCCTCGTGGGCGCAACGGTACGACCCAGAATCAGGTCGGTCTATCCGCCATGGTTGTCTTAGCTGGGTAAGAGAACAGCACCGGTTGCTGTTACAACTACTGGTGCTGCTGCTGATCAGTCATGGACGAAGTAGCGGGATCCGACCCTCAAGGCCTGATCTCTCTCCACTTCGCGGAACATCGATTCAGGTACAGCAAGGCCAAGAAGCGTCAGGATGGCCCGGTAATACTCGACGTCGAGTTGGTGTGTACCGCCCTCGTCGTCGTCCATGCTGTTGTAGAGCGGCCGCTCGGTGGTTTCCTGCTTGATGGTGCAGAAGATGTGACCACCAGAGGGCTCGTACCCCATGACCGCATTCACAATGCCGTACTCTTTCGTCTTCTGACTATGGAGATGGTGAGACATAGACTTCTCCCAGAAGCTCTTCCGAGAGCTTCAATTCATGCGCCAAAGGCCCGATCGGGCGTATTGAGCGTTGTTGAGCGCGTCCTCTTCTTCACAGAGTTCGCCAAAACGGTGAGCCACGGAACAGAGGCTCTCGAAGCTTTGGGACTGCATGGCTTCAAGCTCGAGGGCTTTGCGCCGCCGCGTCAGCTCCTGCCGTACTTCGTCCGGGGACGTGATGTCGATAACGATGAGGGACATAGCTACCTCCTGTAGCCGCGGGGGCGGCACAGGGATCACCTGTGCCGCGGTTCCTCTACGCCTGAGCGACAAAGAACTTGGTCGCTGGCAGCTGGCGCTGAGAGATGGGGGAAGAGGGGGAGACCACCGGCGACGTGCGCTTGGGTTCAGGCCGAATCGAGGGCATGCAGGCCTGGACCATCATGGTCTGCATGGCATTGTGGTTACGCCAGAAGGAGGAGGAGGTACCGCGACGGGAGCTAGGACAGTTTGCCATGGGAGTTGCCTTCGGGGGGGGAGGGGCATGGGGGTTGCGGCTAGGGCAGACCCACGTATGCGTCTCGCCCGGGGCGAGAGGGCGGCTGGCATAGTTGCCAGGGCTACTTTTTGGGGTGAATGGCTCTCTTGTAGCGGGGAACTTTCACGCGAGAATTGGCCTTGTATCGGCCTCGGATCAGAAACTGCTCATCGCTGTCGGCTACTCTCACGATGGGAAAACGATCGACACCGAAACGCTCGATCGCTTTCTCCTTGTGGAGTTCACACAACAGTTCGTCTCCAACCCGCCATGCAGCAGGGCGCTTGCAGAGCGTGCACGTGGGCGCACTCATGGCATACCTCCAGGCGGAACCTAGAAGCCGGATCAGGTTGTGGTGAGTTTTGCCCCTTTGCGCAAACGGGTATTGTGCCGAGTTTTACCCGTTTGCGCAGACGGGGATTGTGGTGAGTTTTGCCCTTTTGCGCAAACGGGGATTGTGCCGAGTTTTGCCCGTTTGCGCTCTGGGTCTGCTTAGGCGGCGATGGCACCTGCGGCCGATTGGAGATCGCGCACAACTGCCTTCAGGACCTCGAAGGATGGGATCTTATCGATGGACTGGACCTTGTGGTGGTCGAGCACACCGAAGAAGACCTGCTCTTGGATTTCCTGAGCCAGTTCCCGAACGCGGTCCACGCCGCGATCGAGCGTCTCCAACTGCTTGAGCACCCACTGCTGTGCCCGTAGATGCGGCAATTCACGCGCGTTCCTGACGTTGCCACCCGCCCTGAACACCTCGAAGTAGAGCGCATCCCCAAGAACAGACCGAAAGGCTTCGATCTTGGGCGTGAGCTTTGCATCGACGGGAAGCTCCGCCCCTTTCTCGCTCTCCTGCTTTCGAGTCGGAGGAAGCACTTCGCCTGTTGGCCGTCCTGCGGTTTGTGCTACAGGTTGCGACGCCGGCTGGTTACGCTGAGACTGCTGCTCCTTGAGCGGCACCACACCTTCCGGCAAGGCCCACTTCGGAAGAGTCGGCGGAGATACCGGCTTCCCATACTTGTCGAGCTCGACCCACATCTCGGCAAAGTCATAGAAGTAGCGACCAAGCCCATAACAACTGCAAGCTCGCTTGAAGGCTTGGGCCTCCGAACGAGTCATCGCGTTCTCGTCATCAGCCCACATCTCACCGGTGCCGGTGTGAGAGCCAAGTCCTTCGATCGAGACCACACAGGTCACGATTACCTTGCCTGTCTGAATCACCTTGTCGCGCTTCATACGTGAGACCGGAGACAGCGTTGTGACCTCATAAGTACGAGTCCAACCAGCCGGCGTGAAGATGCTATTGAGGCGGTCCGTGTAGGCGCGCTGATCGCCATAGGGGATCACGCAGCCACGCTTCTTATCCTGCGTTGTGTTGGTGACGCGCCAGCTGATGTCCTTCGGGTGGAAGGGCACGGCGAGTAGACGGAGCTGTTCCTGCTGCTGCGGAGAAAGAGTGCTCTGCATGATGGGAAGGTCCTTTCAGGATGGATGGGAGGTGCCGTGAAAACACAAAAGGCGCTCCGAAGAGCGCCTCAAAGAAAAAGCGGTGATGGGCTTGCTAGAACGGGATGTCGTCGTCCGTGATGCCCTGGTCGCCGTAGTCGGGCTGTTGGCCGTAGCCGCCGCCGTATCCGTTGTTCGAACTGTTGTTGCTTGATGAACGCCCTGCCGGTGCAGACGCGTTCCCGTTGCCATTCTCCTTTCCCTGGCCCCCGCCCAGCAGGGTCAAATCGTTGATCAGAATCTCAGTCCGGTACTTTTTCTGGCCGGACTCTTTGTCGTCCCAGGAGCGGGTCTGGATCTTGCCTTCGACCATGAGCTGACTGCCCTTCTTCACGTAGTCCCGCACAACCTCTGCGGTCCGCGAGAAGGCAACCAGGTTGTGCCACTCCGTCTTGTCGACGTACTGACCGGACTGATCTTTCTGCCGGTCCGCAGTGGCGAAGGAAAAGCTTGCGATGGTCATGCCGCCCTGTGTTGCGCGAATCTCAGGATCCTTGCCGACGTTCCCGAGAAGGATGACTTTGTTGACTCCCTTTGCCATGGTGGTCCTCTCTCTTGCTGAAGTGGTGTTGCTACTTGCTACTGCTCAAGGAGGTTGTCGGGCCGGCTCCACATCGCTGTGAAGTCACGCTCGAACGCCTCGATTTGTTGAGGATTGTGGGTGACGGACACCTGATTGTCCTGATACCGAGCTGCTGACACGGACCAGTTGCCGGATCCGTCGCGCAACACCGCGCCATCAACCAGCATGGCTTTCTGGTGCATCAGGTCATCGCTCCCCTTCACGCGAATATGCACGTTCGGACGATGAGCGAGCAGGGTAAGAACCTGGACATGCCTTCCCTGCTCTTCTTCAAACTGCGCACGGTCCCGGTAGATGGAGACTTCCACTCCACGGGCTGCGGCGCGGGCCAGAGCCAGTGCGATGGTGCGATCCGTGAAGGCATACATCGCCACCTGGATGCGCTGTTGCGCCTGGTCGATCAAGGAGACGTCGACCTTCTCTAGGTCGGTAACCGGAGCAAAGTAAATCTGCTCGCTTTCGCCGGCCGCCTCCACGTGCGGCAAACGAAGCTTCGCCGCTTGCTGAAGTACTGAACCCACTGTGGTGCCCTGCGAACCGGGATGCAGTTGTTCGTGCTCCATGCGCAGCTTCCAGGCCACCATACAAAGCAGGCTGATCACGAAAAGCCTAAGGAGAAATCGCATATCTACTCCTACTGTTCCCGCATGAACCCCATCACGCCAAAGAACGCGATGAGCATCGAGAACTGGTTGAGGAAGCTGAGTCGCTTCAGCTTGCGCTCAAGGCTCTGCTCCGGTTCTGCCGCATCGATACTGAATTCGACAGAGAGACGGACTAGCAAAAGGACGGTCAGAAGGGTGCCGGCAATCGCGAGGGACTGGAAGTGACCTGCGTGCGTGGTGAGGCCTGCCACAAAGAGGACGGCTCCAAGGGTCTGGAGCCGCTGATAGAAGCGCGGATGTGCGGTGTTCATGCTGTTGCCAACGCCCCCTGTCGGACAGGTGTTTCCCCGAGCTCTAGGATGTGTGTGTGCTTGCACCCAATGCAGCACACACCTTCTGTGACCTTGAGAAGCACATCGATGAAGGCTTCCGGAGGCAGTTGCTCCTCGCCGTTGCGTTTGAAGAAGCGCGGAGCCGCGCCGCCGCGGAAGTCTGAGTCCTTGCCCCAGAGCTCCGTATTCAGGGTGCCTGCCCGGTGAAAGAACAGGACCTCGCTTTGCATCTGCGGCCGCCGCCCTCCTGCTTCGGGGAGCCAGTGCCGGGTAATCAGGACATCGTAGGTGTGCTCGAAGCGGAACATCTGCACCCTGCACATCTCCGGCTCGATCACGATGGCATGGACACCATTGGGCATGAAGTTCTGGACTCGTTGTGTCCAGGAGAGCGCCTCGCCCATTGGCCCACAAAAACCGACATAGTGACCCAGGCTGGCAACGGCGCCACCAGCCTCCTCACCACGCAGCGCCCAGCGTTTCGCCTGCTCCTGGTAGACCGGCTCGACGGTGGCACGGCTGAAGATACCTGTCTTGCGTATCTCCAGCCTTGTTGGTTCGGGGAGCGTGAGCCCCCTCGATGCGATCTGCGCGAGTCTCTTGTCCATCGAGTCTCCTGTCGGGTTAGCGTTGACGGATGGGGAAGCCGAGAGCCTCCCGAATCATTTCCTTCGTGCAGCCGGCCCAGCACTTGTAAAAGCGCGGGTCGGCTACAGAAATGGCAAGGTTGTCCCCAGACTTGTCATGGCCCTGCTTCTCGCAGGAAGGACAACGAGTCCACCAGTTCCCACTCGACTTCCGTTTGACCCTCACGTGCTCAAGGATTTGGAAGCCCTTTCCGTTACCAAGGAAGGAGACGGGCTGTTCCACCTTGGGTCTGGACTGGAACTCCTCCGGGATACTGAGGCCCTCGGTGGAGGTTTCCAGCTCTTCGGCCGTCAGCCGCTTCAACTGACGAAGGTAGGCAAACTGAGCTTCGAAGCTGGGAGCCGCATCCTCGAACCAGTAGCGGTGCATGTTCGCCCGGTGGATGCCGAGCGGACCACGGATGGCATTGCCGAACTCACCCTCGCGCAGTTCATCCTGGCGCGGGAAGATCTCAATGCCGTCCACCTGATTGAGCGTGCCCTTGATCGGCACGCCTAAACGCAGGGCCAGGTTGTAGATGTAGACCCGGCAGGTCTTTGCGGGCAGCGGCTCATCGCAGAGGATCCAGAGATGAGCGCCGCGCCGGGACATCTCGAGAGCGGCCTCGACACCGTCCTCCTTCAGCTCCAGCTTGAGCGCAGCAAGGTCGCGATGCGCCCTTGTGTAGTCTGCGTCGATCGCCACCCATTTCGACCGTTGCGTCTCCGGGTTGATCGCATACAGGCCGATGGTCTGGGCGCCTGAGAGATGAAGCCGCACGGTGGTTTCGTTGAGGGCGAGCCGTGTCTTAGTCGCCTTCTCCTTGGGCTGGTAGTAGTAGTAGCGATTGTTGTCCGGGTTTGGGCGATCGGATTGCCGGGTGTAAGCGCGCCGGTTCACAAACCACGAGCAGTATTCAGCCACCAGGGCCGGGTCTGTTACGAGGAGTTCGGGTTTTGGCCGCCGCGGAATCCACGGCGCCTGAGCTGCTGTACTCATGGTTTGCTCCTTTCTGAAGTTGGGAAGGTTGTAAGACGGACAACGAAACGGGTCAACCTCAGTGAACGAGAGTCTCGCCCGACTCGAGAAGGGATGAGGACAAGCTGTCCTCACCCCCTGCGTGTAGGGTGAGTTGTTCCCTGGCCATGCGCTCCAGCTTGGTCCACTGAAGAAGCCGGTACGCCCAGACGGCTTGATCGAAGTCCGCGCCATTGAGGTCGTCATCCCTGTCGAAACGCAGCCAGAGGAACACCTGGGCGGCCTCGTTGTAGACGTAAATGGCTCCGGTGTTCCGCCGCCCCGGGATGCTCTGCAGAAAGAGGAAGCCGCCCTCTGTCTCGATCAGCCGCTCGGCCCGGGCCTCACCGGCTTGCAGAAAGGCGCCCAGGATCTCCCATCGCGAAGAGGACGACGTGATGCCCGGCAGTTCATGGACGGAGAAGAGATACTCGACGCGCAGCTGGCCCAGCAGTTCTCTCTTGGAGTAGCGACGTGGTGTAGGCATAGGGGTGTTCCTTTCGTGGTGGATTTGGTCAGAGATTGAAGGGTGAGAGCACGGGTTTCCTGTTGCCAGTCAGTCCCTTGCGAGTGTGCTGTTATTGCGCGATCTGCGCGTTGGTAAAGGTGGCGGAGATGGCAGCGGTCGAACTGCGCCTTTAACGGCGGCTCCCACGTAGCGAAACCAGGCGCGGTCCAGTGCGGCAGAGATCACGGGGCACTCCCAACGGGCGCACCCATCCAT